>JBEVHL010000387.1:0-30693 GCA_040511255.1 Mycobacterium sp. | reverse complement strand
GGCGCCGTCTTTCGGGAATGCCGTCCGGAGAACGTGGTCGCCATCGACGCCGCGCCAGGATTCGGCACCCTGGCGGGGCGCATCGACGAGGCGCCCCCGGGCGACTACTCCGCCGTCCTGAACGACACCGACGTCCAGGGCTACGCCGACATTCGAGAACACCTGGGGCAGAACGCACTTGGCCTGGACGTGCTGGCCGGCAACCGCGCGTCGGACCAGCCGAGGCCACTGGTGCCGTCGATGTTCGCCGGGGTGCTGTCCCGGCTGCGCCGGACGCACAACGTCATCGTGGTCGACACGTCCGACGATCTGGAGCACCCGGTGATGAAGGCCGTCTTCGATGCCTGCGACACCCTGGTCTTCGTCTCCGGCCTGACCGCGGACACCTCACTTCCGGTCACCAGGGCGATCGACCTGCTGCGCGCCATGGGCTATCACGAACTGGTCTCCCGCAGCATGGTCGTGCTGAACGACAGCCGCAATTCGCACGATAAAGAAGCCAGGGCGTATTTGACCGAGCGCTTCGGGCAATCGGGAGCGACGGTGGAATTCATGCCGTACGACCAGCATCTGGCCAAGGGCGGCATCATCGACGTACAACACGAATTGAACAAGAAGACGCGCTTGCGGTTGTTCGAGATCACCGCAGCGTTGGCTGACAAGTACACACCGGATGCCGACAGGCCGCAGTAATGGCGAAGGTTTCATTCCCGGCTCGGTGCGCGGTCGCAGTGGTCTGCGGCGACCATTTGGTATCGCAGGTGTATCCCGCTTCGGTGCCAATCGAAGTGTTCATCGACGATGTTGTCGAATTGCTCAACGAAGAACTGCGGCGCCGCGGATTGACCGGCCTGGAATCCAGCGTCGGGTACGAATTGCAACGCGCCAACGGCACCCGCCTCGACGTCAGCAGGACGCTGGACGAACTCGGGGTCGAGGACGGCGCCACCCTGGTGCTCACCCCGGCCGTCGACGGCGATTCCTTCGAACCGCAGTACGAATCGTTGTCGACCGGGCTGGCGCGAGTGGGCAAGCGGCTCTTCCAGCCTGTCACCCCCGTCACCGCCGCTCACACCTCGCTGGCCATCCTGGCGCTGGCGGCCCTCACCGTGCTGGGCCTGGCCCTGCGGACGCGCAGCTACACCGATTCGTACGCCGCGACGATCGTCACCGGTGCGGTCGGTCTCCTGGCGGCAGGCGGGGCGGCGGCGGTCTGGCGGTCGTGGCCGCAACGCACCGACCTGCTCAGCGGATTCGGCTGGCTGGCCATCCCCATGCTGGCGGTCAGTGCGGGCGCCGCCGCGCCAGGTCCGCTCGGCGCTGCACACCTGTTCATCACCGCGCTGGCCGTCGTCGTGCTGACGTGCGGCCTGGCCTCGCTGACCCGGCGGCACGTCACGGTCGCGGCCACGGTCGTCACGCTGTGCGGACTCGGCGGTGCAGTCGCCGTGGCCAGGATGTGGCAGCCGATCCCCGCGCAATGGCTTGGGATGTGCACGCTGGTGGCACTGCTGCTGTTGTTGACGCTGTCGCCGACGATCTCGCTGTGGGCGGCGCGTATCCGGCCGCCGTACTTTGGCTCCATCACCGGCCGAGATGTGTTCCGCCGCAGCGACGGTCTGCCGGTCGACGCGGTCGCCCCGGTGGACGACGAGGCCGGCGACGACGAGCAGAACGAACCCAACCCCGACACCACGCCCCGGGGTGAAGAGATCGCGGTGGCCGCCCGGCGGGCCAACAGCGTGCTGACCGGAATCTGTATCGGTGCGGCGATGACGCTGCCCCCGGCGGTGTGGTGGACGTTGATGCCTGGGCAGGAGAAGAGCAACGCCGCAGCGGTGCTGGCCGGGCTCTTCGTACTCATTTTCATCAGCCGCGGTCGCACCTTCGCCGACAAACGCCAGGCCGTCGCGCTGGTGTGCGGTGCCGCCGTCGCCGTCTACGCAGGCGTGGTCAAGTACGTGCTCGACGCACCCGGCGCGTCCGGCGAAGCGGTGCTCTGGGGCACCCTTGCGCTGGCCGTGTTCGCGGGAGCGGGCCTGGTGGCGGCGCTGTTGGTCCCGGTCACCCGCTTCACCCCGTTGGTGCGGATGATCGCCGAGTGGCTCGAACTGCTGGCGATTGTCGCCGCGCTGCCGCTGGCTGCGTGGATCGGCGGGCTCTACACATGGGTGCGCATGCGATGAGCGTCGCCTTGCGTGCGCGCCAGTTGGGGTCAGCGCTGACGGTGCTGGGCCTGATCAGCCTGAGCGCCAATATACCTTCGGCCCAAGGCATTCCACCACCGGCGGTGGATCCGGCGATGGTGCCGCCGGACGGTCCGCCCGGTCCGGATCAGCCGATGCGGCAGAGCAACACCTGCATGCCGACCATCACCGTGGCCGATCCGAACGTCGCGGCGGCCGCACCTGGATTCACCACCCTCAACATCAGCACGGCCTGGCAGTTCTCCACCGGCAACGGTGTACCGGTCGCGGTGATCGACACCGGCATCAATCCCAATCCGCGGCTCCCCGTCGTTCCCGGCGGCGACTACATCATGGGCGGCGACGGCCTGATGGACTGCGATTCGCACGGCACCATCGTGGCCTCGCTGATCGGCGCTGCGCCGCAGGGCACTCCGATGCCAACCCCGATGCCGCCCGCCCCGGCGTTTCCTCCGCCCGCGGGCCCGGCGCCGGTCACCGCGGCGCCGCCGCCGCCAGGCGGTGCACCCGCACCGCCTGCGCCCCCGCCGCCGCCCGTCCCGGTGACGGTGACCGAAACAAAACCGGCGCCGCCCCCGCCTCCCCCGCCTCCGCCGCCGCCGGACCAACCGGCGGCCGGCCCCGGGGATCCGACCCCGGGCGGTCCCGACGATCCCGAGGTACCGCCACCCCCGCCCGGCGTGCCTGACGGGGTGGCCGGTGTCGCCCCACACGCCGTGCTGATCTCGATCCGGCAGTCGTCCCGGGCCTACGAATTCGTCGACCCGCAGCCCGGTGACAACGAGGCCAGACGCAAGGCCGGCACCATCGCGTCGCTCGCCGAGGCGATCGTGCATGCCGCGAACGTGGGCGCCAAAGTCATCAACATCAGCGTGACGTCCTGCGTCTCGGCTGCCGACCCGCTGGATCAGCGCGCTCTGGGTGCCGCGGCCTGGTACGCCGCCACCGTGAAGGACGCGGTGATCGTCGCGGCGGCCGGCAACGAGGGTGAGGACAACTGCGCGCAGAACCCGTTGTTCGACCCGCTGAACACCTCGGACCCGCGGGACTGGCACCAGGTCAAGACGGTGTCGTCGCCGTCCTGGTATTCCGACTACGTGCTGTCGGTCGGGGCGGTCGACAACGCGGGCGCACCGATGCCGAAGAGCCTGGCGGGTCCATGGGTGGCCGCCGCCGCGCCCGGTGTCGGCATCATGGGGCTTTCGCCGCAGAGCGGCGGCCCCGTCAACGCCTATCCGCCGACCCGCGCCGGCGAACCCAACACCCCGTTCTGGGGCACCAGTTTCTCCGCCGCCTACGTCAGTGGCGTCGCGGCCCTGGTACGGGCAAAATTCCCCGACCTCTCGGCACACCAGGTGATCAACCGCATCCTGCAGACCGCGCACAATCCACCGCGCGGGGTGGACAATCAGGTCGGCTACGGCGTCGTGGATCCCGTTGCGGCCCTGACCTTCAACGTCCCGCCCGGTGCGCGGCTGGCACCTGACGCGCAGTCCAGGATCATCGTGCCACCGCCGCCTGCGGCGCCACCGGATCACCGGGCGCGCAACGTGGCGCTGGCGTTCGCCGGTGTGGTGGCGGGGGCTGTGCTGATCTCGTCGCTGGTGACACGCGCCCGGCGGGCCCGATGAGCGCGACCGTGCGGTTGGCCGTCGTCATCGGCGTGCTGCTGGCCGGCCTGGTGGGCTGGACGGTGTTCGGATTGCCCGGTGCGGCAGTGGGTCTGGTGTTGGGACTGGTGTTGCTCGTCATCCGGTGGTGGCAGCAGCCGGTGTGGTCGTGGGTCCAGCTGTTCCTGCGCCGCAAGCGCCCCATCGTGTGGAGCGAACCCGTCACGGTGGCCAACGACCGGGCCGGTGGCGGTGTGCGCTATCAGGACGGGGTGGCCGTCGTCGCGGTGCAGGTGCTCGGAAAAGCCCATGTCCCAACGTTGTTCACCGGCTCGACTGCGACGCGCACCGACAATACGATCGACATCGCCGAACTGGGTCATCTGCTGCATCAGAGCCTGGGGCTGACCGTCGAATCACTCAGCGTGGTCAGTGCCGGCAGCCGTCGGCGCAATACCGGCGACTATTCACGGGTCTACGACACCCTGATCGGCACACCGCCATATGCCGGTCAGCGGGAGACGTGGCTGATCGCGCGGGTGCCGGTCCTGCCGAATGCGAACGCCTTGCAGTGGCGGTTGACGGCAGGCACCGCGGCCCTGGCTGCGGCGCAACGTATCAGTGCCACTCTGCGCTGCAACGGGATTCGGGCCAAGGTGGCGACGGCGACGGACATCGTCGAGATGGAACGCCGGCTGGGGCGTTCGGCACTGGACGCCGGTCGCGCGCGGTGGCGCTCGGTGCGCAGCGATGCCGGCTGGCTCACGACCTACCGGTACCGCCCGTCGGACCTCACCGCCGAGGGCCTGGCGCAGGCCTGGTCGTGGCGCGCCGACGGCATCATGCAGAACGTCACCCTTTTCCCGGATGGCACCGCCACCGCGACGGTCACGGTGCGCACCGCCCAGCCGCCCACCGCACCACCGAGCGTCGCCCTGCGCACGCTGCCGGGGGAGCAGGCGTCGGCCGTCGCGGCCAGCCTGTGCGGGCCCACCATCAGGTTGCGCGGGATCCGCCGCGGACCTGCGCCGGCCAGCCTCGTCCTGCCGGTGGGCCCGTCCGGTGTGCTGATCGGCAAGTTCGGCGCGGGGGACCGGCTGATGCTGCCGCTCGGCGACGCGGGCGAGTTCAGCCGGGTGCACATCGCCGCGGAAGACGCACTCGCCAAACGCATCGTGGTGCGGACCGCCGGCGCGGGGGAACGGATTACCGTCCACACCAAGGACCTACGGCGTTGGTCCAGTGTCCGGATGCCCGATGTCGCTGTCACCGATCGCACCCGGCCCGTGGCCGGCACCACGGTCAGCGTCATCGACGGATCGATGACACCCACGCCGCGTCCGCACACCGTCATCTCCGTCGGGCGACCGCGGGAGGCTTTTCGGGGTTCGGCGGACGTGGTGATCACCCAGACCGGGCCCGCGACGGTCGAAGTGACCGCGGCCGGTCGGGTGCACCTGGTGGAGGTGGAGTTGTTCCGCGCCGAAAACCGCTACATCTCGTCGGAGCCGACGAGCCTGACCGCCGAACGCGAATTCGCAAACGAGAGACGATGACCACCAGTAGTAGCAGTCAGACTGCCGCAGCGCGCCGGCAGTTCGATCAAGGCATGGCATTGCTCGATACCGATGCAGCCAGCGCCCTGGACCGCTTTCGCGATGCCACCGAGACCGACCCCACTATGGCCGATGCGTGGCTGGGCCGGATCGCCGCCGGGGACGACGAGCTCGCCACCCTGCAACAGCTCTACACCTATGGGGTTCGGCTGCACCGCGAGACCAACCGGATCGGCTCCACCCTCGCGGCGCACATCAAGGCAGGGCCGTATCTGGCCATCTCGGCCACCGAGTCGTCGCACGCCGGCATGGCACTGGCCTCGGCGCTGACCGACGCCGGCGAATTCGAGAAAGCCCAAGCCCTGCTGGATGATTCGGCCCTGCTCGATACCTGGGAGAACCACCAGTGGCAGCAGTACCTGCTGGCGTACCTGATGTACGCCACGCAGCGCTGGCCCGACGTCATCTCGGTGGCCGCCAGAATCCTGCCGCCCCAGGCGATCATCATGTCCGCGGTGACGGCGGCGACCAACGCGCTGGCCGCCCACGCCGCCGCCCACCTCGGACAGGCCCGGGTGGCTCTGGACTGGGCGGACCGCATCGAACTGCGCTCCGCCCGCGGCCCGAACGAGGCGCGGCGCCGCGATCTGACCGACGTCATGGTGGCGGCCATCGATCCGACAGACTTCCCGCTGATCGCGGCTGATATCGCCTACGTACGGGGGATGGCGCACCGACAACTCGGGGAAGAGGACAAGGCGCAGATCGCGCTGTCGAAGGCCACCATCAACGGCGCGCTGATCGCCCCGGCGCAGCAGGCGCTCAACGACCCGACGCTGCAACTGGTGATCACCGACGAAGACACCATCAACAGCAGGACCAACCGGTGGGACGTCTCCACCGAACAGTCCTCGGAGGACCGCCAGCAGGAAGAGAACGAGGGCCGTCGTACCGAGTTGCTCGCCGAAGGGCGGGAACTGCTCAACCACCAGGTGGGCCTGGCCGAGGTCAAGCGCGCCGTCGCCGAGCTGGAAGACCAGATCGAAGTCCGCGCACTGAGATTGGCGCACGGCCTGCCGGTGACCAATCAGACCAACCACATGCTGCTGGTCGGGCCGCCGGGCACTGGCAAGACCACCACCGCTGAGGCGCTCGGCAAGATCTACGCCGGGCTGGGAATCGTCCGGCACCCGGAGATCGTGGAGGTCAAACGGGCCGACTTCTGTGGCGAGCACATCGGCTCTTCCGGTCCCAAGACCAACGAGCTGATCAACCGGTCGCTCGGACGGATCCTGTTCATGGACGAGTTCTACAGCCTGGTCGAGCGCCACCACGACGGCAGACCGGACATGATCGGGATGGAAGCGGTCAACCAGCTACTGGTGGCGCTCGAAGTGCACCGCTTCGACTTCTGCTTCATCGGTGCGGGGTATGAGAAAGAAGTCGACGAATTCCTGACGGTGAACCCAGGTTTGGCAGGTCGGTTCAACCGTAAACTGCGGTTCGAGTCCTACAGTCCCGACGAGTTGGTCGAGATCGCCATCCGGTATGGGCGACCCCGGGCCACCGTCATCGAACCGCACGCACAGGAAGCCATGAGTGCGGCGTGCCGGGTTCTGCGGGCCTATCACGCGCCGGACGGCAGCCATGGAGTGGATCTGATGCAGAACGGCCGGTTCGCCCGAAATGTGGTTGAACGCGCTGAGCGGCTGCGGGATTCCCGGGTGGCGGCGCAGAACCGCACGGACCGCGGCTCGGTGACTGTGGCCGACCTGGAGACGATTCGCACGCAGGACGTTATGGCGGCTGTCATCGATGCGTGCGCGGAAAAGCATGTGCCGATTCAGTTTTGAGCGTGTCTGCCTAGTGACAAGCCCCACGCCCTAATGACGGCGCCCAAGTACCGGCCACCGTCGCCGATGCTGACACTGCCGCTCACCGCCGACCAGTTGCCGGAAAACCCCGGGTTCAACCGCATCGTCATCAGCGGCGTCAGCGGTCCAGCTCCCTCGGAGGAGGACTGGGCAGTCCTGTCGACCTATATGCGCAGGTACCCGCAGCTGGGTCTGTACGTCGACAGTGATCTACGCGATCTAGAGTTCCTGCAGCACTTCCCGTGGCTACGCTCGTTCAGCTTCCTATCGCTTGCCATCGAGTCAGTCGACGGGCTGCGCCACGTCGCCGAGAACCTGCGCATCCTCGAACTCTCGCCGACCAAGCGACGACTCTCCCTAGAGATCCTCGAGCAACTGCCACACGTCCACAGTCTGGGCGTGGACGGGCCATGGCAGGGGTTGAACGTGCTGGGCAACCTGCCGGCGCTGCGGTCCTTGACTCTGAGCAACATCAAGGTCGACTCTCTGGACTTCCTGCGCGGCGCAACCGGATTGGCCCTGCTGTTCCTGCGTCTGGGCAGAATCGACGACATCTCCGCGCTCGCGTCCTTGCCGCACCTACAAGAGCTCACGGTGTATCGCACGAAGCTCGGCGATCTAGCACCACTGTCGGACTGCTCGCAGCTGGCGTACCTACAACTGGAATCGGTGCCTGCGGCGACGCTGCCCAACCTGTCGAAGCTGATCCATCTGAAAGTGTTGTGGTTGGCCAACCTTCGCGACGTCAACGACCTCACACCGGTAGCCGCTGCACCCAATCTGCGCTACCTCATGGTGGAAAGTAAGACCTTGGATCCGCAAGCCATGACCGTGCTTCGCGACCATCCCACCCTGGAGTATCTGACCGCTGCGCTCGGCAGCAAAAGGCGAGTCACGCAAGCGTACGAAGCGGCACCATATCCCGACGACGACGACGACAACTATCAATTCCGCTTCCGACGCGAACTGGCCAAACAAATACTTGGTGAACCGAAAGGGGCATAGCGGTGGGTGCGTGGGGTGAAGGGATCTTCGACAACGACTGGGCTGCGGATTGGGCCGCCACCTTCGACGACACTGACGTCGCAGACCGATTGGGCTTCATCACAAGGACGTTGGAGCGCGGTACCGCGTCGGGTTACATCGACATCGACGTCGGCGAGGCGGTGCTGGCCGCCGCCGCGGTCGTCGCGTCACAAGTGCCCGACGGTCCTGCCCTCGACCCAAGCTACGGGCCACAAACCCTCGGCGACACAGTCGGATTCGAAGTCACCGACGAACTACGGGCCCTGACCGTCCAAGCACTACGGGGCGTCACCGGTGCGAACTCGGAGTGGCTGGAGCTCTGGGCGGATTCTGACGCCGATCCCCTAGCGCTCGCCAACGAGCTGATCACCGTGTTGACCGACTGACATCGGCGCACCGCCATGGCCTAGGTGGTTAGAAATGCGCGCTGCTGTCGGGAATGACTTGCCCACTGCAAGCCTCGTTCGATGCGGCTCTTACCGTCCCTGCCAGCAAGCTCGTACCAGTCCGAAATGCCCAATGGGTCTGGGCCTTTCGCCCCGGCTCGTGATGCTTCGGCAGACCCGTCAGCTGCACCCGCGTTGGTTTTCGACACTCGGTCACCGTCAGCGACGGTGCGGCGGCGACGTAGTGACGACGACGCGACGACGACGCGCGAGCGCGACGTGAGCGACAGACCCCCGCCGGCGCGCCGCCGTCGACGACGAGCGCCAGCGCGCCGCCGCCGTGACGCCCCCGCGTTCTACGATCGCCGCTACTGAATAGGCAGGATGGATACGGCACGCGCCAGCCCGGCCTGCGAGCCAACGCCTATCTTGCGGAAACAGGATGCGGTGTGTTTTTTGATTGTCTCGACAGACAGCTGCAGATCTTGAGCGGCCTTCTCGCGACCGATCCCGCTGGCCAAAAGTGCAGCGACGCGCGCTTCACCGGGGGTGAGTCCGTAGATTGCCGACAGCGAGCCGATGGTGTGGTCACGCGTACTTTGCGGGTCGATCACGGTAACGAGGACAACCGCCTGAGATTCGGGATCAAGCGCGGGCAGTGCATGGCTGCGTGGCAATGGGCTCGTCAGCAGCCGCAGGGGTGATTTGAGTGATCGATTGATGTGAACCACTGCGGGCCCGTCGGTTTCGGTGTGGGTAGGGGCGGCTGCTCGAATGATCGCTGCTTGCAGTGCATCGTCGGCGACCGCTGAGGTCGCTGTCAGGCGCCCAGCGCTGTTGATTGTCAGCCCTTCTTCTTGCCGTAACAATGTCTCAGCGGCCGGGTTGAGGCCTACCACGCGATGAGCTGCGGACAGCATCAGGATCGGGCGGGGCGATGTGTTGAGGATGTAGTCCAGCCGTTGACCGTGGATGCGCGCCGCGTCGACCTGTTGTGACAGGTACACCGCTCGTGTGAGGTGCGGGCGGAGATCCCGCAGGCGATGCGCAGCGTCGTCGACGTTTCGTGCACCCGTCTCCGAAAAGCAAAAGGCCAACCCGCCGACACTGGACGCGCTGGTAAAGCCCGGCAGGCTTAAATAGGCCATGTCCTGGGTGTTGGTCGGAAGAAGGACGTCCGCATACCACGCGAGATGGCGGCCTTCGCGGAGGTCATAGAGCCGACTCAAAACGGCAACGTCACCGATCGGAACGGCCTCCGCGGCCCTGGTCCACGGGTTGTTGGAGTACTCCCGGATGTAGCGGTCTGCGATGTCCGGCGATATCCGGCCGACGATGCAGCTACTGAGTTCGGGATCGTCCGCGTTGCGTACTAGCATGCCGCCGTGGGCTCCCAAGTGGTCGGCGAGTGCGGTAATCGCGACGGGCCACAGTGCCGGTTCCACAGCGGCGGAGTAGACCGCGTCGATGACTGCAGCATCATCACTTTCAGTCACTCAGACCTCTCCCATCGTCTCTGGTGTCGGTCAGGGTCGTCGAGGACGACTCGCAGTCTTGCTCCTCTGTATGGAGACCCCCGGTCGACCCGGGGATCGGCATTCGGTGGCGATCGGCGGTCTGCGGATACCTTGAGGTGAGCGAGGCGCGGGCGTAAACACCGCTGCCCCACCCTGGGCGGCTTCCATCGGGCGCGACCACGAGTGTGTCGGGGTCGGGGAGCGGGACGGTGCGGACGAGACCCCAACAGCAGATGGCGCTGTGAAACTCGTTTTCGCTTGGATGCCAGCCGCGAGGTGGTCTTGCAGCGACGCCCATCGTTGCGCTGCAGACCGAAAGGATTGTCGGGTACCGCGGCGGCACGCACAGCCGACAACCGCTGCAGGCGATGCCACGTTCGGCCGACCGACGTATCACGCTGCCACCTCGCGTCGCTGGTATGTACCCGACGAGTTGCGTTGGCCTTCTCGCCAGGTTATTGACACACGCATCAATTGTTTGTTTCAGTTTTCAACGACCTGCAGATGCTGTCAAACCGGAGGGCGAGCTGGTCGCGACACCGATCACCCTGCGGAAGGTGAAGCGGAAAATGCCGGCCGAACGCCACAATCAACTGCTCGAGGCGCGCTCCGCATCGCCGCCTTGAGCAAGCGTTGCGCGGTGACGCTGCGCTGCGTCGTCGCGGGACAAATCCCCTCCGTGACGGCGGCGGTGATTGAGGATGCGGGCTGCGCAATGATGCGGTACCGCGGTTTAAATCATCCCGTCGAGTCGAATTCCCCGAATGGGTAAGTTACGCCCCGGACAATCGTCGATACGGTGAGTCTGGTCGCCGCACTCTCGACCTCGTCCGGCCCTAATGCACCAACAGGTGAGTACTTGATGGGGATTGGTTAATTTCCGAACGGAGTTTCGGTTGGTCGAGCCAACGGCGAATCTGGGCGCCCAAATCGAAGGAACGTGGGTCCCGATGACACACGCCGCTACCTCAAGCGCGTCGTCCGCCGCCGGTCACCTCAGAATTGTCGTGATGGATGGCGCGACCGCTGCGGCCCTGTCGCAGATTCTGCCGTTATTACTGTTGACCCTCACCGTGGAGTTGCGCAGAACCGAAAAACACCGGACCTTCCCCCGCGTATTTCGCAGCCTCTTCTTCTTGGCCTTCGGCGTGATCGAGACAGTACTTGTGCTCTCTATCGACGGGACGCTGTATCCGTTTCAAGGCGGCGACCTCCTTTCCGCGCTCACCATCTTCAGCCTGCTCACATTCATTCTTCGGCTTACATTCGTGGATTCTCCGCAGTGAGGCGGTCCGACCGACGAACCATGACCGCACCACTAGCCGCCGGAATCACTGTGTCAGTAGCGTAACCGGCATGGGAGATGGTCCGACGGACTCGCGGGGTCTCTGAAGTACGACTGGAGGTATTCCATTGCGTACAGCGGTTACGCCACGTCGACCATTATCTCGGCTTGTGATGCAGCGCAGAACTGCTCCGGCTCAAGCTGGCAGTGGATCAGTAGGGGTGTGTCGGCCAGGTTCATTTATGCGCGGTGAACCAGTCATCGGCGTCGGCTGGCATTTGGGTTGAGTGCGGCCGCCTCCGCTGATGACGAGATATCGCAACAGACATCAGACGGGATGGTCCATCGCGACCTGGAGGAACAAAGCTCATCTCATGAAAGGCCGCGGTGATGACGGCAGAGCTGCGATGACGCAAGCGCAGCTGGCGACTCGCACGAGGTGTCACATCAATTACACCGTCGATTAACAGCGCTCGCCCGGCCAACCGGCTTATGGCAGTCAGTAGGGAGCAGCTTCGCTATCGCTAACGAATAGCCCTTCTGCCCAGTGTTTGTCAGACCATAGGCCACTAGGGGGTTCACTGCGACAGGATTCCCCAGATGGGTAAGTTACTTGGCCCGCTGGTTTCGGTACCTTTATCGTCGACCGACTGACGGCGTCAACGGGCGATAATGCTCGGCCGCAATGTATTCGATGTTGGTTGCCGACGAAGGGGGGCGCGCGGAATGCGTATGTCAATGGCGGCACTGGCGGTGACCACTGTGCTAGCAGGATCGGTGTCGGGGACTGCGCTCGCTTACGCCGGCAACGTGGACAACGCAGATCTGATTGGGCCGCCTGTGCCGGCCCCACGCGTCGTCATGCAGTTGCTCGACTGCGGCGGAACGACGGGAGTCGCGGGGTGTGGACCAGGCTGGCATTGGCGGGACGGTTGGCGCGGCCGGGGATGCTATCCGTGCTGAGTGCAATCGAATTCAGCCGCAAGGCATGTCCGCTCAACGTCGCCGCACGCCTGGCTCTGGGCACGCTGCTCGTCGCAGGGGTGACGGTCGGCGGTGCCAGCACGGCGGTTGCCGAGCCGTTCGACTATGCCGCGTTGCCGGTTGATCCAAACATCGTTACCGACTCCACCGCGTATTCGGCCGCGCCGGCGTTGCTCAACCCAGACGGACAACCGGGTGTGGCGACTGTTTTCACGCACCGCGATAACACGCGGGAGGTCTCCGACACCATTCTGGTGCTGGCAGATCCGGTGGCGGCCCGCGACGCTTTGCAGCAGCAGAAATCGAATCTGGCCGCTGTGGTTGCCAATCAAGCTGTCCAGCAGGTTCCAGTCGGTGAGGGCGGAATGCTGATTTCCGGCTCATCGCCCGGCGGCGCCCAATCGGTCAGTGTGCTGCTGTTCGCTCAGGGCAATGCCGTAGCCCGTGTCGAATTCACCGGCGCTCCAGATGATCCGGCTCCCAATGATTTTGTCATCGACTACGGGCAGCAGCAGGCCAACGCCATCCAACAACAACTGGGCTGACGGCAAGCAGAAGACCAGGCGACGGTTTTCGATCCCTGTTGTTTTCGCGGCCGCAACCACTATCAGACGCGGATCGGAGTCATCGTCTGAACCCAATCGCGAACTTAACTGTCCCCAGTGACGGGCTGGCTGAAACCGCCGAATTCACAACGTCTTCGGCTGCGCCACGGCGTCGGCGCACGCCCCATGTGAGCATCCAGTCCAAACTTCTGGTGATGCTGCTGGTGACCAGCGTTGTCGCCGCCGCCGTCGTCGGCGCCATCGGATATCAGTCCGGTCGAAGCTCGCTTAGCGCGTCGGCGTTCAGTCGCCTGACCGAAATTCGACAGGCACAGAGCCGGCAGTTGCAGGATGAGATCGTCGAACTGAAGGATTCGCTGATCGTCTATTCCGGCGGGTCCACGGCCACCCAGGCGATCGCCGATTTCACAGCCGGCTTCGACCAACTCGGCAACTCGACCGTGTCGCAGGCACAGCAGCAAGCGTTGCGCGATTATTACGCAAAGCGGTACGCCAAAGATGAGTTCGCCCAGACGGGTCGGGAAGTCGACATTGACGAGGTGATACCGACCACGCCGGCTCAGCGTTACCTGCAGTCGTATTACACGGTGCCCTTCGGTGCTTACGATGCCGATTCTCCCAATTGGGAGGCTGCCATCGAGCTCGACGACGCCGGTGACCGCAGCGCGTGGTCGGCGGCCAACTCCCGGTTCAACAGGTTCTTCCGGGAGATCGTGCAGCGGTTTCAGTTCGAGGACGCCATGTTGATCGACACCCGGGGCAACATCGTCTACAGCGCCTACAAGGGCGTGGACCTCGGCACCAATATCCTCACCGGCCCGTTCAGGGGCAGCTTGCTTACCGACGCCTACCAGGAGGCGATCAATTCCAACGACTTCGACTTCGTCGCGCTGACCGATTTTGGCGACTACAAACCGTCCACCGGGCCGACGGCGTGGTTCGCCACCCCGGTTGGCGGGCCTGGCCCCGTCGGCGGCGTTCTGGCGCTGCAGTTCCCTATTTCCAAGATCAATGACCTGATGACGATGAAAGGGGACTGGGAGCAGTCCGGGATGGGCACTTCCGGTGAAACGATCCTGGTTGGCCCCGATGACTTGATGCGTTCGAACTCTCGGCTGTTCCT
Source organism: Mycobacterium sp. (assembly GCA_040511255.1). Classification (GTDB taxonomy): domain Bacteria; phylum Actinomycetota; class Actinomycetes; order Mycobacteriales; family Mycobacteriaceae; genus Mycobacterium. The sequence continues at coordinate 16,559 of JBEVHL010000387.1, read as the reverse complement.
GCAGAATCCCGAAGCTTTCGAACGCGACGTCGTTGCCGCTGGTACGCCCCCTGACGTTGCGCAGGAAGCGATCCGGCAGCAGGGCACGACGCTGGTGCAACCGGTGGGCGGCGAGGCAGTCGAGCTAGCTCAGGAAGGTCAGCGGGGAACGCTGGTCGAACGTGATTATCTGGGACGAGAAACGCTGATGGCGTACACCCCGGTTGACATCCCGGGGTTGCGGTGGAGCCTGATAGCCAAGACGGATACCGCCGAGGCGTTCGCGCCGGTGTCTGTGTTCACCAGGCAGCTGGTGGTTTATACCGTCGGTATCATCCTGGTGGTTTGTGTCGCTGCGCTGCTGCTGGCGCGGTTCTTCATCCGCCCTATTCGGCGGCTGCAAGTCGGGACCCAACAGATCAGCTCCGGCGATTACGGCATTACCGTCCCGGTGACCTCCCACGACGAGTTCGGTGATCTGACCGTGGCCTTCAACGATATGAGCCGAAACCTGTTGATCAAGCAGGATCTCCTCGACGAGCAGCGGCGAGAAAACGATCGAATAATGCTGTCGCTGATGCCTCGGGAGGTGGTCGCCCGATACCGCGACGGCGAGGAAACCATCACGCGAGACCACCACGGCGCCACGGTGATCTTCGCCGACATCGTCGGTTTGGACGATTTGTTCGCCGATCTCAGCTCCGATGAGTCGATGGCGTTGGTGAACAGGCTGGTTCATCAGTTCGACGCGGCTGCGGAAAGTCTCGGGGTGGAGCGGGTTCGGACGCTACGCAACGGCTATCTGGCCAGCTGCGGACTGAATACGCCGCGAATCGACAGTGTTCGACGCACGATTGACTTCGCGATGGAGATGCACCGGATCATCGACGGATTCAACAGCGAAGGGGGTTACGCCCTGCGGCTGCGCGCCGGTATCGACACCGGTCAGGTCAGTAGCGGGCTGGTCGGCATCACCACCCTGGCCTACGACATGTGGGGCGCAGCAGTAGATCTGGCCTACCAGGTGCAGGGCGGATCGGTACGGCCTGGCATCTTCGTGACCTCCGATGTCCGCGACGCGATGCGCGACACCCGCGAATTCATCCCGGCAGGCGAGGTAACACAGGGCGGGGAGTCGCAACCCGTCTGGCAGTTGGTCGAGCGTTCCTCGTGACCAGCGTGTTGCAGGCAACGTGGTTCTATTGGGCCGTCGGGGTGGCCATCGGACTGCCAACCAGCTTGGTTCTCCTCACCGAGGTCCGCGCAGCACTCGTTCGCCGCGGCAGCGCGTACGCCCGGCCCGTCGGGCTGCTGCGCAATTTCATATTGCCGCTTGCCGCGACCGTGGTGCTACTCGTCAAGACGACCGAGGTGTCCGCCGAAGCGACCCCGGTCCGTATTCTCTCGACGGCGCTTGGCTTCGTGGTGCTGGTACTCGTACTGTCCGGGCTGAGTGCATCATTGTTCAAGGGCGCACCGGAAGGCTCATGGCGGCAACGCATTCCATCCATCTTCCTCGACGTTGCCCGTTTCCTGGTGATCGCCTTCGGCCTAGCTGTCATCTTCTCGGTCGTCTGGGGCGCTGATGTCGGTGGCCTGTTCACCGCTCTGGGTATCTCGTCGATCGTACTGGGCCTCGCCCTGCAGAAGTCGTTCGGCCAAATCGTCTCCGGACTTTTCCTGCTTTTCGAGCAGCCCTTCCAGATCGGCGACTTCCTTGATGCGAAGAGCGGTAGCGGACGCGTTGTCGAGGTGAATTGGCGGGCCACGCATCTTGATACCGGGAAGGGCCTGTTCGTCATCCCCAACTCGGTGCTGGCCGATGCGCCGTTCTCTAATCTCAGCCGGCCAGCGGGCGACCACGCCATCACGGTGGTCGCTGAGTTTCACCCTGGCGACGCCCCCGAAGAGGTGTGCGCAATGCTGATAAAGACGGCGAGCGGTTTGCCCTATCTCCCGCCGGGGGAAATGCCCAAGTGCAAAGTTGCCGGCGCCGGTGTGTACAGGACCCAGATTCCGTTGTCGTCGCCGCGCGATGCGTCGAAGGCGCAGGCGACGTTCCTACGGTGGATCTGGTATGCAGCCCGACGGGCCAAGCTCCGACTGGACGGACTCGAGGACGATTATTACAAGAAGCCGCGGCGGCTGGACAACGCGTTGCAGATGATTGCACCGACACTGCAGTTGAATCATGTCGACGTCGGGCGGCTGCGTCAGCATGTGCGCTTGCACCGATATGGCGACGGGGAGGTGATCCAGCTGCCCGGCGAGGTTCCCAATCAAATGACGTTCATCGTCAGGGGGCAGGTGCAGCTCGCCGCCAGAGCACCCGACGGGACCATGATCACGGTGCGCCTGCTCGACCCCGGCGATTTCACCGGCTCTACGGCGTTGACCCGAGAACCCGTCGCCGCAGCCGCGTACGCGGTTGACGAGGTGACCGTGCTGACTATTGGCCGCAAGCACATGGAGGAACTTGTGAAACGCAAACCCGCGTTGCTGCAAGATATCGGTCGCTACATCGAAGAGCGCCAGGTCCAGGTTCGACGCGCGTTGACCGCCGCACCTGAATAGTCGCGTCCGCGCACCGGACAAACGCTGATACCAATGGTAAGCGGGAGGGGTTGAGCGCGCACATCTCCTAAGAGCGAGCGCGCATCGGATGCCGACCTGGGATTGTGTCGAGCGGCCCGCGCTAGGTCGCGCGGCGTAGCACTGCGAGTACGGTGAGTGCCAGGATCTTCAGATCCAGTGCCAGCGACCAGTTTTCGATGTAGTAGTTGTCCCACTCGGCGCGGTCGGCAATGGAAGTCTGCCCACGCAGGCCATGCACCTGAGCCCAGCCGGTGATACCAGCCTTGACGCGATGGCGTTCGCCGTAACGACGGATCTGTATCTCGAACAGCTCGACGAACTCCGGGCGCTCGGGGCGTGGTCCGACCAAACTCATCTCGCCTTTGATGACGTTGATCAACTGGGGCAGTTCGTCCATGGAGGACGCACGGAGGATCTTGCCGATCTTCGTCCGGCGGTCTATCCCCTCGATGCCGCCTGGCGCCGAGCCGGTACCCAGTTCGAAGTCCGCGTCAGAGGCGCGTGGCGCCCGCATGCTGCGGAACTTCAGGCAGCCAAAACACTGGCCGTTGCGCCCGATGCGCTGCTGCCCGAAGAAGATGGGTCCCGGCGAACTTGCCTTGACCAGAACCATCAGCGTCAAAAAAAGCGGCGAGATCGCCAGCAGGCCCAGGCCGGCGATGACGCGATCGCTGACGTGCTTGGTGGTGAATTGCCAGCCGCGGGGGCTGGTGTGTGGCAGCGCCAGCAGCGGCAGGCCACCAACATGTTCGACGCGCGCTTGCTCGCCCACTATGTCGAACATCCGCGGAACCACCCACGCTCGCAACCCGCGCTTGTGGGCGATGCGGATCACCTGGATCAGCATCTGATCTGGTGTCCGGGAGAACGCGACGATGATCGCCTCCGCGCCGGTGGTCCCGATGATGTCTTCAACGGCATGGGGTGAGCCCACCCAGGGGGTGTCGAAGGTGGAGCTTGCGTCGGATCCGTTCCACAGCGCATCGACGGAGAGCACACCGATCGGGGCCAGCCCATACTCCGGGGAGTTCTTCAGCCGCTCGATCACCTGATGGGCGACGAGCCCGTTGCCCACGATCAGGGTCGGTGACAGCAGACGGAGATGACGTCGCAGGCGCCGCTGAACGGTCGCATGGATCAGTCGGAACGCTGGTACGAGCACAGCGGCGCAGACCCACGCCCGGGCTACGGTCCCGCCTCGGGAGCCTTCCACGTCGGCAAGAACCATCAGAGACAGCACAAGCATCGCCGCCAGCGCCACCGTAGTCTCCAGAGGTCCAATCTCGTTCAACAATTTGCGGTCGAGGTTGCGCCGGTACATCGACCGCAGGCCAAGCAGCACAACGACTATCGGCACGAAAAGACCCGTACACCACAATGCCGGAGGCGGAGTCTCCTCTGTCCTCATCGCCCAGACCACCCCGGTGGCGACCGCGGCAGCTGCGGATATTCCGTCGATGAACACGGCAATGATGGTGCTGACGGCAGTGGTTCGAAAGAGCGCGGCGAGGTCTTGGTTGCCCGTAGAACCCCCTGGCTCCGCACCATCTATCGGCGTTGCGTCGACAAGCACAGTCCTTATCGACATCGGCTGCTTTGGCCTCCCTCTGAATCAACAGCCGAGATCAGCTGCCGGTGGTGCCCTTCGCCGTGCGATCGAGGAACAAGCAGCAACTTCTCGGCGCGCCGTCTATCGGCCACAGCAGTTTCGCCGGTAAGCGCACAGACGCATTGGCATTGCTCGCGCATTCTCGGCATATCGCTCCTGGGCAGGCATTGGCAGACACATCGCTTCATACCGCCGGGTTCCGGGGCGTTGCCCCTACGCTCCACCGTTTCGCGGCCAGCCGCTAACTATTCGCCGTTTTGGAACGGACCCGATGGGACGACGCAGACCGTGCCCCGATGCATTCGACACTGGGGAGGGGCTGTACACGATCTACGGCTAGCAGTGACCTGGCCAGGGTAGGGATTCGACGGTAGTCACGTCGATCAGCAGGATGTCCGCTGACATGTGCGCCGTCTAGACCCTCCAGCAATTGGTCGCAAACAAATATCCATCCTTAACCGAGGCCGATGAATCACGGCTACAGAAAGCTCAAGGCTTTCGGCGTTCATCGTGGGCCAGACTCGCCAAACTCAGTTCGCCAGGCGAAAGTCAGTTCGTTAGGAGGACGGAGTCCCCCACCGCTATGACCCCGGGTTCGGCCACCGACGCATAGATTCCGAACATCAACCCGCGACCGAATTCCCCGTGACCGACTCCGCGAACGCGGTTGATCGTTTGAAGGACTTTTATTGTGCGCGACCGATCCGCTGGATTATGTTCGACACCAACGCATCTGGGTACAGGTCCGCCCATTAGCAAGCTGCAGCTTCCCAACGTTGCCGTGCGCCCCGCCCACTCGTCTTCCGCGAACGCCGCGCCGACGCCGGCCAGCGTCACCTGCATGCGGAATCGTCGCCGGTCCAGGGGTGTGCCGTCGGCTTCGTATCCGAGTGTTGCTAGCGACGCGTCGCTCTGAATCGTGAGCGGGTAGGCGTCATACGCTCCGCCGGACGTGAGGCTCCGCACCAGCGAGAGCGGTCGTTGCGCGACGGACGATGCCCAGTGATCCCAGGGGCCGGCTACGAATTGTCCAGTCCGAGGCTGTCCTTCGAAGTCGAACTCTGCCGTGTAGCCATCAGTGGGCAGTGCACCGTGAAATAGCGTGGTCTGCCCGTCCCCGATCGCGAGCTCATTTGTTGTCGGCTCGTAGCGCGACCAGTACGGGAGCAGGTGTGAGTCGACGTCGACCGAGTAGAGGCGGCCGGTGGGTTCGGCGAAGAAGAATTCGCGGTTTCCGACCACACCGGTATCGGTGACGGTGATGTGTTCGGCGGCGGCGACGGCGAAACCTTTGATGGCCGTGACATCAAGGTGCCCAACCCAGCCTACGACTGTGCCTGAGGCCGCCACACGCTTCTTCTCCCTTGCCTGCAACTTTGAAACCACTGGAGGTGGGCTTCCGGTGTCCCCAGGACCCTATCGAGGTGCGGCCAAGGCAACAACAGACATGTGCGCGCGAATCGGATCAGCAAAAATGCCGGCGGTAGACAGATGTACAACAGGCCAAGGGGTGGCTCCGTTGAAGCACCGCGAATCACCTTCGTAACGACCCCCGCCTAAAGCCTTCGCGTCAATGTCAAGTGATCGCCTGATCGGCAGTTCAGGATTCGGCGGTGCTCCGTGCCACTGCTTGGCGCCGGCTGTATCGAGACGATCGCGTCGACGCATCTGAGGCGGATGGCCGATACCTACGACGGACGCCTAGCGGGTTTTCGAACTTGTAACCGTTTGCGATCAACTAATGATCGAGTCGGTGACTGAGTTCGACGGCACCATGAAATCTACGGATTGGCGCGCTCTGCCTATGGTGCCCGTCGCACGATGGTTTGCCTTCTTTCGCCCACATGGTTGGTCTGGCGCTGGATGTCGGTGTTCGCTTCGGGTGTTCAGTCCCGCGGCACTCGTGTCGTTCTCTGAGGGTGCCGTGTACCGGGTGATGGCCTTCTACAGAACTGACTGGCGCCCGCCGTCAATGGGGACGACGGCGCCGGTGACGTAGGTCGCCTCCTCGCTGCAAAGGTAGGCAATGGCGTGTGCGACCTCGATCGGCTGGGCGGCGCGGCGAAGCGGAATGGCGGCGGTGAGGCTGGGAAGCATGTCTGCCATCGGCTCGCTAGCAGGGGTGAGGGTAGGTCCTAGCGCGACGGCATTGATTCGTACCCCGCGTGGTCCATATTCCGCGGCCCAGGAACGGGTCAGTGATTCGAGGGCTGCCTTGGATGCGCCGTAGGCTGCCATGCCGGCCATGCCGCGGGAGGCGACCATGGTGGATACGTTGACGATGGCTCCGGCGCCCTTTTCCGCCATCGCCGGCGCATAGGCTGCGGTCAGCAGGAACGGTGCCTTGACGTTGATGGCGAACATGGCGTCGAAACCCGCGTCGGTGGTGTCTTCGGTGGGCGCCAACTCCCAGAAGCCGGCGTTATTGATCAGGATGTCGGTTGGCCCGGCGTCGCCAATCAGGCGTTCGACGTCGTCGGGGTCGCTGAGGTCAGCTGCAACAAAGCGGGCCGCGGCGCGTGAGCTGGCGAGCTCGTCGACAATTGCTTGTCCGCGAGCCTCGTCGCGACCGGTGACAGTGACCGCAGCACCGTTTCGGGCAAATAGTTTCGCGGCTTCTCTGCCGATGCCGGACGTCGCGCCGGTGACAAGCACGCTCTTCTTCGAAAACCTCATGGTTGTTCCGTTTCTATTCAAATGTGGCTAGTTGCTGAACATTTCGCGGTGTGCGTCCACCCAGTGGGCGAACGGCGTTGCTGGCCGGCCCAATATCGCCTCGACGTCTGCGGTGACCAGCGCGGGCTGTTCGACGGCGGCTGCTTGCAAGGCGATGTAGGCATCGGCAAATTGCACTGACACCCCTGCAGCGACGAGGCGGTCGCGTACCAGTGCAGGGTCGACTTCCTGGTAGTGCAGCGCGCGTCCGAGTACGTCGCCGATGGCGGCGACCTGTTCGGCGACGGTAAACACCTGTGGCCCGGTCAGTGGTATCCGCTGACCGATGAGGCCCTCGCCGAGGAGAGCCTTGACGGCCACTGCGGCGATGTCGGAGTCGACGATCGGTGCGAACGACGCTGCGGCGAACGGGCCGCTGACCACGTCACCGGCTCGCAATTGCGCCGCCCACATGTCGGCGGAGGTCGAGGCGAACACCGCAGGTCGCAGACTCACCCATGGCACGCCGGAATCGACCACCAGCTGCTCCACTTCGTTGTTGCGGTCACCGCGAAAGCGTGACGGTTGTCGCTCGAAGTCGTCGTCGGCGTTGCCTGCCGACAGCGCGACCAGTCGGGTGACGCTTCCCCCGTCTCGGGCCTGCGCGACGACGGCTTCCAGGTCGGCACCCAGGGCCCGGGAGTTGAGGAATACCGCCGATGCTCCCTGCAGCGCCTTTTCGGCGGAGTCGGTGACCTCTGCGGTGCTGGGGAGTCCGGCGCTTGCGGGGTCTCGGGTAATGGCGCGAACCTGCACTCCGGCGTCGATGAGCAGACTCACCAGGGGACGCCCGACGTGGCCGGTTGCTCCTGTGACGACGATCGGACCGCTGGTCACAGCGGACCCCTGTCGTTGTGGACACGAGGTGGGCAGAACCGCCCTGGTATGGATACTGTCGAATGGATCATGCAATCCACTGTGAGGGAGCGAAAATGGATTATCAATCCCAAAAAGCAAGTCCACGTGGTGCCTCGGCCCCGCAGGCCAGCAGTGCGATCAAGTTGACCGCCAAGGGGCAACGCACCCGCGCCCGCATCATCGACGTTGCGGCGCAGTCAATCTGGGAACGCGGCGTGACTGCCACCACTCTCGAAGACGTCAAGCTTGCGGCGGAGGTCAGTAGTTCGCAGCTCTATCACTACTTCGCCAACAAAGAGCAGCTGATTAATGCGGTGATCGAGCGCCAGGCCGACACACTGGTGAATACCACCGAAGAAGCCGACCTGGGCACTCCCGAAAGCCTCGCGGCGTGGCGTGATCTGATCGTCGGCCACGCCAGTGCAATCCAGGGCCAAGGCGGGTGCCCGTTGGGGTCCCTGGGCAGCCAGCTGGCCGAGTCAGACCCACAAGCACGCACCCTCGTGGCCGCCGGGTTCGGTCGATGGGCCAGCGCAATCCAGAACGGGATGCGTGCCCTGCACAGTCAAGGACGCCTGACGGCTGGAATTGACCCCGACGACCTCGCCGTCACCGTCCTGGCAGCACTGCAAGGGGGTCTACTGCTCGCTCAAGTCCACCGCGACGTCCGCCCGTTGCGAACCACCCTCGACACCATCCTGACCATGGCCGGCGTGATGGATCCGGACCGGAGCTCGCTCGCCCCAGAAGGTGGCGGAAGGATCTCCTAAGGGTCGTCGGGCCCTGCGGGACCTCGACCACGGCGCCTTCGTGCCGCCAACGGCGGGCTGGGCCTGGCGGCGAGGCCAGTGCAGATCAGTGTGGTGACCCCTGTGGCGGGATCTGCCGGTATCCAGCGATGTGCCCGAGTGCCATCTTGAGGGCCAGTTCGAGGGGACGGGCGCTGCGCGTAGTTTGGGCCATCAGGAGTCCGCCCTGCAGCGCGCTCATCATAGTCAACGCGAGATCGTCCACGTCGGCGTCGGCGGCGAGTTCTCCGTTGTCGCGCATGACTGCGAAGCCCTCTGACAGGTATGACTGCCATTCGGCAAAGGACTGTGCGAGCTCCAGGCGCGCAGAGTCCGATCGGTCGGCGAGTTCGCCCACTAGCGAGCCGAGTGGGCAGCCACCGACACCTTGCGTGGCGCGGGTCAAGGCGACGAGGTGATCACACCAGCGCTGCAGCCCATCCCACGACGACACCTCACGCAGGCGTGGCTCCTGCTCGGCGATGATGAGACCGAGCTGGGTCTTGATCACCTCGCCGATGAGCGCGTCTTTGTCGACGAAGTAGTGATATAGCTGCGACCTGCTGGTGGCGCTGGCGCTCATGACAGCGTCCAGGCTCGTCCCTGCCACCCCGCGCTCCCGGACCAGTGATGCTGCTTCCGCCACGATGCGGGCCTTGGTGACCGCACCGCGAGCTGTCAGCCGCGCGGTCGGACGACCCTCCTGTGACACCACGGCCGCAGATTATCTGAATTGGAATTGTCAGTCCAGTTTTTTCTCAGCATGATGACCGCGTAGCCAACGAACCGCCACCTACCGACGTCGATGTCGCGAATCGCAATCGGGGCTGTGCGGTGGGCAACCTACGTCGGATACCGGCGCACGTTAAGACCAGTGACCCAACATAATTCGACGACGAAGGCGACTGACTCCATGTCCATTCAGCGGCATCCGCGGCACGAATCTCTGTTCGGGTCGACCTCTATCGGAGGGGTTGACCTGACCAATCGGATCGCGCTTTCACCGATGACCCGGGTAAGCGCCTCGGCCGACGGGATGCCCACCGATCGGATCGGCTCCTACTACAGGGTTTTCGCCGACGGCGGGTTCGGACTGCTGATCACCGAAGGTCTCTACATAGACGAGCAGACCAGCCAGGGGTACCTCTATCAGCCGGGCATCGCCAACCCCGCCCAGGCCGCGGCATGGAAACCAGTGGTCGAGGGCGTCCATGCTTCTGGGGCGAAGTTCTTCGCCCAACTGATGCACGCCGGCAGCCAGTCACAAGGCAACCCACACACCACCACCACCTGGGCACCCTCAGCGGTCCGCCCAAAAGGCGATCAGCTGACCATGTACCGCGGGTCAGGCCCATTTCCGATTCCCGAGGCGATGACCGTTGAACACATCGGGCAGGTCCGCGCTGCATTCGCCACCGCCGCCCGCATGGCGCGCGACGCCGGGTTCGACGGGGTGGAGATCCACGGAGCCAACGGATATTTGCTCGACGCATTCCTGACCGACTACATGAACATCCGCACCGATGACTACGGGGGTAGCGTCGCCCACCGTGTCCGGTTTGCGACCGAGGTCTGCGGCGACGTCGTAGCCGCTGTCGGGGCGGACATCGCCGTCGGTATTCGCGTCTCCCAAGGCAAGGTCTCAGACCACCATCATCGGTGGGCTGGCCGCGAGGACGACGCCGCCGCCATCTTCACCGCGCTGGCCGACACCGGCATTCACTACCTCCACACCACCGAATACTGCGCTCTAGCCCCAGCTTTCGACAACACCGGTCCGACGCTGGCGATGCTGGCCAAACACCACAGCGGGCTAGCGATCATTGCCAACGGCCAGCTCAATGATCCCCGCGACGCCGCCACGATCATCGACTCCGGCACCGCCGACCTCGTCGCGCTGGCCAAACCCGCACTGGCCAACCGGGACTGGCCACGCCGCGTCCGAACGGGTCAGCCACTGATATCTGACCTGCCCGCCGATCTGATCAAACCCCTGGCGACCGTAAAAGACTGGGAAGTCGCCCTCGCTCCGAACACGTCCCCACCCGCAAACCTATAGGCAGCCAATACGCGACGGGGGAACGTTCAGGGTCCCTCCTCCCCGTGAACGACCGCGACCGCCGACAAATGACCGGGATTGAACGAAAAGAAAGGCAGCCCGTGGGCATGCGACTCGAGATGGACAGCGTCACAATTTTCTGGCTGCAGCTTGTTCTGAGCTGCGTCGTCTGCGCCCTCGTCGCGAAATGGTACGTCTGGCCGACGCTAGCCAAACTGCCTCTCAATTCTGCGCTCACCCCATTGATCTTCGTGCACGTGTTCCGTTATGTGGGAATGGCACTGTTGGTGACGGGCATGGTCGATCCGAAGCTGGCCAGAGAAACACTCTCCGCTGCTGCTTACGGTGATCTCCTGGCAGCGGCGCTGGCCTTGGCGTCGATCTTCGCTCTGCGGAATCGGTGGCATTTCGCCATTGCGCTGGTGTGGGTGTTCAACACCTGGGGATTCATTGACCTGCTCAACACTTTGCGTAGTGTCGTCCAGACTGACCTTCCCAGCTTCAATCTCGGTCCCGTGTACTTCATTTACACGTTTTACGCTCCCACGGTAGTTGTTACCCACCTGATGATCTTCTGGATTTTATTCAAGTCCAAGTCGTGGAAGCGGTCAGCACCGCGAGAGTAAAGCTCCGGCTGCAGCCCATTCCCTATTGGTCTATCGGCCGATGTCCACCAGAAATGTTCGCTCATGAGATCAGCCACAGTTCAAACCCATCCGACACGAACAGGAATCCTGTGAACCATAACTCACATACTACGGTCGTAAAATACAACTCGTTCTTCTTAGGAACGTGGATGTTCGTGTTCGGATTCTTGAAACTATTTGAGCCTTTCAACAAATGGTTCAAAGTTCAGATCACCGAAAGCGGCCTGCCGCGGGCGAGTATTCCCGCGGGCATCGCCGGGGAAATGGTTATTGGCCTCGGCCTGCTCTCGACGCCCGTCGTAAAGCGAATGGCTCCGAATCTCTATACCCCGGTCGTGTTCGCCGCCTCAGCTGGGCTGATCGTCAACATGGGGGTCGCAATATATGTGCATGTGCAGCCAGAGGTGCCGTCGAATGTGCTACCGCTAGGGATTAAGCCGCCAATCATCCCGTCCTTTGTCTTGATCTTGGCGGCAGTCAATCTCTATGCGCTCCACCGGGGCAAAGGGCGGCAATGCTGATGGCTGGCCACAACCGCAGGGACTTCAGGTGCGGCGCAGACGCCGCGCGCAGGTTAGGGCCCGATCATCACCTGGTGCTGCGCACAGGTGGCGCTACAAGCTGCCTTTAGCCGGCTGCCCGGTCGATGCGCCGCCGGATGTCGTTCAGGGCCATGCTCACCGTGTCGCGCAGCGGCTCCACGTCCATCCAGACGCGTGCCAGCAGCATGCCTCCCTGGAGTGCGCTGATCGTGGCTGCCGCAATGCGGCCGGGGCGGTCGGCTCGGCTCAGTTCGCCGTTGCGCACCATGATGCGCAGTCCGTTCGCCAGCGGTTTCTCCCACTGTGCGAAGGCGTCTTTCAGTGCGGGCGCAAACGCAGGGTCGTTCTTCAGCTCGGCGGCCATGGTACCCAGGGGGCAGCCGAAGGGGCCACCGGCCTGAGCGTGCGAGGCCACCAAAGCCTTTGCCCAACGGTCGATCCCCGCCATCGATTCAATCTCGAACAGCTTGGGCTGCGCGGCGAGGACGACCCGTGTCTGGTGTTCGATCACTGCGACCACCAGATCGGAGCGATCGGCGAAGTAGTGGTAGAGCTGCGACTTGCCGGTGCCGCTTGCGGCCAGGATCGCATCGACTGAGGTCGCCGCCACCCCGTTCTGATACATCAGGGAGGCGGCCGCCTCGATGATCGACGTGCGTGTTCGTCTGCCCCGCTCCGTGAGAGTCGCACCCTCTGATTGGGTCTGGGCTCGGTGTGATGTCGAGCTGATGGGTCACCGCTTTCAGTTTTTCTCCAACGGACAGACGCCGGGGTGCGCGACGGGTACAGCATCCGCCCGTCGCTTCGTGCACAGTTTACCGGCTCGTTCATGGCACGGCACCCGTCGGGTCGACGAGCTGAGGTAGTCACTTGCGCCGCGTGACCAACGGTTGCCATGTCGCGCAGACCAAGAGCGAACTGTACTGTATAGTACAATCAACTACCGGGTCCTGTTCACATTGATTTACAAGGTATTTGGGGCTAGGGAACGCGCGTTCTCTCGCTGCACCAACAACTGTACTAATGGGTACACTCAGCCGAAGTGCTGCTGGGATCCCGAAGTGGGAGTTCGTCGAATGGTTTCGCTTGAGCCGCCGAGTCGAGAGGAGCGCCCGGTGACACCGTCCACCCGATCGACCAGCGATCCGGAGCCAGTCGACCCCGCGCGGCCCGTCATCCCTCCGGCGGGGTCCGGGCGGGACGATGCGTCGACCGGCCCTCCATCTATGGATGTCGCTGATCGGCACGGGTTCCCAGCTGCACTCTGGCGCGCTGTGGAGGACCATCCGCCGCCAGGTCTGTCGCGGATTCGTTGGCGCAGCCCGTTACGAGGGCCGTGGCTGACGTCGGTCTTCGGCTCCGCGCTGCTGGTGGCGTTGCCGGTCGTGACCATCACCGGGCTGCTGTCCTACATCGCCTACGGTCCCCGGTTCGGGGCAGCCATCCCAGCCGACGTGGGGTGGCTCAAGCTGCCCACCTTCGACTGGCCGACCCACCCGACGTGGCTGTACCGCCTAACCCAGGGCCTGCACGTAGGCCTAGGCCTGGTCATCGTTCCGGTGGTGCTCGCCAAGCTGTGGTCGGTAATCCCGCGGCTGTTCGCCTGGCCACCAGCCCGCTCCATTGCCATGGTGCTGGAACGCATCTCGCTACTCATGCTCGTCGGCGGGATCCTCTTCGAAATCGTCACCGGCGTCCTGAACATCCAGTACGACTACATCTTCGGCTTCAGCTTCTACACAGCTCACTACTTCGGCGCGTGGGTGTTCATCGCCGGATTCGTTGCCCACGTGTGCCTCAAATTGCCCACAATGATCCGGAGTCTGCGATCCCGCTCTTTCGTCCAGACAATGAAGACGTCGCGCACGGGCACCGTTTCCGAGCCGCCCGACGCCGACGGTCTGGTCGCGCCCAATCCTGACCCGCCCACACTCAGTCGGCGCGGCATCCTGGCAGTGGTGGGCGGTGGCTCGCTGCTGGTCCTGGCTCTGTCAGCGGGTCAGACGCTCGGCGGCTGGACTCGACCCCTGGCCGTGCTCCTACCGCGCGGTCGCAGCTATGGCGACGGCCCCAACGATTTCCAGATCAACCGCACCGCGGTGTCGGCCCGCATCGATCCGGCCCTGACCGGGGATCGATGGCGCCTGCAACTCTTGGGCGGCCCCCGGCCGGTCGTGCTCGACCGGGCCGCGCTCGCCGCGCTGCCGCAGCACACCGTGGACTTACCGCTGGCCTGCGTCGAAGGGTGGTCCACCGTGCAAACCTGGTCCGGTGTCCGGCTCGCCGATCTCGCAGCAACTGCCGGTCGGCCGCAACCGGGTTCGGCGGTGGTGTCGTCGTTGGAACGGTTCGGCGCGTTCAATTATGCCCGGCTACAGAGTAATCAGGTGCTCGACCCGGATGCACTGTTGGCGTTACGGGTCAACGGCGCCGCGCTCTCACTGGACCACGGCTACCCGGCCCGGATCATCGTGCCTGCGCTGCCCGGGGTGCACTGCACGAAATGGGTTGCCTCCATTGAGTTCCGGGAGGATTGATTATGGCGGCGCCGACTCTCATCCGCCGTCTCTACGGCGACCGCGCTCTGCATCTAATCGTCCTCCTGGCCGCATTGGCCCTCGCCGCGTATGCGATCTCGGTACTGGGGGTCGCCAACTTGTACAACCCGAAGGTGTGGTGGCAATCCATCGGCGTATGGTTCGCGGTTGCCGTGATCGGCCACGACCTCGTCCTGTTTCCGCTCTACGCCCTTGCCGAACGGCTACTACCGATGCCCAGGCGCCCGCGGCAATACGACGATCACCACGTACAGCTGACGAACTACCTGCGCATCCCCACCATGGCTACCGGCCTGACGTTCCTGATGTTCTTCCCCGGCATCATCGAACAAGGCGCGGCCTTTTACCACAACGCGACAGGTCTCACACAGGCGCCGTTCCTGCACCGCTGGCTCCTCTTGGCCGCAGCCTTCTACACCATCGCCGCGGTGTGGTACGTCGCGAACAACGTTGTCAAGAGCCATCATTCGCCTAATGCCGCTCCGCCCTCCACACCGACTGCGACGAATAAGAGCTCGTTCGATGGAGGAGGTCACGCGAGGATTGGCGGGTCAACGCCATCGGACTGACAACTGCGCCATTCGGTACAACGTGAGCGACCGTTGCGCTGCGACCGGCCAACGGCCGTCGACCGATCCACAGATCACTTCACCAGCGGACGTGATCTACCGCGCCGGTGCCGCCGGAGTGCAGTGCTGGTCACGTAACACCCTCGGCAAGATTCAGATGCTACCGATGAGCCGGTGGATGGGAGGGCCGACCGCCTCCGAAGCGGATAGACGCTTCGACGACCGTGTGATGAATAGCTGCCGGACCGGTCCTGTGCTCGACGTCGGCTGCGGGCCGGGGCGTATGACCGCCTCCCTGAGTCAACGCGGTTGCGCCAGCCTGGGTATCGACGTGTCGCAGGCAGCAATCGAAATCACGCGTCAACGCGGAGGAGCGGCCATGCGACGAGATGTCTTCGACCGCTTACCGGGCGAAGGCTATTGGCAGCACGTCCTTCTCGCTGACGGAAACATCGGTATCGGCGGAGACCCCAGGCGTATCCTCGCCCGAGCGGGCGGCTTGATTCACCGTGGCGGAACGGTGATCGTCGAAGTCGACGAGGACCCGAACGTGGTCTCGCATGAGGTGCTGCGCTGGGAGACGACTGGCCATGTTGGACAGTGGTTTTCGT
Organism: Mycobacterium sp.; assembly: GCA_040511255.1. GTDB lineage: Bacteria > Actinomycetota > Actinomycetes > Mycobacteriales > Mycobacteriaceae > Mycobacterium. The sequence continues at coordinate 1,029 of JBEVHL010000387.1, read as the reverse complement.
GGTCGCGTGTTGGCATCTCGGCGCTATCCGGATTGGCCGGGACCGTCGGGCTCGTGGTGCACGAGGTCGTGGCTACGGAGGCGCGGACAGTCGCCGTACTCAGCCATGTGTCGGCCTGATGATGCGATGGACTAGGTGGCGTTGAAGGCATTGATTCCGGACCCTTCACGTGCCGCAGTAAGTCGTAACCGCCGCCCTCCTCTGAGAATGACCCGTGGGCGCAATCGCGAGCGATGCCACCCGACGTAATCATGCGCCCCTATCAGCTGTCGCTCCGAGCGAGGAACCTGTACCCATCGCACGTGCGAAGCGCGGAGTCGACGATAGTGAGAAGACGGGACCTGGACCAACATTGAGAATCCGACCGACCTGCGGTGGAGGATGCATGGAACCGCCACCTTGCAAGGTGCCTACCTCATCATCGCCGCCCGCGCTCTAGGCCTGGACTGCGGGCCGATGTCGGGGTTCGACAACGCCGGTGTCAATCGAGAGTTCCTCGCCGGCAGCAGGATCGAGTCGAATTTCATCTGCAGCATTGGGCACGGGGATCCGACATCATTGTTCCCCCGCACCCGAGACTGACCTTCGACGAGGCTGGCCACTTCGCATAGGAAGCGACCATGCGAACGAGCTGAGCCGCCGTGAAAAAGGCCGTGGTCCAGATTCGCACGTGTGACGAGGTTAGCAACTCTCCAAGGCGTCAACGGGCAAAGCGATTTGGATTTTGGCAATAGAGGCTAATTTCGTGACCGCCGGGCCGACACCACGCGGTTCTACACTTCTGACCAACGCCGCAGTTCGGCGAGAGGTCGGTGAATGGGGTGCGGTGCTCGGCGACACCACCGTCGCCGGGACCGCCATCGCCAGCGACTGGTGTGGACGGTTCAGTTATGTTGTGGTTGATAAGTGTTCGGTGGCGGTGGCGGTGGCGGTATGCAGGCCGCGTCGGATTGCCGCAAGTTGATCGGCGATCATGCGCCGGCTGATGGCGGCGGGAATGAAGTGTGAACCGTGAAACGTGCCGGGATA
>JBEVHL010000386.1:0-8914 GCA_040511255.1 Mycobacterium sp. | reverse complement strand
CGGCGCCGCATATGCGGCCTGGGTGGAGAACGCCAGGTTCAACAGGATGAACGGGTAGGGGTCCCAGCGCAGTCCGACCGCCGCCACGTTGAGGATCACCCACACGATGACGAAGACGGTCTGGATCAGCAGATACCGACCGGTGCCGAGGAAGCGGGCAAACGATTCGCTGAGCCGGCCGGCGGCTTCGGGATCGATGTTGATCGCGAAGCGACTGGAACTGCGCGGGGTGTCGAGGCGCTGCCGCGCAGTGGGCTCGCTCATTGAGCTCCCCCTGCCACCGCAGGTAGCTCGGGTTCGTCTTCACGCTGGCGCCAGTCATGGGGCAGCAGGTGATCGAGGACGTCGTCGACGGTCACCGCGCCGAGCAAGTGGCCTTCGTCGTCGATCACCGGCCCGCAGACCAGGTTGTATGCGGCGAAATACCGGGTCAGCGCGCCCAGGGACGTCTCGGGCGTCAGGTTCGGCATCTCCTTGTCGATCATGCCGCTGACCAACGAGGCCGGCGGTTCCCGCAGCAGCCGCTGCAGGTGCACACAGCCCAGGTACTTGCCGGTCGGGGTGGCGGTCGGTGGTCGCGCCACGAACACCAGCGACGACAGCGCCACCGTCAGGTCGGGATCGCGGACGCGCGCCAACGCCTCGGCGACCGTGGTGTCCGGTGCGATCACCACCGGTTCGGAGGTCATCAGACCGCCCGCGGTGTCGGGGGAGTGTTTCAGCAGCCGGCGGACCGGGTCGGAATCCTCCGGATCCATCCTGGTCAGCAGCACTTCGCGCTCGGTGGGGTTCAGAATGCCCAGCAGGTCGGCCGCGTCGTCGGGGTCCATCGCCTCCAGTACGTCGGCGGCCCGTTCGGTGTCCAGCGCCCGCAGCAGACTGGTCTGATCGTCCTCGGGAAGCTCCTGCAGGATGTCGGCCAGCCGCTCGTCGTCGAGGGCGTTGACGACTTCGTTGCGGCGCTTGGGGGGCAGCTCGCGGATGGCGTCGGCCACCTCGATGGGCCGCTGGCCTTCGAACTGGTGCAGCAGTTGGGCGACGTCCTGGCCGGGCATCGCCAGCGCCGACGGTGTCAGGCCCTGGACGTTCTGCCAATCGACGACATATACCGAGGTCCGTCTGCCCAGCCTGCGGTGGCTGCGCACCGCGACGCGGGTGACCAACCAGTCACGCGTGCGGGCCTGTTCCATGCCCAGATCGGTGACTACGACGTCGACGTTGGCCAGCTGCGAGAGCTCGGGATCGTCCACCCGCACCCGGGTGTCGAGCACCTGCCCGACCACCAGCACCTCACCGGGCCGTTGCGCGAACCGGCGCAGCGACACGTTGGCGGTGATCAGCGTGACGGCCTGCGGTTCGATGGCGGTGACCCGCAGAATCGGGACGAAAATCCTCCGGCGGGTGAGCAATTCGACGACCAGACCCAACACGCGCGGTTGCTGACGGACGATGCTGATACTGATCACGACGTCCCGGACACGACCCAGCGACTCGCCGTCGGGTCCGAGGACCACCAAACCCGCGAGTCGCGCTGCGTACACCCTGTTGACCGACGCCATGACTGAAAGGGTAGGAGTGAAACCGTGAATACCGCCTATCGACCCCGTCGAACATGCCTTTCGGTGCCGGGAAGCAGCCGCAAGATGATCGACAAGGCCAAGGGCCTGCCCGCCGATGAGGTGTTCCTCGATCTGGAAGACGCCGTCGCCGCCGATGCCAAAGTGGCGGCCAGGGCGACGGTCGCGGCAGCGCTGGGGGAGCCGGGCTGGGCCGGTCAGCTGCGTGGCGTGCGGGTCAACGACTGGACCACGCCGTGGACCCACGCCGACGTCATCGACGTGGTGACCGCCGCAGGGGAGCATCTCGACGTCGTGGTGCTGCCGAAGGTGACCGACCTGGCGCACGTGCAGGCGCTGGACCTGCTGCTGACGCAGCTCGAGCTGGCCGGCGGGCTGGAGGTCGGCCGGATCGGCATCGACGCGCAGATCGAGGACGCCAGGGGCCTGAGCCTGGTCGACGCCATCGCGGCCCATCCGCGGGTGCACGCGTTGGTGCTGGGGCCTGCGGATCTGATGGCCAGCCTGAACATGCGCACGCTGGTGGTCGGTGAACAACCCGAGGGTTACGACGTCGGCGACGCCTATCACCACGTGCTGATGAAGATTTTGATCGCGGCGCGGGCCAACGGCGTCGCGGCGATCGACGGGCCCTACCTGAAGGTGCGGGACACCGACGCGTTCCGCCGGGTGGCGGGCCGCTCGGCGGCGCTCGGCTACGACGGCAAGTGGGTGCTGCACCCTGATCAGATCGCCGCGGGCAATGAGATCTTCAGCCCTCGCCAGCAGGACTACGACCACGCCGAGCTGATCCTGGAGGCCTATGAGTGGCACACCTCGTCGGCGGGCGGGGCGCGCGGCGCGGTGATGCTGGGCGACGAGATGATCGACGAGGCCAGCCGCAAGATGGCACTGGTGATCGCCGGAAAAGGCAGAGCTGCGGGGATGGCACGGGTGGCGGAGCCGTTCACCCCGCCTGGCTAGCTGCCGAGTGCGCTGACCAGCAGGATCACCCCGCCGAACACGAGCGTGAGGATGCCGACGACGACGGCAGCGACCGCCAGGCCGTGCCCGGCCTGACCCGTGCGCTTGGTCTCGCCCATCGCGACGAAGCCCAGCACAATGCCCACCAGGGACGGGATGACGCACGCGCAGCCCAGCACCCCGGCCACCGAGGCCACCAGGGCGCCGATCGCCTTGCCGTTGGTGCCGTGCGGGGGGACCGGTCGGTACGGGTCATATGGGTATGGCGGTGGATAGCCCTGCGGATAAGGCCCCGGGTATACCGGCGGCGGCAGGCCCGGGTAGCCGGGGGCGTAGGTCGGCGGGTATTCGATGGCAGGCGGCAGGCTTTCCAGCGACGGGTATTCGACCCCGCGCTCCGGCGGCTCAGGCTCCGGTGCACTCATCGGCTTACCGCAGCGCGAAAATCGTCCAGACCAGAGAAATGATCAGCGTGGCGATCCCAACGGCAATCCCCGCAACCGCAAGGCCGTAGCCCTCTTGCCGGGTCTGCTTGATCTGGTTGAGCGCGACGGCCCCGAGCACGATTCCCACAATCGAGCCGAAACAGCAGGCCACGCCGAGAATCGACGCCACCAACGAGGCAATTGCCATCACGTTCTTGCCGGCCGGGATCGGCGGACCGTAACCACCGGGGTATTCGGGACCGGGGTAGCCACCGGCGTACGGCTGGCCATAGTTCTGCGGGGGGCCGTACTGCGGTGGAGGTGGCGGCGGGTAGCCGCCGTAGCCGGCTGGATCCTGGTATCCGGGCGGCGGGTAGCCCGCCTCGGGTGGCGGAGCGTAGGACGGCGGTGGGTACCCGGGCGGGGGCGGATACCCGGGTGGCGGATATCCCGGCGGCGGATAACCCTGCGGTGCGGCGCCGTAGGCCGGTGGGGCGTAGCCCGGCGGAACTTCGGTACCGCTGGGCGGAGTGTCATACGCAGGCTGATCCGAGTGCTCGCTCGGGGGCGCCTCGTGCGGATATTGGGGTTCCTGCGCCGTCCCCGACACCCCCTTGTCGGTGTCGTCCTGCGGTTTCTCGCCGGAGTCGCCGCCGGGAAATGTCATGCTGTTCAACTTAGCGTATCCGCAGGTGAAGCGATGGGAACGTGCCGCGGGCACCATTGCCAGGGGCCGCTCGTTGACCGGGTAGAAGCGAGTGCGAAGTTCGCCAGAAGAATGGAGAATGACCAGCCATGACCAGTCCTTTCCAACCCGGACAGCCACCTGGCCCGGCGACCGGCGGAGCACGGGCGGGACGCCGTGGTCCTGTCGCGCTCCCGACGCCGCCGAAAGGTTGGCCGATCGGGTCCTACCCCACCTACGAAGAGGCTCAGCGCGCCGTCGACTTCCTCTCCGATGAACAGTTCCCCGTCGAGCAGGTGACGATCGTCGGCGTCGACCTGATGCAGGTCGAACGGGTCACCGGGCGGTTGACCTGGCCCAAGGTCATCGGCGGCGGCGTCCTCACCGGTGCCTGGCTGGGCATCTTCATCGGCCTGGTGCTGGGCTTCTTCAGCCCGAATCCGTGGTCGGCGTTGCTGACCGGCCTGATCGCCGGGGTGTTCTTCGGCCTGATCTCCTCGGCTGTCCCGTACGCGATGGCGCGCGGCACACGGGATTTCAGCTCGACGATGCAACTGGTCGCCGGCCGCTACGACGTGCTGTGCGACCCGCAGAACGCGGAGAAGGCGCGGGACATGTTGGCGCGCTTGACGCTCTGATTGTTTCGCCCGAACTCACCCTTGGGCCCACAAGTGCGAGGACATCTCGCCATTTCGTCGCTCTCGGCGCTGCGCTGCCGCAGGTCAGGATTGCGCTGACTGGCGCGGCGCGCCGCCGATAGTGTTGCATCTCACGCTCGAATGGCTCTACGGTTCACGCGCGGGACAAACCCGTCTGGAACCGACAAGGGGCGGTGTCGAGCGTTGGTCGCAGGAAGCGCACGAGTACGAGGCGGTCGCGCGCGGGCCCGACGGCTGGGAGCGGCCGCGCTGGCGACTCTCACCACGGTCTCGGCAGTGTCGGCCTGCGCGTCGAACGGCGGCGGCCTGGCCATCAGCTTCTACACACCGGCAAGTGAGACCGCGACGTTCACCGCGGTGGCCAAGCGGTGCAACGAACAGCTGGGCGGAAAGTTCACCATCCAGCAGATCAGCCTGCCGAAGGCCGCCGACGATCAGCGACTGCAGCTGGCCCGCCGACTGACCGGCAACGACCGCACGCTCGACGTGATGGCGCTCGACGTGGTGTGGACCGCCGAGTTCGCCGAAGCCGGTTGGGCAGTGCCGCTTTCGGAGGACCCCGCCGGACAGGCGGAAGCCGATGCCAACAACAACACTCTGCCGGGCCCGCTCGAAACCGCCAAGTGGCAGGACAAGCTGTACGCCGCACCCGTCACCACCAACACCCAATTGCTTTGGTACCGAGCAGATTTGGTGCCTGCGCCGCCGACGACGTGGGACGCCATGGTGGCCGAGGCCACGCGTCTGCACTCCGAAGGAAAGCCCAGTTGGATCGCCCTGCAGGCCAAACAGTATGAAGGCCTGGTGGTCTGGTTCAACACGTTGCTGGAAAGCGCTGGCGGCCAGGTGCTTTCCGCGGACGGCAAAACCGTCACCCTGACCGATACGCCCGAACACAAGGCGGCGACGGTCAAGGCGCTGTCGATCATGAAAGCCGTCGCGACCGCGCCCGGCGCCGACCCGTCGATCACCCAGACCGATGAGGGCACCGCCCGGTTGGCGCTCGAGCAGGGCAACGCGGCCCTCGAGGTCAACTGGCCGTTCGTCCTGCCGTCGATGCTGGAGAACGCCGTCAAGGGTGGCGTGTCGTTCCTCCCGCTCAACGAGCGGGAGGATCTGAAGAGCTCGATCAACGACGCAGGCACCTTCTCGCCGGATGACGCGCAGTTCACCGCCGCGTACGACGCGAGCAAGGAGGTGTTCGGCTTCACGAACTACCCGGGTGTGCGCGAAGGCGAGCCGGCGAAGGTCACCCTGGGCGGGTTGAACCTGGCCGTCGCGAAAACCTCACAGCACAAGGCCGAAGCGTTCGAGGCGATCCGGTGCATCCGCAACGAGGAGAACCAGAAGTACACCTCGATCGAAGGCGGCCTGCCCGCGGTCCGCGCGTCGCTGTACGACGATCCGGCGTTCCAGGCGAAATACCCGCAGTACGAGATCATTCGCGAACAGCTGACCAACGCCGCGGTCCGCCCGGCGACGCCGGTCTACCAGTCGGTGTCGACGCGGATGTCGGCCACGCTGGCGCCGGTCAGCGGCATCGATCCGGACAAGACCGCTGACATCCTGGCCGAACAGGTCCAGAAGGCGATCGACGGGAAGGGGCTGATCCCGTGACGACTACCGCGCCCGTCGCACCTTCGGCCGCCGGCACCGACGACCGCAAATCCGAGCGGCGTCTTGCCTTCTGGCTGATCGCCCCGGCGGTGATCCTGATGCTCGCGGTCACGGCGTACCCGATCGGGTACGCGGTGTGGCTGAGCCTGCAGCGCTACAACCTGGCCACGCCGGATGATGTCGCTTTCGTCGGCCTGGACAACTACATCACCGTGCTCACCGACGGCTACTGGTGGTCGGCGTTCGCGGTGACGCTGTCGATCACCGTGATCTCGGTGCTGATCGAGTTCGTGCTCGGGTTGGCGCTGGCGCTGGTGATGCACCGGACCATCTTCGGAAAAAGCGTGGTGCGCACCGCAATTCTGGTGCCCTACGGCATCGTCACCGTCGCTGCCTCCTACAGCTGGTACTACGCCTGGACGCCGGGCACCGGATACCTGGCCAACCTGCTGCCCGAGGGCTCCGCACCGCTGACGCAGCAGCTGCCGTCGCTGGCCGTGGTGGTGTTGGCCGAGGTGTGGAAGACGACACCGTTCATGGCGCTGCTGTTGCTGGCCGGGCTGGCACTGGTGCCCGACGATCTGCTCAAGGCCGCCGAGGTCGACGGGGCAGGCGCGTGGCGCAGGCTGACCCGGATCACCCTGCCGCTGATCAAGCCGGCCATCCTGGTGGCGTTGCTGTTCCGCACGCTGGACGCGTTCCGCATCTTCGACAACATCTACGTCCTGACCGCCGGGGCGAACAACACCGCCTCGGTGTCGATCCTGGGCTACGACAACCTGTTCAAGGGTTTCAGCCTGGGCCTGGGTTCGGCGATCAGCGTGCTGGTGTTCCTGTGTGTGGCGGTCATCGCGTTCATCTTCATCAAGCTGTTCGGTGCGTCCGCTCCCGGCTCCGATAACGAGGTGCGATAGCAATGTCGGATCGGATTGGGGCGCGGCGCGGCACCGGCTGGGCCGTCGTCAACATCCTCGTCGTGCTCTACGCGTTGTTCCCGGTGTTGTGGATTCTGTCGCTCTCGCTCAAGCCGACGTCAACGGTCAAGGACGGCAAGCTGATTCCGTCGGCGGTCACGTTCGACAACTACAAGGCGATTTTCGAAGGCGACGTCTTCAACTCCGCGCTGGTCAACTCCATCGGCATCGGGCTGATCACCACGGTCATTGCGGTGGTGATCGGTGGGATGGCGGCCTATGCCGTGGCGCGGTTGGCCTTCCCCGGCAAGAAGTGGCTGATCGGCGCCGCTCTGCTGATTGCGATGTTCCCCCAGATCTCTTTGGTGACACCGCTTTTCAACATCGAGCGGGCGCTCGGCTTGTTCGACACCTGGCCGGGTCTGATCATCCCGTACATCACCTTCGCGTTGCCGCTGGCGATCTACACCATGTCGGCGTTCTTCCGGGAGATCCCGTGGGATCTGGAAAAGGCCGCCAAGATGGACGGCGCCACCCCGGGTCAGGCGTTCCGCAGGGTGATCGCCCCGTTGGCCGCGCCCGGTATCGTCACCGCGGCGATCCTGGTGTTCATCTTCGCCTGGAACGACCTGCTGCTGGCGTTGTCGCTGACGGCGACCAAGGCCGCGATCACCGCTCCGGTGGCGATCGCGAACTTCACCGGCAGTTCGCAATTCGAGGAGCCGACGGGGTCCATCGCGGCCGGCGCTATCGTCATCACCATCCCGATCGTGATTTTCGTTCTCATCTTCCAGCGGCGGATTGTCGCTGGATTGACCTCCGGCGCAGTGAAGGGGTAGCGCGATGGCCGAGATTGTGTTGGCTCATGTCAGCAAGAGTTACCCCGATGGCGCGACGGCGGTGAAAGACCTGTCCATCACGATCGCCGACGGCGAGTTCATCATCCTGGTGGGGCCGTCCGGCTGCGGGAAGTCGACCACGCTGAACATGATTGCGGGCCTGGAGGACATCTCCTCGGGTGACCTGAGCATCGGCGGCGAACGGGTCAACGACAAGGCGCCCAAGGACCGCGACATCGCGATGGTGTTCCAGTCGTACGCCCTGTACCCGCATATGACCGTGCGGCAGAACATCGCGTTCCCGTTGACGCTGGCCAAGCTGAGCAAGACCGAGATCGCCCAGAAGGTCGACGAGACGGCGAAAATCCTTGATCTGACCGACTTCCTGGACCGCAAACCCGGTCAGCTCTCCGGCGGCCAACGCCAGCGGGTGGCGATGGGACGCGCGATCGTGCGTAATCCCAAGGCATTCCTGATGGACGAGCCGCTGTCGAACCTCGACGCCAAACTGCGGGTGCAGATGCGCGGCGAGATCGCCCGGCTGCAGAGCCGGCTCAAGACCACCACCATCTACGTCACGCATGATCAGACCGAGGCCATGACCCTGGGCGATCGGGTGGTGGTCATGCGCGGGGGAGTTGCGCAGCAGATCGGCACACCCGAGGAGCTCTACGAACGGCCCACCAACCTGTTCGTCGCCGGCTTCATCGGTTCACCGTCGATGAACTTCTTCCCGGCCACCTTGACCGACGTGGGGGTCACTCTGCCGTTCGGCGAGGTCACGCTGACCCAGGAACTGCTCGACGTCATCGCGACGCACCCCACTCCAAAGAACGTCATCGTCGGCGTGCGGCCCGAACACATCGAAGACGCCGCCCTGCTCGACGGGTACGCCCGCATCCGGGCGCTGTCCTTCGAGGTGACGGTCGACATCATCGAGTCGCTGGGTGCCGACAAATACGTCTACTTCACCACCGGGAGCGGCGCTGCCGCCCAGTCCGATCAGCTCGCCGAACTCGCCGCGGAATCCGGCGCCGGGGAGAACGAGTTCGTCGCCCGGGTGTCGACCGAGAGCAAGGCCGCCAAAGGCCAGCCGATCCAGTTGGCCTTCGACACGTCGAAGATCGCGGTGTTCGACGCCGATACCGGCGTCAACCTGACCATCCCGCCGCCAGCGGCCGAGTGACACAGGTCCTGACCGAGGTCCGCGCGCACCTGCGCGGACACTTCGCGGC
>JBEVHL010000385.1:0-2731 GCA_040511255.1 Mycobacterium sp. | reverse complement strand
TTACGGGTGATTCGGTCGGTCCCGATGAACCTGGTTGGGCACACACCTTGGCCCATCCGCTGGTCACCAGCTGCCCAGGCATCTTCGCCGTCGGCGATGTGCGATGCGGATCCCTCAAACGGGTCGCCTCAGCCGTGGGTGACGGCGCGGTCGTGGTGGCCTCGGTACACCAAGCGCTCGCCGACAGGTGAATCGACGCCTCGACACCTACCGGTGCGAAAGATTCAGCCGCTGTGCCTCGACGCTTCCCGACCGGAATCAGTTCGTACGGAACGTACTGACAAGATGCTGTTGAGACCCCTGCAGCGTGGCATAGCAGGGCAAACCAAACGTCTTGAACGTGCAGTGACGTGAGACCACGCCACCTAGTTCCGCTACGACCAGGAGGCACAGACCTTACGCGAGCAGGTCAACGCGTCCAACGCGAAGCTGGGCCTTGGTCGCGCACGCCCTTAATCCGAAGTTCCCCCCTGTAGGGCGGGTGTGAAGTCTCGTTTGTGTCGATGAGCGTGCGTTTCGTGCCCATACACAAGTCGATACGTAGACATGTATCTTTCTTGTATACGCGGCGTGTCGGACAGTGATGTACCATCATCCCGCGGATAAGTGTGCTAGACAGTAGACATGTACGTGGCGCGGATTCCGAATCGGGCATCACCGCCGGCGATCCTGCTGCGGGAGAGCTACCGCGAGGGCGGCAAGGTGAAGAACCGCACGCTGGCCAACCTGTCGCACTGGCCCGAGCACAAGGTCGATACGTTGGCGCGGGCGCTCAAAGGGTTGCCGCCGAAGCTGGAGTTGGCCGAGGCGTTCGAGATCACCCGCAGCCTGCCGCACGGGCATGTGGCCGCCGTGCTGGGCACCGCGCAACGACTGGGGCTGGCCGAGCTGATCGACCCGACGCCGTCGCGGCGGCGGGATCTGGTGATGGCCATGCTGATCGCGGCGGTGATCGCCCCGGACTCCAAGCTGGCCACCGCGCGCGGGCTGCGCACCGACACCGCCACCAGCTCCCTGGGTGCGGTGCTCGGCGTGTCGGGCTGTGATGAGGACGACCTGTATGCGGCGATGGACTGGGCGCTGGCCCGCCAAGAACGCATCGAAAACGCCTTGGCCGCCCGGCATCTGGTGGATGGGACGCTGGTGCTCTATGACGTGTCCTCGGCGGCGTTCGAGGGCCGCAGCTGCCCGCTGGGGGCGATCGGGTATGCCCGCGACGGGGTCAAAGGCCGGCGCCAGATCGTCTACGGGCTGCTGTGCACCACCGCCGGGGTACCGGTGGCCATCGAGGTGTTCGACGGCAACACCGCCGACCCCAAGACGCTGACCGCCCAAATCCGCAAGCTCACCACCCGGTTCGGGCTGAGCCGGGTCGCCCTGGTCGGCGACCGCGGCATGCTCACCAGTGCGCGGATCACCGAGGAGCTGCGCCCGGCTCACCTGGATTGGCTCAGCGCGCTGCGCGCCGACCAGATCAAGGCCTTGGTGGCCGCCGAGGCGCTGCAGCTGTCGCTGTTCGACGAGCAGAACCTGGTGGCCATCACCCACCCGGACTACCCCGGGGAGCGGCTGATCGGCTGCCGCAACCCCGCCCTGGCCGCCGAACGCACCCGCAAACGCGGCGAGCTGCTGGCCGCCACCGAAACCGAGCTCGACAAGATCACTGCGGCCACCCGCCGTGAGCGCCGCCCGCTGCGCGGCAAGGACACCATCGGGCTGCGGGTCGGCAAGGTAATCAACACGTTCAAGATGGCCAAGCACTTCACCATCACCATCACCGAGGACTCGTTCACCTTCTGCCGCAACGAGGACACCATCACCGCCGAGGCCGCCCTCGACGGCATCTACGTGCTGCGCACCAGCCTGCCCGCCGACACCCTCACCGACGACAATGTGGTGCTGCGCTACAAGGGACTCGAAGACGTCGAGCGGTTCTTCCGCACCCTCAACAGCGAACTCGACGTGCGGCCCATCCGCCACCACCTCGCCGATCGGGTGCGCGCCCACATGTTCCTGCGGATGCTGTCCTACTACATCAGCTGGCACATGAAACAGGCCCTGGCCCCAATCCTGTTCTACGACAACGACAAACCCGGCGCAGCCGCCAAACGCGCCGACCCCGTCGCCGCGGCCCAACGCTCCGACCAAGCGCTCACCAAAGCCGCGCGCAAACGCACCCAAGACGGCGTCGCGGTACACAGCTTCACCAGCCTGCTCGCCGACCTGGCCACCATCTGCGCCAACCACATCCAGCCCGCCGACGACACGCCGGCATTCACCATGATCACCAGCCCCACCCCGCTGCAACGCCAAGCCTTCGACCTGCTCGGCCTCTCCCACCGCCACGGCTACGCGTAGTCAGTAACCCACACCGGACGAACCACAAAACCCCAGGTCAACGCCCCAAACCGTCAACAAAACAGAGGGAACTTCGGTTTAGCGTAGCGCGGTTCAGTCGATCGACGCCCTGAACTCCACACCCTCCTGCCACGCCGGCACGGACTCGGCGAAGTCGATGACCGGGACGATCTGGAAATCGAAGTAGGGAGCGAATTTGCTGCTGGTGGCCAGCAGGGCCGCCGGATCGTCGGTCTCCACTACGGCGAACCCTCCACCGCCGTCGAGCCGGCTGAACCAGTGGTGGATCGTCATGCTGGCGGGTGGTTTCCACTGTATAAGCATTCCCAATACCCGCGCGATTGACGCTTCGTTTTCTTTTCCGGAAGCGCCG
>JBEVHL010000384.1:0-3691 GCA_040511255.1 Mycobacterium sp. | reverse complement strand
GTCACGCTCGGCGCGGTGGGCTCGTATCGGTAACGACGTTCGATCAAACGGCGAGTTGTGGCACTGTGACGCATCACAGCATCACAGGTCACCAGCGTTCGCATGACGAAGCTTTGAGCTGAACGAGACAGTGACGCTGCGCGGACGCGCTTGTCGTGTCCAGTCGAACTTTGCGACGTCCAGACTTACCTTGCGACGGATCTTGCGAAGTCCAGACTTAGTTCGCGAGTCGCTGCGTGGTTCGGGGGATAATCCGAGTACGCAGCAATGGTGGCAGCCACGAATTGCCGTCTGGCTGAGACCCGCCCGCTCATTGCCACGCCTCCCGCTGCGGGAGGACGATGAAGTGGACGGCGGCGCCGTCGAGACGCTGCCCCACGCAGAGGAGGCAGATCGTGTACGCACGCGCTACCACATTCCGGGCACAGTCTTCACCCATCGACGCCGATATTGCGCATGTCCGCGATACCGTGATGCCCGCGCTCGAGGGCATCGAGGGGTACATCGGTTTGTCCCTGTTGGTCGACCGGCCGTCCCGCCGCTGTATTGCTACCAGCTCCTGGCAGTCCGAGGAGGCGATGCGCGCGAGCGCGGAGGCTGTTCGGCCGGTCCGTGACCGGGTCGCGGAGCTTTTCGGTGGCAGCGCAGACGTCGAGGAATGGGAGATCGCTGTCTTGCACCGTGACCACCGGTCGAACGTGGGCGCCTGTGTCCGAGCCACCTGGGTCAAGGTCGCCCCGGATCAGGCCGACCGAGCCATCGATTTCTACAAGATGACCATCCTGCCCGCACTCGAGGAGCTCGAGGGATTCTGCAGTGCCAGTTTGCTGGTCGACCGAGCGTCCGGTCGTGGCGTGTCCTCGGCGGGCTTCGACAGAGTCGAAGCGATGGAGCGGAACAGAGACCAGTTGGACAGGATCAGAGCCACTGGCAGCCAGGACGTGAGCGCAGAGGTGCTCGACGTGTGCGACTTCGAGTTGGCGGTCGCACACCTGCGTGTGCCCGAGATGGCCTGACCGCACGACAAGCGCGGAGCAGCTCCAGCTGGTGTTGTCGGTGTAGCGTCGAGGGTGCTGCGAAAGCTAGTGCTGAGAAAGCTAGTCCGGGATGAGTTCAGCCGTCCGCTGCAAAGACTCAGTAAGCATTGTTTGGTGCCCTGACACGCCGGGTATGGCTGCACGTCGGGATCCCCATGACCACTTCACCTTCCTTTTCCGCTCACCGCCCGGCCTCCCCGGACCACCCCAGATGGCAGGCGATCGTTCATTCGGGAGCCGCTTTATCGAGCACATGCGTGACGCGTTTGAGGCGCTGGCCCAAGCGCGTTCGATGGCGGAGGCGGGGGCGCGCTGATGGTCAGCCGATTGTCAGGGATGGAAGCGGTGTCGCTGCACACCGAGAGTTCGACGGTGCCAGCGCACGCTGTCGCGCTGATCATCATCGAGGCGTCCGATCAGCTCAGCCACCAGCGGCTACGCGAGCTGGTGGGTTCGGCGCTGCCGCAGCTGGCACGGTTCCGCTGCCGGCTTGTGGGCAAGCCGCTGGGATTGGGTCAGCCCGTGTGGGCCGAGATCGACGACTATGACCCGACTTCCCAGATTCACAGCGCAACGGTTCCTGCTCCCGGTGGCCGGCGCGAGTTCGCCGAGCTGATCGCGTGGCTGACCACCGGGGCGCTGGATCGCCACAAACCGCTGTGGGAAGCGTGGAGCATCGACGGTCTCGAGGGCGGCCGGTGGGCGTTGGCGGTGAAGATGTCGCCTGCAGTGAGCGACGGGGTCGCCGGGGCGGCGTCCATTTGGCCGCGGCTAGTGACTACCGGTCCGCGAGACGACCCGACCAGCAATCTGCCGCCCGAGCCGAGCCTGGGTACCCCGCCCTCCATCGGCGAGCTCGTTACCGACACGGCGACGGAGTTCCTGGAGAATTACGTCACCGGCGTCTGGCTGATCGCCGGGGCGGTGCCCGGTGTGCTGCGGGCCGCTGGCCGCCGGCTGCGCGCTATGGACGAACCCGACCAGCTGCCGCAAGCGGCGGCGTCGATGAGCGGGCCGGTGCCGCGCACCGTCTTCAACGCGCCGCTGACCGAGCGGCGGGCGGTGGCCTTCGCCTCGATCCCGCTGGCCGACATGAAGACGGTCAACAACGCGTTCGGGGGCAGCATCACCAACGTTTTCCTGGCCGCCTGCACACTGTCCCTGCGCGCCTGGCTGCAACGCCACGACGCCGTTCCCGACGGTCCGCTGCTGATGCAGGTGCCGCTATCGCTGCCAGACGCCGATTCCACCACCGTCGACAACCAGTTCACCTTCGGGCGTATCCGCATCCCGGTGCAGCTCGACGACCCCGTGCAGGTCCTGACCGACCTCCATGCCGCCACCGAAAGGCTTAACACGGCCCACAGGAGCGATGCCGAAAGAACTGGTTTAACCGTCGATTTCGCGACGTTCGCTGCGCTGATCCCGCCGACCGTCGTCCACGCCGGCATGCAGCTCTACACCGGACTGGGCCTGTCGCAACGGTTCACTCCGATCTGCCACGGCATCGCCTCGACTATTTCCGGGCCGCCGGTGCCGGTGTATTGCGCCGGAGCCAAGGTCGTCGGCATGCACACCGCGGCGCCGCTGGTAGAAGGCTGCGGGTTGAACATCACGCTGATCTCCCACGGCGACGTGATGGATCTCAGCGTGTGCGTGTGCCCCGACACCGTGCCCGCAGTCAACGACATCGCGACCGACATCGTCGACTCTGTCGGCATTCTGGTGGCGGCCGCACAAGAATCTCCACGCGGGGAACGCCCCTCAGTCCTCACCCAGATGACGTCACACACCCAGAAGCGTTCGCACGCCCGGCACTAACAGGCTTCGACCAATCCACAGCGGCGGCCCGCGGTCGAGGTGGGTAAACCTCGTCGAACCCGGCGCGGCGCAACGCACCGGTGGACAAGTGTCGCAACGACGTCGTCGGCGTGTTCCCCAACGCCGTCGAACTGCTCCGGCTGGCCAGCTCCTTGTGCATTTAATGGCATGCTCGATCTTGTGGAGCTTTGAGCGAAAGCTGCAGATCAAGCCGGGCCGAAGGGTAGCGGTAGTGAATGCGCCGCCTGGATCCGTGCTGACAACAATGTTTGGCGGAGTTTGAGCCGGCTCGCGCGGACGCAGTCATCGGCTTTGTAGCCTAACGGGGCCCCATGAACTGGTCGTATGAGTCGACCCCGACGGAACACACCTGGCACACGCCGGAATCGAGCACAACTACCTCAGGAGGTCCCTCGACGCGGGAGATCGAGGATCTGGCGCGGCAGACCGCGGATGAGATCGACCGAACCGTGATCTCCCTTCGCGGAGGCGCCGCTGGCGAGGTGGAGGCGCCGGCCGGCCTCACGTCGCGGGGCACGTTGGTCGCGCAGCACGCGGCGAGCGGGCTTGTCGTCACCGTCGACACCGCGGGCACTCCGCGTCCACTCGCCACCCCACTACGCGGACCTTTCCGGATGATGCAGCGAAGCAACGCTCCCGGACCTGTTGACGTGAGGCAACGAGGAGGGGTGGATTCCGCCCCCCCGATCGCCCGTCGTTCCCGACGGATCGGTCACCGGGAGGAGATCCTCGTTCAACCGACTTCCGGTACGGTCAGACCGTGCTGCTGGTCCAGCTCGTCGATGTTCGTCCGCGGAGGCTCGACGATGTTC
>JBEVHL010000383.1:0-6368 GCA_040511255.1 Mycobacterium sp. | reverse complement strand
GGACCGGGTCTCCCCCACCCCGCGTTCGTGCACGCGCATGTTCACCACTGCCCCGGCCGGATCCTTGACGGGCGCCGTCAGCACCTCGACATTGACCCCGTGGGGAAACTGTTTCGGGTCGAATTGGACCGGCGCCGCAACGTCCAGCACAGCCAGCTCGGAAGCGGTCAGCGCCGGTTCCACGCAGGCCAGGTGCGGGTTTCCGACGTCGACGGCCAAGCCGGTGAAGGTCCGTCCGCCGACTGCAGCCTGGCCCGTGCCGAACCGATTGGCCTTACCCATATCCACGGTGACGTCCGCAATCCCGGAGTCGTACGAGTGCAGGGTCACCGGTCGCGGGCCCGCCAGTGAGCCGACGACGAACTGGTCGCGTGCTTCCAGTCCGCTGGCCCGCAGGTAGTGCGCGAACACCCGGACTCCGTTGCCGCACATCTGCGCGAGGGAGCCGTCGGCGTTGCGGTAGTCCATGTACCAGTCGGACGTGTCCACACCTTCAGGCAGCGTCTCGAAAACGCCCGCCGCCTGCGCGGCGCCCGCCGTGGTCACCCGCAGCACGCCGTCGGCGCCGAGCCCCCGGCGCCGGTCACACAGCGCCGCCACCGCGGCCGGGGCCAGCGTCAGGCGGGCGTCGAGGTCAGGCAGCAGCACGAAGTCGTTCTGCGTGCCGTGCCCCTTGGCGAAATCCACCTGTTCAGGATACGTGCCGCCACGTTGCCACGGCGGCGTCGGCAAGCTCCTGCGGACTTTGCGTGGCCGCGTCGAGCCAGCGGATCCGGTGGTCACGACGGAACCAGGACCGTTGCCGCCGCACGTAGCGGCGGGTCCCGGTGAACGTGAGTGTCTGTGCGTCGGCCAGCAGCGCGGCGTCTCCGCCGGCGTCCAGCGCGGCGATCACCTGGGCGTAGCCCAGCGCCCGACCCGCGGTGACGCCGTCGCGCAACCCCACCGCGAGCAGCGAGCGCACCTCATCGACCAGGCCGCCGTCGAACATGGCATCGGTGCGCAGCAGCAGGCGTTGGTCGAGAAGCTCTGTGTCCCAATCCAATCCGATGATGACGGTGTCCCAGCGGGGCGCCCCGATCACCGGCGCGGAGGCCGCGAACGGTTGCCCGGTCAACTCCACCACCTCCAGTGCCCGCACGATGCGCCGCCCGTCGGTCGGCAGGATCGCTGCGGCGGCGGCCGGATCGCGCCTGCCCAGTTCGGCGTGCAGGGCCGCGGTGCCCACCTCGGCCAGCCGCGCTTCCCACGCCGCGCGGACCGCCGGGTCGGTGGCCGGGAACGCCCACTCGTCGAGCAGCGACTGGATGTACATCATCGAGCCGCCGACGATCACGGGCACCACACCGCGCGCGGCGATCGCCTCGATATCGGCGGCAGCGGCCTGCTGGTAGGTGGCGACGGTCGCGGTTTCGACGATGTCGAGCACGTCGAGTTGGTGATGCGGGATGCCGCGCCGCTCGCCGGGCGCCAATTTGGCGGTGCCGATGTCCATGCCGCGGTAAAGCTGCATCGCGTCGGCGTTGACGATCTCGCCGCCCACCCGTTCGGCGATATCGAGTGCCAGTGCGGACTTTCCGGTGCCGGTCGGCCCGATCACCGCGATCGGTCGCCCGCTCACGGCTGCCAGACGCCGGCGAAGTATCCGACGCCATAGGGCGCACCGCGGTAGAGCTCCTGTGCAGCGCTCTGTTCGGCCAGCCCGGAGAGCACCCCGAACGCCACCCGCCCGACCACCGAAGCGGGCAGGTCGGTCAGTGCGACACCGTCCCCGCGGCCCAGCGCGTCGTCGAGAGCCTGCTGCACTGCGGCGTCGGCGGGGTGGTGGCCGCCGGGCGCCGACGGGGTGAGGGTGCGGCAGCCGTCGGCGACGACGAGCACCCCGACCGGGTCCGGCGTCGCGTCGAGCTCCGCCCGCAGCGCGCGGCCGATGGCCGCCGGGTCGGGATCGTCGGCGTAACAGCGCACCTCGGCCACCGCGTCGGGCCTGACCTGACCACGCACCCAGCCGGTGATCAGTGCGCACAGCGGCAGTTCGGTGACGGGCCATGCTCCCGGGGACAGCGCCACCGGCACGTCGACGCCGAACCCGGCGAACGTGCCCGCCGCCGACGGCGCGACCCGGTCCTCGGCCCCACCGGCACCGACGGCGATCCAGCGCTGCGGCAGCGCCGACGCGGCCCGCAGCACCGCGTCGCGCAGGTCGGCGACTTCGGCGGCTGCGGCACCTGCGAGTTCGGGCACCAGCAGGGGTGGCGACGGGATGATCGCGACGGCCGTCAACACGGCGCTAACGCTAACGTCCTGGCTGGTCCGGCTCCAAGGCAGCCGTGGCCACCGCCTCACCGCGGGCCAGCGCCACCGTGGACACCACCATCACGGCCACGGCGGCCACCAGCGTGAACCAGCCGGCTTCCCCGGGCCGCAGGGTCTCGCCCAGCACCACGATGCCCAGCACAGAACCGACGATCGGCTCGGTCACGGTCATCGTCGGTAGCGACGCCGTCAGCGCACCGGCGCGGAACGAGGACTGTTGCCACGCCGTGCCTGCGATCCCCACCAGCGCCCAGGCGTAGAGCTCCGGGGCCCGCAGCAGCGGCCAGACCCCGTCGGCCAGCAGATCCACCACACCCTTGGTGAGCACGGCGAACAACCCCCACAGCGCGCCGGAGACGATCGCCAGCAGCACCGCGCTGACCGGGCCTTTCAGCATCCCGGCGGCCACCACGCACACCACCAGCACGGGAATCAGGACGGCCGCCACCAGCGTCCAGGTCTCCAGCGAGCCGCGGGATTGGCCTTCGGTCGGGTTGCCGACCGTGACGATCACGGCCACCGACGCCGCCAGCAGTGCCGCCCACGTCCATTCCCAGCGCGTCACCTTCCGGTGGGACAACCTGGCGTTGATCGGCAGGGCGAACAGCAGTGCGGTGACCAGCAGCGCCTGCACCAGCAGCACCGAACCGAAGCCGAGTGCGGCCGCCTGCAGGATGAATCCGATGGCCGCCACCGCGCTGCCCAGCCACCACCCGGTGTCCTTGAGGAGCCGCAGGAACAGCTGCAGGTGGCCGACCGGTTCGTCGGTGACGTCGTGCGCCGACCGCTGGTGCATGACGTCGCCGATGGCGATGAACAGCGCCGCCCCCAACGCCAACAGCACGGCAATATCCGCCTTATGCATGAACCGCCATCGTCAGAACTCCTCCGTGTTAGGGCCAGTACACGCAACTGTCAGCCATTTCGCAACGCAAACGTGGCGGCACAGCGTCCCGCGACCTGCTTGAATACCTCAGAACACAATAGAAACGTCCTGTGAACAGCTGTCGGAACCGCTCCGATAGCGTGGACAGCCGACAGGCGCCGCGTCGCGCGGCAGTGCGCGGAACCACCGCGCGGAGGGTTACGGGGTACTCATGACCACAGACGATTCGACACAGGGCGATCCGACGGGCGCCGAGGTGTCCAGCACGGCGCCTCCCCGACCCACCCCCGGGCCGAGACCGGGACCGCGGCCCGGCCCCCGACCCGCCGCGGCCGCAGGTCCGACACCTCCGGTAACAGCCCCGCCGAGCAGCGATCCGCACCGGTTCGGCCGCGTCGACGACGACGGCACGGTGTGGCTGACCAGCTCCGCAGGTGAGCGGGTGATCGGTTCCTGGCAGGCGGGCGACAACGAGGCCGCCTACGCCCACTTCGGCCGCCGCTATGACGATCTGGCCACCGAAGTCGCGCTGATGGAACACCGACTGGAGTCGGGTACCGGCGACGCCCGCAAAATCCGCGCGGCCGCCACCGCGTTGGCGGAGACGCTGCCGACCGCGACGGTGCTCGGCGATGTCGACGCCCTGGCCGCCCGGCTGGCCGCCATCGGCGAGCACGCCGAGGCTGCGGCAGCGGCCGAACGGGCCCGCCGCGATGAGCAGCGCGCCGCCCAGACCGCGCAGAAGGAAGCACTGGCCGCCGAGGCGGAGGATCTGGCTGCCAACGCCACGCAGTGGAAAGCCGCAGGCGATCGGCTGCGCGAGATCCTCGACGAGTGGAAGACCATCACCGGGCTCGACCGCAAAACCGACGATGCGTTGTGGAAGCGCTATTCCGCGGCCAGGGAGACGTTCAACCGGCGCCGCGGATCGCATTTCGCGGAGATGGACCGCGAGCGGGCCGGCGCGCGGGCGGCCAAGGAGGCGCTGTGTGTGCGCGCCGAGGGGTTGTCCGGCTCGACGGACTGGGGTCCCACCAGCGCCGTGTTCCGTGACCTGCTGATCGAGTGGAAAGCGGCCGGCCGCACCGCCAAAGAGGTCGACGACGCGCTGTGGCACCGGTTCAAGGCTGCGCAGGACACGTTCTTCGCCGCCCGCAACGCGTTGACTGCGGAGCGCGACGCCGGATTCAAGGCCAACGCCGCCGCCAAGGAGAAGCTGCTGGCCGAGGCCGAGAAGATCAACCCGGCCGATCATGACGCGGCGCGGGCCGCGCTGCGGTCGATCACCGACAAGTGGGACGCCATCGGCAACGTGCCCAAGGAGCGGACCGCAGACTTGGAGCGCCGCCTGAAGGCGGTCGAGAAGAAGGTGCGCGACGCCCTCGACGCCGAACGGGTGGATCCGGAGGCGCAGGCCCGTGCCGAGCAGTTCCGGGTGCGCGCCGAACAGTACGAGAAGCAGGCCGCCAAGGCGGCCGCGGCGGGCAAGACCAAGGACGCCGAGGCAGCCAAGGCCAATGCCGAGCAGTGGCGGCAGTGGGCGGACGCCGCGGCGAACGCGTTGACGAAGCGGCGCTAGCCGGTCTTCGGGTCCGGCTCGGCCGGCGGGCCGGGTTCACCGAAGCCGTCGAGCAGTCCCTTGGACTGGTTGGCGGTGGCGGCGCGGCGGCGTTGCTCTTCGGCGGCCAGTTGCACCGCGGTCCTGGTCCACACCACCCGGGCCCAGTGGAACGCCAGCAAGATCACCGTGATCCACGCCAGGATCAGCCCGTAACCGGGGCCGGGGTGGTCACGTAGGACAGTCTGGCGCGACCAGACGGCCAGCAGACCGGTGAAGCTGGCCAGCGTCGACCCGGCGAGCGCCACCCAGGCCAGGGCCCACCGCCTGGTCAGCAGCGCCAGCATCGAGAAGCCGACACCGAAGATCAGCGTCAGCCAGCAGAACACCCGCGACGGCAACGCGATGGCCACCCCGCGGGCGGTGTCGTTGCCCATCAGTACATCGACGGCCCTGGCGTCGCCGGTGTGCGGCAGGATGAACGACACCAGCAGCACGAAGACCAGAATCGCCACCACCAGAGCGCGGGCGCCCGGATCGATCTCGCGCGCCACCTTGCGCTCGGCTGCCTCCAGGTCGGCCTTGAAGTCGTCGAACCCTTCCGCGGAACCGCCGGGCGGAGTCGCGCCGCGGGCGTTCATCGGGAGCACCCGGAGGCGGTCGGCGCGGGTAGCGCGGACAGGCCCAGGGCAGGCATGCCGAGGCCGATGGTGTGCGGCCGGGTGCCGGCCTCGTGGGCGTCGCCCGCGCGGGTACGCCGGTGCCCCAGCAGCGCGCCGTCGGCGATCAGGTGATGGGGCGCGGCGCCGGTGACGATCGTGTGCACCACATCACCGGGGCGGACCTGCGCCTCGCCCGGAACGAAATGCACCAGTCGGCCGTCGCGGGCCCGGCCGCTCATCCGCGCGGTCGCGGTGTCCTTGCGGCCCTCGCCCGCGGCCACCAACAGTTCCACCGGCCGCCCGATCTGCGCGCGGTTCTCCTCGAGAGAGATCTGCTCCTGCAGTTCGGTCAAGCGCATATAGCGTTCCTGCACAACAGCTTTCGGCAGCTGGCCGGGGTATTCGGCGGCCGGGGTGCCGGGCCGCTTGGAGTACTGGAAGGTGAAGGCACCGGCGAAACGGGCCTGGCGCACCACGTCGAGGGTGGCCGCGAAATCCTCTTCGGTCTCACCGGGGAAGCCGACGATGATGTCGGTGGTGATCGCGGCGTCGGGCATCGCGGCCCGGACCCGGTCGATGATCCCGAGATAGCGCTCGGCGCGGTAGGACCGCCGCATCGCCCGCAGGATGCGATCCGAGCCGGACTGCAGCGGCATGTGCAGCGTGGGGCAGACGTTCGCGGTCTCGGCCATCGCCTCGATCACGTCGTCGGTGAACTCGGCGGGGTGCGGCGAGGTGAACCGGACCCGCTCCAGGCCGTCGACCCGTCCGCAGGCGCGCTGAAGAGCCGCTAAAGCGCCTCTGTCGCGCGGAGTTTCGGGATCGGCGAACGACACCCCGTAGGCGTTGACGTTCTGGCCCAGCAGCGTGACCTCCAGGACGCCCTGGTCCACCAGTGAGCTGACCTCGGCGACGATGTCCTGGGGCCTGCGGTCGAGTTCCTTGC
>JBEVHL010000382.1:0-15061 GCA_040511255.1 Mycobacterium sp. | reverse complement strand
GCCCGCCCCGCTGCCGGTCGCGGTGTCGCCGGCCGCGCCTCAAATGCCGGTTCAGGCATCGGAAAAGATCATCGAAAAAGTGCCGGAAGCGCCCGCGAGCCAGTCGCCGCTGGCAGAAACATTCCGTGCGGGGTATCCGGAATACCTGCGATCAGCGAGAATGGGTGAGGTCGCGGGCCTGGCGGTGCCGGGTATCGCGGGCATTTTGGTACTCACGGCCGCGGGGGGCTTAGTAGGGTATCGCCAGGCGAAAGCTGGTCTGACGGTGCGCGCCGCCGGAACCGCACGGTTCCTGCACAAGGGGTGATCGACCCGGGGTCGGGTCGGCACCACGTAGCTAGGAGGGGGTGACATGCCGGCCAGCCGAAGTGTGACCAAGGCAGTGAGCGATGTGCTGGAGATGGCTCCCCGCCGCGGCGAGGTGACCTTGAACCGGTTGCTCACCGCCGTCAGCGAGAGCCGCGGCAGGCCCATCGACCTGCGGATGGCGGATCTGCCCGCCGGAGTCTGCGGCCAGTGGCGGCAGTACGTGGACCGCGACGTCTTCTTGATTCAACAGGGTCTGCCCACCTGGGAGCGGACCCTGGCGCACGAACTCGGTCATCTGGTACTCGGGCACGAGGGCATGCCCGTAGTCCAAGCGGCAAGGGACACAGCGGAATTCGCCAGTGACGACCTGATCCGGTACATGCTCAACCAGCGCACCGGATGCATGGGCCCCAGTGGTGAAGACGCCGAACAGGAGGCCGAGGATTTCGCGGCCTTGCTGATCTACCGCCTCGGCCGAATGCCTTCCGATCGCGCTTCTATCGTTCAGGTACGGCTCGGCGAGGCGTTTGGTTGACCGTCTGGGTGATCGCCGGGCTGCTCGGCATGGCTACCGGCGTGCGCATCGGCTGGGCACTGGTCAACAAGCAGTCATTGGTCAGCGCCGCGATGATCATCGCGCTCGGCAGCCTGGGGATTGTCGCCGCACTGAACTGGCAGCCCCTGTCGCTGCTGTTGGACACCGCGCTGCACTGGCCCAACATCTCGGTCGGGCTGAGCCAAGTTGCCCTGGTGGCGTGCGCGGCGGGTAGTTGCGTGATGATCACCAGCGTCGCCTCGGCCCGCTCGCCCGGGGTGATTCGACGAATTGCCATGGTGCAGTACAGCATTGCGATCGTCATCGCTGTCGCCAGCTTCGCGTTGTTCTTTGCGGCCGGACAACAGCCGGAGATGTCGGCCGAGCAGTACCTCTCGCGCAACCTGGGGACCTCGAAAACATCCCTGCCGTGGCTTCTGCCGCTGCTCTACGTGCTCCTCGCGCTGACGCTGGTGACCTGGGCTGGTATGCGGCACTCGAACCGCAGTCGACGGGGCCGGGCGCTGTTCGTCTTCACCGTCGGCATCGTGCTCATTCTGCTTGCCAGCGCGTTCTTCTTGATCCGCGCCACCGGCACCACACATCTGGTCGGCGTTGGTACCGCGGCGGCGCTGCTGGGCTGTGCGATGGCGGTGGTGGCGGCGGGTTCGCTGCTGCCGACTGTCGAAGATTGGTTCACCGGCAGGCACGAGTTGGCGCTCATCGAGCCACTGCTGGCCGAACTCGAAGTGCGTCAGCCCGATATCGGGATCGGGGTGCGCCCACGGGGTCCGCTGGTGTTCCGGGTTGCCGAGCGGCTGTCGTTGATCTCCGACGCCCTGTTCCTGGAGGCGTCCGCCATCCACGGCGCTCATCACGGCTCGCACGGCGGGCCGTCCGATTTCGATCTGTCAGAGACGTTGACCGAAGTAGAGCGACCGGCGGTGGCACCGGAGGTGCAGGCCCGGGCGATCGCGGATTGGGTCTACGCCGGGCGGGACGGCAACAAGGCGGCTGCCGAGCTGGCGTTTCCGGGTCTCGGCTGGTTGCGGCAGCCGGACAGCTACTCCGACCGCGAGTGGATCATCGAGATCGCACGGCAATATCGGGCGCTGGCCCGGTAGCTACCGCGCGTCTTCTGCTGAGTCTCTTCGGTTTACCGGGCGCCGCCGCCACTTAGTGGCAGGCGGCGACGGGCTAATCGTCGAGGTGCTCGATGCGGCGCAGCTCCTCGGCCTTTTGGACCAGGTCCTGCTGCGCTTCGACCGACAGGCCGACGGTGCGTGCCGCAATGCGCCGCACACCCTCGTCACGCATGTTGGCGAGCCACGTCAGCTCCTTGTCGAGCTTCTCGTAGTACTCGTCGTCGGTGAAGTACGCCGGCTTGATCCGGAAGAAGTTGGCAAGCGCCGCCATCGTCGTCACCGACGGGTTGGTGCGGTTGCCCGACCTCAGCTGGGAGAGGTACGGAGCCGACATGGTGACGCCCTCAGCTTTGAGCGCAGCGATCACCTCGGCGGACGTATGCGCGCCACGTCCGGGCGGGTACACGGTGTCGAACAGGCGATTCAATCGCGCAGAGAACGTCGTGCTCATTGTTTGACCTCCACAAGCTGGCAGAGCGAAAGTGTCAGTAGGCGTATTTGCTGATCATCGTAGCGACAGTTCCCGCAACAACCAAGTGCAAACGAGTAGAAAATTGACGCCGAGCAAGGTTGGGTGCCACGAATCGGCCGTCTCAGCGACTCCCTACGGAATCCGTTCCCACGTCACTTAGTGCACCAAGGCAAATACCGTGTGGTCACCGCGCAGCCCCCGGACCACCCGACGTCAAGGGTGGCCTGCGACGAAACAAGCCTGTTACCGGGCAACGACCGTGCAGCGGCGTCATTCGCCGGACCGCCTTTGCTGCCGGCGAAACGCCGCCACTCATTCCGAAGGCCGGGAGGCCATCTGAGGTCCCCTGGACTATGGCAGCGCGAGTTCGGGGGCCCCTGCTGGCAATCTTGATACGCCGACAGCGAAACCAAGCCACGGGCGCGGCCGCGATGGTTCGACGGGGCGTTACTGACCGTTTGGTGCGGGTTGGGCAGCATCCTGTGAGGTACCAGGAGTCGCCGGCGATGCGGTTAGCTTCCTGCGGCGCACCCACTGGATGACGCCGCCCACGATTGCGGCGCCGGCGACCGTGGCGGTGACCGCCACCGCCACGGTGGGCAAGCGCAACGCGTTGGCGAACAGGATCCACAGCCCGAACAGCAGGAACAGCAGGCTCGCCATGACATGCAGGAAACGCTCGGGCAGGCGTTTGTGCAGCAGCCTGCCCGCGGCGATCGCCACGCCGTCGGCCAGCACCATCCCGACCGTGGCGCCGATCCACACGCCCGCCCAGTTGTTGTCGCTGGCCAGTGCGACCGTGGCGAGCATCGTCTTGTCGCCGAGCTCGGCGAGTACGAAGGACGAGATCACCGCGAGTAGGACGAAGCGGGGCTCTTTGACCGTCGCGACCTCGTCGTCGTCGCCACCTTCGCGCCACGTCCAGACCGCGAACCCGAGGAACGCGATCGCGGCCGCGAACGCGATGGGTCGCTCGGGCAGGGTCAGGCCGAGGAAGTGTCCGATGGTGACGGAGATTCCGTGTACCAGGAAGGCGGCGATGCCGACCCCGCTGAGGACCACCCACCAGCGGTGGCGCAGCGCGTACGTCATGGTGATCAGCTGCGATTTGTCGCCGAGTTCGGCCAGGAACACCACGCCGAGACTCAGGAGGGCGGCTGCAAGCATGTAGAGACCTTCCGACGCGTAGCCGGCGTGCCCGCTACGGGATCGCCGGTTCGGTCGAAGGTCTCACCCACCGAGACACGAGACTCGGTTCGCCGGCCGGGCTTTACGCCAGTATGTCGACACGACGATTGGGGGCTACTCCCCTTCGCTGACGGCTCCACGATAGGTGGTCGTTTTCCGCCGCGCCAGTGTGATTGGCAGTTTCGGGAACCCGTATTCTCGACTTCGAGAGTGCTGTTTCCGGGTACGCGGAACCCCTTATGCGGCAAGCAGCATCGCCAGAATAGCGGTGTCGGGATGGCTGATGGGGTCGACGCCGACACGACTGACCATCGACGTGATGGTGCCGTCCGACTCGGCCTCCACCCACGCAGCGCGGTGCTCGAGGCCTAAATGCGGTAGGCCAGGCAGCAATACACAGCCCGATGCCGCGCCGTTGCACTCCGGCAATGACGGCATGGTTTCCGACGGCGGATGCAGCATCAGCAGGGCGGGCGGTTGGTGGTTGGCGAAATGGCCAGGGGAGATTGCGGATTCGCCTACGACGGTGCCTTCCGCCAGCACCAGACCGACAGTGCCGGGCTCAGGTACGTCAGGTAATTCCTCCCGCACACCGAATATCGTTGTGGTGGAAAGCAATCCAGGAAGCGATGCGACACGGACCGCGACGATCAACAGCTGTGCCCATTCCTTGGTCGAATCCGGCCACCTGCCGGATACCACGAAACCCTTCAAGGCGCCACGGGAGTGAAAGGGGGCGAGTCCGATTGCCCGCCCTGACCCTGTTTCCATTTGCCCTCCGCGACTGCTCGGTTCGGACTTGCGTGCGACACGCCTGCGGGTCGTTCGCTCAGGATGGGGCACAACACCCTTGGCACACAAGGGGACACGACTGCTAAGTGTTCACACATACGCAGGGCGCCGTACATGTAGTACGGCGCCCTGGTGTGTTCAGTTGTTGGCTGGAGAGAGCGAGAAGAACTCAAGCGGGCGGGTAAACGCCCATGCCCTTGGCCTTCTCGGTCTGCCAGAAGATGTCGGAGATCTGGTCGATGGTCGCGAGCAGCTTCTCGGCGACGGCGACGTCGAGCGACTTCTTGGCGTCGCCCGCCCCGTGCACCCCGTCCCAGAAGAGCTGGTGCAGGTTGGGGAACTGCTCGAAGTGATCCTTGGTGAAGAAGTCGGCCCACAGCACCATCAGGTGATGCTTGACCTCCTCCGCGCGCTGCTCCTTGATGATGATCGCGCGCGTCTTGAAGTGATCGTCGTCTGAATCGTGGTACTTCTGAAGCGTCTTCAGAACCGAGAGCGCCTCGATTTTGGCCTGGGCGGGGTCATAGACACCGCAGTACAGGTCGCAGTGGGCGTGGGCGGGGGTTGCGTTTGAGAAGAGTCGATGCAGCAGCATGGCCTTAACTTACCCCCAGGGCGGTGGCGGAGAAACCTACACTTCGGGCGTGAGCCGGGACATTTCGCCGCGACGTTGGCGGTTGGTGCGGCCGCTGCGTCGCTTCGCCGTGGTCGAAGATTCGATGCGCCCGACCCTTGGGCCCGGCGATGGATTGCTGGCGTGGCGCGGCGGTAAACCGCGACGCGGCCAAGTCCGGGTCTTCCGCGATCCGACGCTGCCGTCGCGGTGGCTGGTGAAGCGAGTTGGTGGGGTACGCGGCGCGGGTCGGGAGGCGGTGTTCGAAGCCTGCTCCGATAACCCGACGGCGCCGGGTGTCGTCGACTCTCGGCAGTTCGGCTGGGTGCCGGCCGCCGGTTCCTACCGGGTGGTGTGGACGGTGTCGGGTCCCGGTTAGGTCAAGACGATCAGCGCGAGGATGCCGAGCAGGATCAAGGCGATCACCACGGCCCGCAGGCCGGCCAGCAGGTAGGAGCGGTTGCACGTCGCGGAAGACCTGTACCAATTCGAAGGCGCTGACTGCGGACCCGTCGGTTGAATCGCCATCAGACGGTCCTGACCTGCATGATCAAATTCGGCCCCCAGTGAGATGTATCACAAACCACTCTGTGTCGGCGAGCATAGCCGCTCGGGCACCCCGAAGAAAATTGGACGGCTGCGGCCGCCGACAGGACCCATCGCGCTACCGAAGATTTTGCGATCGGATGTTTAAACAGCGCCGCCGCGGGAATGCTCCAGCACCCGCATTGGTTGTAGGCGACGTCTCACAAGGGTCAGAGGCCGGCGTCGAATTGATACCGCGCGGTTAGGCGGATTTCGCTCAGCGCGCCCTCGCCCCTGTTGATTGCGAAGTGGTAACGGCCGAGGTTATCCACAGGCATCCGGTTGTTCGCGCCTTCTTGCGCCGCTTGGCCGATTGATTCAATTTCTCCCCTTGTGGATAAACCTGTGGAAACTGTGGATAGCCGGGAAACGGTCGCACATTGCTGTCCCGCTACGGCTCTGCGTGACACTGGAGCGCGGGGCGTGCGCGTGACAGGATCGACGCATGGACGACTCGGCGGTCCCACAGGAACAAATAGCGGGAATCCCCCTCGAATTCGGTGCGTCGGCGGTGTTGCTCGACGTTCGCGAGGACGACGAATGGCAGCGCGGTCACGCGCCGGGCGCGCAGCACATCCCCATGGGCGACGTGCCGGCCCGGATCAGTGAGATCGACGTCGACAAGCCGTTGTACGTCGTCTGTCATGCCGGTGGACGGTCGCAGCGGGTCGCGCAATATCTGCAACGCAATGGGTACGAGCCGGTGAACGTGGACGGCGGCATGCTGGCCTGGGCCGGTGCCGGTCGCCCGGTGATCACCGACGGCGGGTCCCCGGGCACGGTCTGATTGCTCAGCCCATCAGCGGAGAAAAACGCTCCGCATCGGTCGCTCGCTCAGTGGGATGGCTTCGCTCCTCAGCGGAGAAATACGCTCCGCATCGGTCGCTCGCTAGGCTGGTGCCGTGATTCAGGTGTGTGCGGCATGCGGCACGCGTTGGAACGTGCGCGACAAGCAGCGCGTGTGGTGCCCGCGCTGCCATGGCGCGCTGATGGCGCCGTCGGCCGACGCCCGCGTCCCTGACCCCAACTGGAGTCGCCCCGGCGCTGCTCGACCCAACACGTCCGCGCCGCCCCAGCGACCCGATCCTCGCCTGCCTGCCGGCTACCGGTGGATTGCGGTGCGGCCGGGCACCCCGCCGGAGCCGCGTCGTCGCCGCCGTCCGCTCGGCCCCACCCCGCGGTACGCAGGAACCCCGCAGTGGGGACTGCGCGACTACATCGACCCGGGTACCGGCGAGCAGACCGCGCCGCCGCCCAGCGGCCCGTCCACCACTCTGGTTCGGTGGACGCTGGTGATCGTGGCGGCCATCATGGCGTTCGCCGCCCTGGTGCACGTGCTGCGTTACGTCCTGCTGGTCATCAACCGCACGTATCTGCTGAACCCACTCCTCGCGGGCGGGGCGCTGTGGCTTGGGGTGCTGGCTAGCGTGTTGGCCATCTTCGCGGTGATCGGTGGTGCGTTGGTCCTGGTCACGTGGCTGATTGCCCGTCGCGCCGCGGTCTTCACCCACCATGGCCTGACCGAACCACGGCCCACCTGGGCGTTGTGGGTCGGCAGCCTGGTCCCGCTGGTCAACCTTTTCTGGGCGCCCGTCTACGTCATCGAGATGGCGATGACCGAGGGCGTCTACGCCCGGCTGCGTCGGCCGATCATCGTGTGGTGGCTGCTGTGGGTGTTGAGCACGGCGGTCTCGATCTGGGCGCTGGCGACCAGCTTCGCCACCAACGCACAGGGCATCGCGGACAATACCGTCACCATGACGCTGGCGTACGTGCTGGCGCTGGCCGCGGTGGTCGCAGTCACCCGGGTGTATCTCGGTTTCGAGCGGAAACCGGTGGAGCGGCCTGCGCACCGCTGGGTGATCGTGGCCGCTGACCAGCGCGGCACGCCCGAATCTGCGCCAGCAGTTGAGCCGGTAGGCCAGGAACCGGCAGCATAGCCGTATGAAGTCGGCCGACGGGCACCCCTTCGTCGTCGCCCATCGAGGCGCATCGGCCGATCTGCCCGAGCACACGTTGGCCGCGTATCAGCTGGCTCTGGAAGAGGGTGCCGACGGCGTCGAGTGCGATGTTCGACTGACCCGAGACGGCCACCTGGTGTGCGTCCACGATCGGCGGGTGGACCGCACGTCGACAGGGACGGGACTGGTCAGCGAGATGACGTTGGCCCAGCTGCGCGAGCTCGACTACGGCGCCTGGCACGGCAGCTGGCGCGCTGACGGCAGCCAGGGCGAGACCGGGCTGCTCACGCTAGACGACCTGGTCAAGCTGGTGCTGGACTGGAATCGGCCGGTCAAGCTGTTCATCGAGACCAAGCATCCGGTGCGCTACGGCGCGCTGGTGGAGAGCAAGGTACTGGCGCTGCTGCACCGCTACGGCATCGCGTCGCCGGCGTCCGCAGATCTGTCCCGGGCAGTGGTGATGTCTTTCTCGGCGGCCGCGGTGTGGCGCATCAGGCGCGCCGCCCCGCTGCTGCCCACGGTCCTGCTGGGTGACACGTCGCGCTACTTGGGCGGCAGCGCGGCCACCACCGTCGGGGCCACCGCCGTGGGGCCGTCGATCGCCACCCTGCGGGACCATCCCGAACTCGTGGACCGCGCCGCCGCACAAGGCCGGGCGCTGTACTGCTGGACCGTCGACCACTACGAGGACGTCGGCTTCTGCCGCGACATCGGGGTGGCGTGGATCGCCACGAATCATCCCGGTCGTACCAAGGGGTGGCTGCAGGACGGGTTGACCGGCGCGGGCCGCGACAGCTAGAGCGTGCCGCCCGCAGCTGTCGGTGCTGTGGGATCGGTTGTCGGAGAAGATGATTCGCGCGCGACGAAGTCTTCGAGATCGAACAGGTTGGCCCCGGCGCGGTCGGCGATGCGGAGCAGGGTGGTCATCGAGGCGACCTCTTCGACCTGCTCCTTGAGGAACCAGTGCATGAACTGCTCGCCGAGGTAGTCCTGCTCGTCGCGGGCGGTGGCGGCCAGGGCGGTGATCTGATCGGTGACGCCGCGTTCCTGTTCGAGCGCGAGAGCCAACGCTTCCCGCGGACTGCCGAACTGGTTGCGCACCGCGTCGACGCCCGGAATCTCTACCTTGACGTCGCGGTCCAGCAGATGGCGCACCACCATCATCGCGTGGTTGCGCTCTTCGATGGCCTGGGCGTAGAACCGCGCGGCCAACTGAGGCAGGTCAGCATCGTCGAAGTAGACAGCGATGGCGATGTATTGCTGGGAAGCGGTGAACTCATTGCGGATCTGGTCCTGCAGCAGGGACTGGAACTTCGTCTCCGTGGCGTCGTGATTAAGCATACGAATCATGTTAGTGCAGGTCAGAGGCCCTGTCAGCCAAGGTGAGCCTTACTGAGGGCAGCCTCGCCGGGCTGTTTCAGACCGCGCCGCCTGCGGTGGCGGGTGCGGTCGGGTCCACGGTGGCAGGCGTATTGAGTTCGCGGGCGACGAAGTTCTCCAGATGGAATAGGTTGTCGGCGGCGCGGTCGACGATGGTCAGCAGCGTGGTCATCGAGGCCACCTCTTCGACCTGTTCCTTGAGGAACCACTGCATGAACTGCTCGCCGAGGTAGTCGCCGCCGTCACGCGCAGCCCGGGCGAGCCGGGTGATCTGTTCGGTGACCCCGCGTTCCTGGTTCAGGGCCAGTTCGACGGGTTCGCGCACCGAATGGAACTCGGTGATCACGGCGGGCACCCCGGGGATGGCGACCGGTACGTCCTTGTCGAGCAGGTAGCGGACGATCATCATCGCGTGGTTGCGCTCTTCGAGCGCCTGGCGGTAGAACCGCGCGGCCAGCTGCGGTAGATCCTCGCCGTCGAAGTACACCGCGACGGCGATGTACTGCTGCGCCGCCATGAATTCGTTGCCCACCTGCTCGATGAGCAGGTCCTGGAACGACGGGGAGTCCGCAGAGGTCACGAGGGACCACCCTAGCGAGCGGACGGGTGAAATCGGGCCCTACGGTTGGGTCTGCAGCGCTGTCTGCGGCACGGGCGAGTCGGTGGCCAGCGCGTCGAAGAGCTGGCTGGCAGCGTCGTGATCCCACACCACGACCGATCCTGAATCGCCGCTGGTGAATTCGCCGATCGGCACGGTCACCGTCGTCGTCGATCCGTGCAGGGCCCAGCCCAACCTGGCCAGGTCCCAGACGTGGTCACCGTCGTTGACGGTCAGAGCACCGACCGCGGCGTGCGGTACCGAGTACCAGCGCCATGGGTTGAGCCATACCGCGGGGCTTGCCGCGCGGTGCAGCAGGTCGGACATGAACTGTCGCTGGTTGGTCATCCGGTCGAGGTCGGCCCGCGGGGTGGCGCGGGTCCGGACGTAGCCCAGTGCGTTGCGGCCGTCGAGTTCCTGACAGCCGGCGGGCAGATCGATACCCGCCAGCGGATCGTTGATCGGCTCGGCCGGGCAGGCCGTCACCCCGCCGAGCGTGTCGACCACGACGGCGAACCCGTCAAAACCGACCTCGGCGTAGTGGTCGAGCCGCAGCCCGGTCGCCTGTTCGACGGCCTGGGCCAGCAGCGGCGCGCCACCGAGGGCGAATGCCGCGTTGATCTTGTCGGAGCCGTAGCCGGGGATCGGCACATACGAATCGCGGGGGATGGACACCATCGTGGTCGGTGAGCTGGACCCGAAGCCCGGCATGTGCACCAACAGGATGGTGTCGGTGCGGCCGTTGCCCACGTCGCCGCCGGTGGCCAGCTCGGCCTGCTCCTCGGCGCTCAGACCGTCCCGGCTGTCCGAACCGACGAGCAGCCAGTTGGTCCCCTGGCCCTGCGCGGGTCGCTCCGGGTAGTCGACGAGCGCGGCAGTGTGCCGCAGCGACCGGTCCACCCAGAACGCCGTTCCGACAGCGGTGATGAACGCCACCATCAGCAGCGCCAGCACCATGCGGACCACGGGCAGGCGGCGGCGGCGCTTGGGCTTCGACTTCGCGGCCGGCGGCGGAGGCGGGGGAGTCGGTGGCGGGGGAGTCGGCGGCGGGCGGCGCGGGGGTGCGGGCGGTGCCTGTCGCGGCGGCGGGGGTGGCGGCGGCCGCCGTATGGGTGGCGGTGGAGGCGGTGCGGGTGGCCGCTGGCGCGGCGGCAGGGGATTGGCCTGCGGGTGCGCTGGGCGGTAGGCGGGGTCGCGCCGGATCACCTGCGTCGGTTCAGGTGGGGAGGGCGGCCGACGGGCGCGCGGGTCCCCCGCGGGGAACCGCCGGTCGTCGTTCACCAGGACAATTTACGCGCCGGGCCCCGCTACGGCTTTGAGGCCGGGACGGGCGTCGGGGTGGCCCAACCCATGCGGTGCGCCAGCAGCGCATAGCCGACGAAGGCGACGGTGTCGATGATGCCGTGGGCGATGATCAACGGCCACAACCTGCCGCTGCGCCGCCAGGTGTACCCGAACACCACTCCCATCACCAGGTTCCCGACACCGGCGCCGAAGCCTTGGTAGAGGTGGTAGCCGCCACGCAGCACCGCCGACCAGAGCAGGGACTTGGTGCGGCTGACACCGAACTGGTCGAGCCGCGTCAACAGGTAGCCGACCACGATCACCTCTTCGGCCCACCCGTTGGCGAAGGCCGCCAGGATGAGCACCGGAATGCGCCACCACGTGTCCGTCAGTTCCGTGGGGACGACTTCCGCGCTCAACCCGAGTGCCCGCGCGACCAGGTACAGGCCGAGGCCGGGCACCCCGATCAGCGCCGCCAGCCCGAGGCCGCCGAGCAGATCGGGTTTGGCGCGGAACCGGCGCAACCCGATGCTGGCCGGGCGGAAACCGCTGCGCCACAGCAGGTAGACGGCCAACGCACCCCAGGCGACGAGTTGTGCGACGAACGCCAGGTTGAGGCCGAGGTCGATCAGGTCGTAGTAGGACCGTCGCGGATTGAGCGCGACGCGCTGGCCGGCGAGGCCGCGCAGCACGAAGTCGATCAGCTGAAGGGACGCGGTCAGTGCGCTCATCCCGAATGTGACCGCCAGGACGATCACGACTTCGATGCGCATCGCCCGGATCTCGGCGGCGGTCAGTGCTGTGGTCGGGGGAGCCGTCGGCTCGGTCTCGCCGTCGGGCCGGGTCACCCCGCCACGGTAGCCGCAGAGCGGTCAGGAACGTCGCGCGCGCAGTCCGTTGACGAAGGGGCAGCCCATCAGGATGCGGATCGCCTGACTCAGGCCCTGCACGTCGTCAACCGGCTTACCGAACGGCAGCCGGACGTCGTGGTCGCCGTCCTCGCCCTCGACGCGCAGCCGGACCCCGTACCGGTCCAGGCCGAGCGGCCGGACGTGACCGCGGCGCAGCTGGCCGGGGAGTTTGGAGGCCAGGCGGTCGACGACGTCGCGGTGATCGGTGTCGATATGACGCAGCCAGCAGGTCTCCATGGCGGAGAACGGGTCGGGCTGCGCGGCCAGCAGCACACCGACTCCGACCGACTCGGCGCCGGTGGCGTCGGCCACCACCACCGACTCGATCTCCAGGCGCAGCAGCAGGTAGTCCGAACCCACTTGCAGCAGAGCAGGATTGGGGTCTTCGACGGCGATCAGGTCGAGCACCTCGCGTACCGCGGACGGCGGCACCTGGTGCAGCCTGCCGCTGATCCACACCAGCGAACGCACCGGCTCCCGCAGCGCCAGCGGCGAATAGTCGGTCAGCTCGAGCACCGCCTGCACGCCGGCGTGGGCGGAGCTGACGACGTTGGCGGCGGCCACGCCGGTGGCGGGCACCGTGATTGCGAACGAGCCGTCGGGCAGCAGGTGGTGGACCGCTGTGGTCTCCGGATCGGCGCCCTCGAGCGCCAGGATCGCGCTGTCGGCGCGCACACACGCGCTGCGGATGCGCTCTGCTGTTGTCGGCCCGTGGAGTGTCGCGAGTGACATAGGGGGAGACCTTCCGCCTGCTTCAGATGAAATATTCGACTAAGGTGAGCCTAACTTAACTAAATCCTCGACAGCGGCGCAAGGCTTTCCCACTGGACCCCCGCGTTAGGGTTTGATCCGTGGCCAGCATCGCCTACCTCGGTCCGAGGGGGACCTTCACGGAGGCCGCCCTGTTGCAGATGACTGCCGCCGGTCTTGTTCCCGGCGGCGACGACACCGTGCCGCTGCCGACCGACAGCACGCCGGCGTCCCTGGAAGCGGTCCGCAGCGGCGTCGCCGATTTCGCCTGCGTGCCGATCGAGAATTCGATCGACGGGTCGATTCTGCCGACGCTGGACAGCCTGGCGAACGGTTCGGCGCTGCAGGTGTTCGCCGAGCTCACGCTGGATGTCGCGTTCAGCATCGTGATCGCGCCCGGTATGACAGCTGGTCAGGTCGACACCGTCGCGGCCTTTCCCGTCGCTGCCGCGCAGGTCCGCAAGTGGCTCGCCGCGCACCTGCCTGGGGTCGAGGTGGTGCCCGCCATCTCGAATGCGGCGGCCGCGCAGGACGTCGCAGCGGGTCGGGCCGATGCCGGCGTGAGTACGGCCCTGGCCGCTGAGCAGTACGGGCTGGCGACGCTGGCGGAGGGCGTCGTCGACGAACCGAATGCGCGCACCCGCTTCGTACTCGTCGGCCTGCCCGGTCAGCCGCCGGCCCGCACCGGCGCGGACCGGACCTCGGTGGTGCTGCGGTTGGACAACGTGCCCGGCGCGCTGGTCGCGGCTCTGGGTGAGTTCGGCATGCGCGATATCGACCTCACCCGGATCGAGTCCCGGCCCACCCGGGTAGAGCTGGGCACCTACGTCTTCTTCCTCGACTGCGTCGGCCATATCGACGACAACGCCGTCGCCGAGGCACTCAAGGCGCTGCACCGACGTTGTGAGGATGTGCGTTATCTCGGATCGTGGCCGACAGGATCGGCCACAGGTGCTCTGCCGCCGCAGCTCGACGAAGCGACGCAGTGGCTGACCAGGCTGCGCGAGGGCTTGCCCCCGCACACCAACGACTCAAACGACGACGGGGAGGCGAACCTATGAGCGGCCGGTTGGTGCTGGTCCGGCACGGGCAGTCCTACGGCAACGTCGACAAGCGGCTCGACACCCGCCCGCCGGGCGCGGAGTTGACGCCGTTGGGCCGCGAGCAGGCCCGCCTGTTCGCCAAGGACCGACAGCCGCCGGGGATCCTGGCCCATTCCATTGCGACCAGGGCGCTGCAGACGGCCGGGGAAATCGGCGGCGAGCTCGGGGTGACCGCGCACGAACTCGGCGGTATCCACGAGGTGCAGGTTGGCGATCTGGAGAACCGCAACGACGACGCGGCCATCGAAGAGTTCGAGCGGATCTACCAGCGGTGGCACGGCGGCGAACTGGACGTCGCGATGCCCGGCGGCGAGACCGGCGCCGAGGTGCTGGAGCGCTACGTCCCGGTGCTCACCGATTTACGCATGCGCTACCTCGACGACCACGACTGGACCCGCGACATCGTCGTGGTGAGCCACGGCGCCGCGATCAGATTGGTCGGCGCAGTACTGGGCGGCGTGGACGGCAACTTCGCGCTGGACCATCATCTGGCCAACACCGAGTCAGTGGTGTTGGCGCCGATCACCGACGGTCGGTGGAGCTGCCTGCACTGGGGCGCGTTGGCGCCGCCGTTCTATCCCGAGCCGGAAGCTCACCCCGTCGAGGACGCGAAACTCTCGGCCGACCCGATGGGCTGAGCGCAGTCGCATCCCACGGAATCGCAATCGATGACCAGCGTGTGCACGATCAACTCGGGTCCGTCGCAGTCGTCATCCGTGCATTCGCTGTACCGCAGCGAATGGCGAATGAGGGTGCCGTGGCAATGATGCCGCTCCGCCTCGCACTCCCGGCACTTCACATCCATGTTCCCCGTTCTAGCACCGGACCCTGACAAACAGGCGATGCCGCGCCCGGAAACCGGTCACGCCCAGCCGAGTTCGTGCAGCCGCTCGTCATCGATGCCGAAATGGTGGGCGATCTCGTGGATCACGGTGATCGCCACCTCTTCGACCACTTCGTCCTCCGACTCGCACATGTCGAGCAGGGGTTCGCGGAAGATCGTCACGGTGTCGGGTAGTGATCCCGCATAGCTGGAGTCGCGTTCGGTCAGCGCTACGCCCTCGTAGAGCCCCAGCAGATCGGGCTCCTCAGGATGGTGCGGCTCGACGAGGATGACGACGTTGTCGATGGCCGCCGTCAGCTTGGGCGGTATCCGATCGAGCGCGTCAGAGACCAGCTCGTCGAACCGTTGCGGGCTCATCCGCACGGTCATCGCGATCAGGCCGGAGGCAGCAGGGGGTCGACCGGTCCCGGCGGCGGACCCGGCGGCACTTCCGCGACGGGTGGGGGCGCGTCCATCGGCGGCAGGGTATCGGCAGGCGGCGGCAGCGCATCGGCGGGCGGCAACGAGCCGTCCGGGGGTGGTAGCGGTGCGCCGGGCGGCGGCGGATTGAACGTGTTGCCCTGCGGCGGCGGGGTGGGCGCGGCGCTGGTG
>JBEVHL010000381.1:0-7733 GCA_040511255.1 Mycobacterium sp. | reverse complement strand
TCTCGACTGGTCTGAAAGTCTCGGCGCGCATCTCCGTCTCACGGCCTCGGGTCGAGCGTTAGGCCAGGCAGACGTTCGAGGCCGAACGTTGGGCTGGGCCGACGCTCGCCGCACCAACTAGCTACTCCTCAGGCGCGGGTTCGGGTTCGACCACCGTGAGTTCAGCGAAGTCGATATCGTCGGCGACCTCGGTGGGCCAGGCCGCGCGCCACTCGTCGGCACTGATCCCGGCGGTCACCACCACGTCCAGTTCGGCGACACGCCGCGTGGCCACCGCTTTCTCGGCAGCCCGCACGTCGTCCATGAACGCCAATACCGCAGAACGCAAATCGTTTTCGGCATCGGCGTCGGCCGACACCGTGACCATCAGCATCGTCGACGGGATCAGCTCGGCAGGCAGGCCGGCCTGCCGGACCCGGGCAATCACCTTCTGCGCCAGCGCAAGTGCGGGCTGCCCGGTCGGCACGTCGTCCACCGCGGACTCGCGGGTCTTCTCCAGGGATTTGCGCTCTTCCCACTGGGCCAATTGCTCGGCCAACGACACCGTCTCCCCGGCCAGCACCGCGGGCACCCGATTTCCGAGCTTGCGGACCAGCGCATCGGCGACATCGTCGATGGTGAACGGCTGCGCGGTGGCCTCTTGTGCGATGCGGGCGTGAAACAGCACCTGCAGCAACACATCTCCGAGTTCGTCGCGCACTTCGGTGGCATCACCGCCGTGCACCGCGTCGAACAGTTCGTAGGTCTCTTCCAGCAGATAGCGCCGCAGCGACTCGTGGGTCTGCTCACCCTCCCACGGCCCCGCGGTGCGCAACCGGTCCATCACCGCGACGGCGTCGACCAGCCGCTCCCCGGTCTGCGGGGGCGGCGCCGAGATCACCCGCTCCCCTGCCGCCACCCGGGCCACCACGGCGGGATGACCGGGATCCGATGACAACAACACCGGAGCGTCCTGCCCCGAATGCACCGGCCTGGCAGCGACCAGGGACCACGGCACCTTGACGGGCATCTCCTCGGTGTACTGCACCTCGCCGCCGAGCAGTTCGATCGCCTCGATGGGGACCAGCGTGGGCCGGCGCGGATCGACCAGGATGACCGTCATCGGCCGGACTTCTCGCCGGCGGTGATGTCCACGGCGCCTTGCGGTTTGCCGTCCAGGGCGACCAGCAGATCGGCCACCCACTGGGCCAGTTCGAGGTCGCGGATGCGGGGCGCCCCGATGCCTTTGCCTGCCCGCGGGATGGGCACCTGGATGGTCGACGTGGTGGCGCGGTACTGCGCGCCGGGGAACATCCGGTTCAGGCGCAGCTGCCCGGAGTCCGGCAACGCCAGCGGCGACAACCGCAGTGTGGACGGCTGGCCGGCCGCGCCGGTCGCCGACACCTCGGTCACGCCGTAGCTGCGGCACAGCAGCCGCAGGCGCGCGACCGCGATCAGCCGCAGCGCGGGTTCGGGCAGCGGGCCGTAGCGGTCGATCAGCTCCTCGATCACCGCATCGACCGCGGCCTCGTCGGCAGCGGCGGCCAGCCTGCGGTAGCCCTCCAGGCGCAGCCGGTCACTGGCGATGTAGTCCGGAGGCAGATGCGCATCCACGGGTAGGTCGATCCGGACGTCTTTGGGTTCGGTTGAGCCGGTGACGGTTTCGCCGTCGGCCGCGGCGCGGTAGGCCTCGACGGCCTCCCCGACCAAGCGGACGTACAGGTCGAACCCGACGCCGGCGACGTGCCCGGACTGCTCGATGCCGAGCACGTTGCCCGCACCGCGGATCTCCAGGTCTTTCATCGCCACGGCCATACCGGCGCCCAGCTCGTTGTTCTGCGCGATGGTCGCGAGCCGGTCGTAGGCGGTCTCGGTCAATGGCACTTCCGGCGGGTAGAGGAAGTAGGCGTAACCGCGCTCGCGGCTACGTCCGACCCGGCCGCGTAACTGGTGCAGCTGCGAGAGGCCGAAGGTGTCGGCCCGCTCGACGATCAAGGTGTT
Source organism: Mycobacterium sp. (assembly GCA_040511255.1). GTDB lineage: Bacteria > Actinomycetota > Actinomycetes > Mycobacteriales > Mycobacteriaceae > Mycobacterium. The sequence continues at coordinate 5,753 of JBEVHL010000381.1, read as the reverse complement.
GGCATTGGAGATGTCCAACCCGGTCTCGACGATCGTGGTGCATACCAGGATGTCGTACTCCCGGTTCCAGAACCCTTCGACGGTCTTCTCCAGCGCATCCTCGGGCAATTGCCCGTGGGCGACAACGACTCTGGCCTCCGGCACCATCGCCCGCACTCGCGCGGCGGCGTCGTCGATGGTGCGGACCCGGTTGTGGATGTAGAACGCCTGGCCGTCGCGCAGCAGCTCACGGCGCAGCGCTGCCGCGGTCTGCTTGGGGTCCTGCGGGCCGACGTAGGTCAGCACCGGATAGCGCTCCTCGGGCGGGGTCAGGATGGTCGACATCTCCCGGATGCCGGCCAGGCTCATCTCCAGGGTGCGTGGGATCGGGGTGGCGCTCATGGTCAACACATCGACGTGGGTGCGCAGGCTCTTGATGTGCTCTTTGTGCTCCACGCCGAACCGCTGCTCCTCGTCGACGACGACCAGGCCGAGGTCCTTCCACCGCGCCGAGGTCTGCAGCAACCGGTGGGTACCGATCACGATGTCGACGCTGCCGTCGGCCATGCCCTCCAACGTCTTCCGGGAATCCGCCGGATCGGTGAACCGCGACAACCCCTTGACCGTCACCGGAAAGCCGGTCATCCGGGCGGTGAACGTCTGCAGATGCTGATCGGCCAGCAGGGTCGTGGGCACCAGCACCGCCACCTGCTTGCCGTCCTGGACCGCCTTGAACGCAGCCCGAACCGCGATCTCGGTCTTGCCGTAGCCGACGTCACCGCAGATCACCCGGTCCATCGGAACCGGTTTCTGCATATCGGATTTCACCTCGGTGATGGCGGTCAGCTGATCGATGGTCTCGGTGAACCCGAACGCATCCTCCATCTCGGCCTGCCACGGGGTGTCCGGCCCGAACGCATAACCCGGTGCGGCCTGGCGTTTGGCGTACAGCGTCACCAGCTCGCCGGCGATCTCGCGAACTGCCTTGCGCGCCTTGGTTTTCGTGTTGGTCCAGTCGCTACCGCCGAGCCTGCTCAGGCTGGGCGCCTGGCCGCCGACATAGCGCGACAGCTGATCCAGGGAGTCCATCGGCACGAACAGCTTGTCTGACCCGCCGCCGCGCTTGGCCGAGCCGTACTCCAGCACCAGGTACTCGCGCCGGGCCCCGCCGACGGTCCGCTCGGTCATCTCGACGAACTTGCCGATGCCGTGCTGGTCGTGCACCACCAGATCGCCCGCGGTCAGCGCCAACGGGTCAACGGTGTTGCGCCGCTTGGCCGCCAGGCGTTTGCCTTCGGTCGCGGTGACCCGGTTGCCGGTCAGGTCGGTCTCGGTGATCACCACCAGGTTCGCGCCGGGCAGCACGATGCCTTCATGCAGCGGGCCTTTGAGCACGCCGACCACTCCGGCCTTGAGTTCCTCGCCGGGCTCCAACATGGTTGCGGGCGTGTCGGTTTCGGACAGCTGCTCGATGATGCGGTGCGCGGTGCCGGTGCCGGGTGCGATGACCGCGGCATATCCCCCGGTAGCCACGTGCGCGCGCAGCATCGCGAAAATCTCGCCGACACCTTCGGTGGTGCGCTGTTGACCACGCGCCGACGGCGCAGGCCGGATGTCCAGTTCGACTGCCGCCTCATTCGGCAGCTGGCTCAGCGTCCACCACGGATGCCCACCGGCTTTGGCGGCTTCGCGTACCTCGGAGAGCGGCCGGAACCCGGACCCGCCGAGTTGCTCGACGTCGATCGGGGCGTCGCCGCCGACGGCGGCCACCGACCACGACGCTTCCAGGAATTCCCGGCCCGTCTTGATCAGGTCACCGGCGCGGGTGCGGACCTTCTCCGGGTCGCAGATCAGCACCGGGGTGCCGGGCGCCAGTTGATCGGTGAGCAGGGCCAGATCGTCGGGGCGGAGCACCGGCAGCAGCGCTTCCATCCCGTCGACGGGGATGCCCTCGGCGAGCTTGGCCAGCATGTCGCCGACGGTGCCGGTGACGTGGCCCTCGACCTTCGGGGTGGCCACTGCCAGTGCGGCCGCCCTGGCCCGGACCTCGTCGGTGAGCAGCAGTTCGCGGCAGGCCACCGCGATCAGGGTGTGCACCGGAATCTCGGGGATGGAGCGCTGGTCGGCGACGGCGAAGAACCGCATCTCGGTGACCTCGTCGCCCCAGAACTCCACCCGCACCGGATGCTCCGCGGTGGGGGCGAACACATCGAGGATGCCGCCGCGCACGGCGAACTCGCCGCGCTTGGCGACCATGTCCACCCGGGTGTAGGCCAGCTCGACCAGCCGGGTGATCAGGTCCTCGAACGGGATCTCGGTGCCGACGCTCAGCGTCACCGGTTCGACCTTGGCCACGTCCGGCGTCATCGGCTGCAGCAGAGACCGCACGGTGGTGACCACCACGCGCAGTGGCGGGCCCAGCCGGGCATCGTCGGGATGGCTCAACCTGCGCAGCAGCATCAGCCGGGCGCCGACGGTGTCGACCCCGGGCGAGAGCCGCTCGTGCGGCAGCGTTTCCCAGGACGGGAACAGGGCCACTGCGTCACCGAACACACCGCGGAGCTCGGCGGTCAGGTCGTCGGCGTCGCGACCGGTGGCGGTGGCGACCAGCAGCGGACCCTGCCGGGCCAGTGCGGCGGACACGTAGACCTGCGCGCTCGCGGGCCCGACCAGCGCCATCTCATCGGGTCTGCGCTCGGCGCGCTCGATCAGATCGGTGAACGTCGGCGCGGTGAGCGCCAACTCGACGAGCCCCGCAATTGGGGTTTGGACATGGGTCTGCCCCGGCGCGGTCATGATGCACCCCAGTCTAATCCGCCCGCAGACACCGCCTGCCCAGCCAGGCTGTGATCTCGAGCCCGTCGCCATCCGTCAATATCGGGCAGCGGCCCGTCAGGACTTCGTCAAGGCCGGTCGCACCGGTGCCCACGGCGCGCACCGTGGAGCCATGACCCTGCTCGACATCCTGCCCTCGCTTCGCCACGCCGCCCGCCCGCGATTGGACCCGGCGCTGTGGCCGATCACCACGCACACCGACGATGAGGGCCGGTTGTGTGTGGGCGGGACGGCCCTGACCGAGGTCGCCGACGAGTTCGGCACCCCGGCCTACGTCGTCGACGAGGACGATTTCCGCCACCGTGCCCGCCGCCACCGCAAGATGGTGACCGACATCGAGGTCGTCTACGCCGCCAAGGCCCTGCTGACCACGCGGGTGGCCGGCTGGGCCGCCGACGAGGGACTTGGCGTCGCCGTGTGCACAGCGGGTGAGCTGGCGACGGCGCTGGCCGGCGGCGTCGACCCCGCCCGCATCGTCCTGCACGGCGCGGCGAAGACCCCCGACGAGCTGCGCAACGCGGTGGCCGCCGGGGTCGGTCGCATCGTGCTCGGCTCGCTCGCCGAGATCGCCTACCTCGGCGGACTGGCGGCACGCAGGCAGCGGGTACTGCTCCGATGCGACCAGGACGATCCCGCCGAGGCGGTGCGCCGGATCCTGCACGCCCCGAACCTCGACCTGGTGGGTCTGCAGTGCGATGCCGAGGCCGCGGGTCAGGCGATCGCCGCGATGGCCGATATCCGCAACCATGAGCGCGTGCTGCTCTGCGAGCTCAACCTCGGCGAGCCCGGGCCGGACCTCGGCTCACTGGATGATGCGGTCGACGCGGCCTGCGCCGCCGAGCGCTTCCCGCGGCCACGGGTGGTGATCGAGCCGGGCTGGGCGATCAGCGCGCAGGCCGGGGTGTCGCTCTACCGGGTGTGCGGGCTGGAGACCCGTCCGGACGGGCGGACCGTCGTGGTGGTGGACGGCGGAAGCAGCGAGGTGCCGGGGTGCGGGGCGACGCTGGCCAACCGGCACGCGCTCGGTCCGACGCGGATGGTGACCGTGGCCGGCAGGTGCGGCGACGAGCTCATCCGGTCTGTCGAGCTGCCCGCCGACGTCCATCCCGGCGATCTGCTGGCCGTGCCGTCAACCGGGTTGGCCGGGCGGCCGGCGGTGGTGTCGGTGCGGCATGGCCGCGCGCGGGGGTTGGTGCGCCGGGAGACGACGGCCGACCTGCTCGCCAGGGATATGGGCTGAGCTCCGCGAACGGACTATTCGTCCTGCAGATGCGGGTCGGCTTCGAGATGCGTCAGGCCGTTCCACATCAGGTTCACCAGATGTGCGGCCACCACTTCCTTCTTCGGCTCGCGGGTGTCCAGCCACCACTGCGCGGTCATGGATACCGAACCGACCAGCGCCTGGGCGTACAGCGGCGCCAGCTCCGGGTCCAGGCCGCGGCGGGCGAAGTCACCGGCCAGGATCGACGCCACCTGGCTGACGGCGTCGTTGAGCAGGCTGGAGTATGTGCCGGAACTGATCGAGGCCGGCGAATCGCGGATCATGATCCGGAAGCCGTCGGTGCGCTCCTCGACGTAGGTCAGCAGCGCCAGCGCCACCCGCTCGACGCGCACCCGCGACCGGTTCATCGTCAGCGACGAGCTGATGCCGTCGAGCAGGGCCGACATCTCGCGGTCGACCACCACGGCGTACAGCCCTTCCTTTCCGCCGAAATGTTCGTAGACCACCGGTTTGGAGACATTGGCCCGCTGCGCGATCTCCTCGATCGACGTCGCGTCATAGCCTCGTTCGGCGAACAACGCGCGTGCGATGTCGATGAGCTGGTGCCTGCGCTCGCTGCCCGTCATCCTGGCCCGGGGCGCGCGCACCTCTTTCTCGGGAGCTGCCACGGGCCTCAGCGTATCGGCTGGAACCCACATCACCTGTCGAACTCCTCAACGGCCTCGTCCCTCGGCCGCATCGTCATCCACTGTGCTCGTTGTCGGATTCCTCAACGGCCTCGTCCCTCGGCCGCATCGTCATCCACTGTGCTAATTGTCGGATTCCTCAACGGCCTCGTCCCTCGGCCGCATCGTCATCCGACTAGACTCAACCCCCGGATCGACCCGGTCCGTCGTGGTGTAATCGGCAGCACTTCTGATTTTGGTTCAGATAGTTCAGGTTCGAGTCCTGGCGACGGAGCTAAAAGCGCACTTCCCGCGTAAGAGGGGTTCATGACGACACAAGGCCAATCCGCCGTCCTGGTGCTGGCCGCAGGTGCAAGCACCAGGATGCGGTCAGACACCTCCAAAATCCTGCACCCGCTGGCCGGCCGCAGCCTGCTCTCGCATGCCCTGCACGCCGTCAGCAAGGCCGCGCCCCAGCATCTGGTGGTCGTGGTGGGCAAGCACCGCGAACAGATCGTCCCCGCGATCACCGACCTCGCCGACAAGCTCGGTCGCACCGTCGACATCGCCGTGCAGGAGCAACAGCTCGGGACGGGTCACGCGGCACTGTGCGGACTGGCGGCGCTGCCGGCAGATTTCGAGGGCGTCGTGGTGATCACCTCCGGGGACATCCCGCTGCTGGATGCCGAGACGCTGGCCGACCTGATCGCCACCCACAGCGCCGAACCCGCCGCGGTGACCGTGCTGACCACCACGCTGGCCGACCCAACGGGTTACGGACGCATCCTGCGCACCCAGGACGGCGAGGTGATCGCGATCGTCGAGCAGGCCGACGCCACCAATTCGCAGCGCGCGATCCGCGAAGTCAATGCCAGCGTCTACGCCTTCGACATCGGCCCGCTGCGCTCGGCGTTGAACCGGCTGCGCTCCGACAATGCCCAGCAGGAGCTGTACCTGACCGACGTCATCTCGATCGTGCGGCAGGACGGGCAGATCGTGCACGCCAAGCACGTCGACGATCACGCGCTGCTGGCGGGCGTCAACGACCGCGT
>JBEVHL010000380.1:0-52376 GCA_040511255.1 Mycobacterium sp. | reverse complement strand
TGGGCTTACTCAGTAGTTCGGGCGGTTGACCCGGGCGAGGGAATCCGAGCGCTGCTGCATCGCGGTCAGCCGCGACTGGTCCAGCGTGGAGTTCGCGAAGTCGAACTGATACGTAGCGCCGTTGACCGTCGAGGACTGCGACAGCACCGACGCCCGGGTGGCGTCGGCCAGCGAGCGGATGTCCTGGAACTGGCTGGCGGTGAACACCGCCTCGGGCTTACCGGTCGCGTTGACGACGTGGTTGTATCCCGGTGGCAGCCAGCCGCCCTGGTCGTAGGCCCAGTGCGTGTGGTCGTTGCCGGCGGCGCCGACACCGTGCTGCGCCTCGACCGCGGCCGAGTACTTGTGGTGCTTGCCGTTCTTGAGGTTCAGCTCACGCCACGGGGTGATCAGCTCGATCGTCTTGGCCCCGTAGTTCTTCGAGATCCACTCGCCGATCTTGCGTGCCGGCGGGACGTCGACCGCGCGGCCGCCGTCACGGCCGTGCCAGGACAGGTTGCCCGACAGGGTCTGGGAGTTACGGAAACCGGAGTACAGCGCCAGGCCCGGGAAGGCCTCGCGCAGCACGTTGATCTGCCACTTCCAGCCCCGCCCGCCGGACTTGCCGCCCAGTGCCGACCCGCCGCCGATGAACGGCGCCTCACGGTTGATCACCGCGTAGGCGTCCGCGGCCCGCTTGTCGTAGCGGTCCGGGAACGCCGAGACCTGCACCGCCTGGGCGAGTTCCCCGGCGGTGTACGACGCCCGGTCGACCTGCTTGGCCTTGTTGATGAACTTGCGGGTCGCGTACTCGGGGTTCTGCCGCTGCGCCGCCGTTCCCCACGACGCGCGCTGCTGCAGGAAGCCCAGCGAGTCCCGGTCGCCGTAGGACAGGTTGCGCAGCCCCGACTCGACCAGACCCGCCTCGATCAGCGCGAGCAGCTGCTTGTTGGTGGCCTTGAGCTTGCGGGCGGTGTTCTCCGCGATCCGCGCGACGTTGAGGTCACCGCTGGCGACGCCTCCGGAGGTGAACGCGGACCCGCCGATCTCGTCCAGGGCGATCTGTTTCGCCTCGGCCTTGGTCGGCGCGTCGATGACCATCTTGGAGTAGTCGATGACGATCGGGGCGATCGCCCCGCCCTTGGCGTAACCCTGCGCGTACTGGGTCTCCTTGGGTTTGCCGATCGGCCCGCCGCGGGCGTACTGGGCCAGATCCTTGGGGATCATCATGTTGTTCACGGCGTGCATGAAGTCGCTGCCGTAGTAGTCCACGGCCGCGGCTTTCTGCATGAACTCGCCGGTCGACGCCCAGATCGGCACCGAGTCGGAGGTCTTGCTGCCCGGCCCGGTGATCGGACCACCCGCCGCCTTGCCCTTGGTGCGCAGATCCTGGGCGTTGTTGGTGATGGTCTGCACGTCGAGCTTGGACTTGAACTGCGCGTACTCTTCCTCGGCGTCGGCAGCACTTTTGCCCTGCTTGATCATCTCCTGGATGAAGTTGAGGCGCTGCAGCTTCTCGTAGGCCTGCGCGAAGTTCTCTTCCTCATACTTGGTGGTGATCTTCGGGTCGATCTTGCCCTGACTCTCGATCAACGCGTCGACGGCGTCCTTGTTCAGCCCGAGCTTCGCGGCCTCACGCTTGAGCGACTCGATGCGTTTGTCGTGCGCCGCGCGGGCCTTGTCGACACCGACACCGGACTCGATGTCGGCCAGGAACGCGTCACGGGACTGCGCGGCCAGACCCTGGATCGCGTCGCGGTTCGCGATCGCGGTCGCCGAGTTCTTCTCCAGCTCGGTGGAGTTGAACGTCAGGCTCTTGGCGTCCTTGTCCTTGGCCTCGGTCGCGGCCTTGACCGAATCACGCAGGCTGATCAGGCCGGACGCGAAGTCCTCCTGCCCGTCGACCAGCTTGGCGTTGGCCGTGACCAGCTCACCGGTCTTGGTCTTCTGGTTGGCCAGCGACGTGGTGAACGCGTCGGCCAGGTTGGCGGCCCGGCCCTGGGCGGTGGAGTGGTTGTCGATGTAGGTGGTCAGCTTCTGGATCTCGGCGCGGTTGGTCTCCAGCTGGCGATCCAGCTCCGCCTGGGCCGGGATGTTCTGGATCCGGATGATGTCCGCGGCGTTCTGCCGCTGCTTGTTCAGCAGCTCCTGCGCCTTCTCGCTGCGGCCCACCTCCAGCCAGTTGTCCTGCAGGGCCTGGCGCTGCTCGCGCAGCCCGTCGAGGTTCTTCTGCGCGTCGGTGTTGGCGTCGCTCCACGGGTAGTCCTCGGAGGAGAACGGGTTGCTGATCCGGAACGGGTTGGTCTCCCGGTCGGCCTGCTTCTGCTTCTTGGCCACCTCGGCCTGCTCTTCGAGCTTCTTGATCTGCTCGTCGTAGGCCTTGACGACTTGGCCCTGCGCGGTGGCGTTACCCGAGGCCGCCTTGGCGACCTGATCCATCGAGATGCCGTACTTGTCGGTGTCGAGGATCAGCTGCCCCAGCGGCTTGTTGGCCTTGATCACGTCCTGGGACGCCTCCGAGGTCAGCGACCCGGTGGTCTTGTAGGCGTAGCCGAGCTGGTTGAGCGAGTCGGACAGGTCATCGACCCGGGCCTTACGCTCGTCCTGCTTGCTCTGGTAGTTGCCGTACGCGATCGCCAGGACGGTGATCGCCACGCCGGCGATGGTCGCCAGCCCCGCGGCCCGCGACATTGACTTGTTGAAAGCGCCGGACGCGAACGCCGCGGCCTTCTGCCGCCTGGTCAGCGTGTCGGTCGCGGTGGAGACCGCGTTGATGCCGGCCAGGTAGCGGGTGCTCAGGAACACCCAGATGGCCTTGGCCAGGGTGAAGAACGGCCCCATCAGCCGGGTGACCAGTCGGAACGCCCCGCCGAAGGACGCCACGATCAGCGAGCCGGTGGCCATGACCGCCAGCAGCCCCAGCACCTCGCTGAAGTGCAGCACCGAGATCGAGTTCAGGGCGTCGAACAGGTCGTTGAGCGCGTCGACGACCTTCTCGCCGATGGGTGCCGCCGCCGTCACGATCCGGCCGATGAACTCACCCATGTTCAAGATCAACTCGACGACCTTCGGGCCCACCCGGGCCACGTATTCCAGGAAGTCGATGTAGCCGTGGGTCAGGGTCAGCTGCTCCGCCCACTTGGCGAACGCGGCGGTCCCGTCGACCAGCCCGCCCAGGATGTCGTCGTTGAACGGGGTCATGGCCAGGAACAGGTTCGCCACGGCCGTGGCCACGTTGCCGGTGATGGTGGCCAGCGTCTCCATCGTCGGCACGGCGGTCTCGTCGAAGTAGCCGAAGAACTGCTGCCAGACCGGGTCGTCGAGCGCTTCGGTGAAGTCGACGAAGATCCCGCCCAGCGCCCCGCCGACCTTGCGCACGAACGTGGTGAACGGGTCGAGGTACTTCAGCAGATTGGTGATGCCGGTCTGCACGCCGGGCAGCAGCCCGTTCTGCGCGGCGTCGGTCAGCTGCTTGAAGTCGCCCTTGAGCCCGAAGATGAATTCGGCGAACTCCTGCCCGCGCGGAGACAGCTTCGCCATCGCCTCGTTGAGGTTGTCCAGCGCGGCCCCGCCGGCCGCTCCGGAACCGAGAATGGCCTGGCTGACAGCCCGGTTGGCCGTGACGATCTGCTGCTGCGCCGCGGTGATCGACCGGGCGCTGTCGCGGGCGGATTTGGTCTGCGCCCGCTGCGCGTCGGCCAGGGAGCGCTGCGCTTTAGCGACGGTGTCCGCGCCGTCCTTGCGGACTTTGCCGACGTTCTTCTCCGCGTCGCCGAGCCTCTGCTGGGCTTGTGTCTCCCGGGTCCGTGCGGCACGCAGCTTGTCGCTGGCCTCGATGCCGCGCTTGGAGTAGTCCTTCTGCTTGTCGTTGAGCTTGCGGCCCTCCAGCTGCAGGCCCTTGAGCTGCAGCACCCGCTCGTCGTAGGCCTCCTGCGCCGCGTCACGCTCGACCTGGGTGGAGCGGGTGTTGGACAGCACCGCGTCGAGCTTGGCGCGTTCCTGCGCGATCGCCGTGGTGGCCTTGCGCTGGTCGAGGGAGTTCTTCTGGACCTGCAGGTCCAGGTCCTGCATGTCCTGTTTGGCCGCTTTGATGGCTTCGTTGAGGGCCTCGCGGGATTCCCGCTCGGTGTCCTGCGCTTCCTTGAGACTTCTGGACGCTTTGACGTTGTTGTCGGCCGCGGTCTCGCGGGCGCTCTGGATTCCCCGCTCGGCGTCGTCGACACGCTGGGCGGCGTCGATCGCGGAGTCCGCGGCGTTCTGCCGGGCGCTGGTCAGGTTGCCCTCGGCGGTGCGGGCAGAGTCCTGCGCAGTCAGCAGGGCCTTGTTCGCCGCCCCCAGGCTCTTGGCTGTTTTCGCCTGGTCCAGGCTGGACTTGTTCAGCGCCTGGACCGCGTCGGCGATGCCGAACAGTCCCAGCGCCAGCACGCCCACACCGACCACGGCGCCGCCGGCGACCGCACCGATCGTGCCGATCGCCGCCGCGGCCGCGGCGGCCGCCGGCGCCACGACGGTGCCCAGGGAGATACCGGTGAGCACCAGGGTCGCGAGCCGGCCGATCCCGGCGCCGGCGGACAGGCCGGTGTCGCCGATCGCCCGGTCGGCGTCGTTGGCCGCCCGGCGCACCTCTTCCAGCTGCGCCAGCGCGCGGGCAGAGTCCACCCTGACCTGCAGGTCGGGGCTGTTCTGGGCGAGCTGTGCGAGCTTGACGCGCAGCTCTTCGAGCTTGGCCTCGGCGTGCGCGTCGTCGATCTCCAGGTTGATGTTCTGGTCGCGCAGCTTCTCCAGCGCGGCCTTGATCTCCTGCAGGCCCTGCTGGGCCCTGGTCGCGTCGACGTCGGGGGCGATGTCCGGCAGGTCGCGCAGCGCTGCCCGCAGCCGGGCCTGCAGTTCGCTGGCCCCGTCGCCGGCCTCGTCGTAGAACTTGTCGATGTCCTTGATCGCGTCGCGGGCACTGAAGCGCAGCTCACGCGGCAGGTTCACGTCCTTGGCGAACTTGTCCAGACCTTCACGCAGGGCCTTGAGGCGCCGGTCGGCCTCGTCGGCGCTGATGTCGATGCCGATCGTCTTGTCCGACAGGTCGGCCAGCTGCCGGCGGGTGTTCTCGATGGCGTATTCGGCCAGGGAGGAGTCCGCGTCGATCTCGATCTCGGGGAGCTTGCCGCGGGCCGACTCGGTGACCTTCTTGTAGCCGTCGGCGAACGAGCCCGCGCTGCGCTTGCCGAGCTCCTCCTGGTCGGCCTGGTCGCGCCCGGCCTGCTCCTTGAGCGCGTCGGCGTGGGCGGCGTCGAGCTGCTCCTGCACGGAGCGGGCCTCTTCGACGAACCCGGCCAGTTGCGCGCGGGCTTTCTCCGCGTCGTAGCGCTGCTCGATCTTCGGGGCGCTGCGGGCGATCTCGAAGAGCAGCTCCTCCAGGCGCTTGGCCCGCCGGCGGGCTTCGTCGACGTCGAGGTCGACACCGATGCGCTGGGTCTTGAGCTCTGCCAGTTCGGTCTTGATCTCGACCAGCCGGCGGTCGAACTCGGTGGAGTCCGCGTCGATCTTCACGTCGCCGATGGCCGTCTCCGCGGCGGCGATGCGCTGCTGGAAGCCCTCGTTGAACGCGCCGCCGGCGCGCAGCCCGGCCAGCTGTGCTTTGCGTTCGAGCTCCCGGGTCTTCTCCAGCGCCTTGGCCGCGGAGTCGGCGTCGAAGTTCAGCTCGATGTCGTCGGCGGCGGCCCGCTGGATCTCGCGGATCTCTTCGCCGACCTCCTTGAGCCGGGCGAGGATCAGCGTGGGGTCCAGGCCCAGGACGATCAGTTTGTTGAGGTCTTCGAGCTCGCCTTTGAGCACGGCCAGTTTCACCGCGGCCGGGCTGGCGTTGACGTCGACGGTCAGGTCGACCTCACCGATCGCGGCCTGTGCCTCGACGATGATCTTCTTGAGCTCGGCGGCGAACGCCCCGCCGTATTCGTGGCCGGCTTCCTCCCCGGCGTCCTGGCCCAGGAACGACTCCAGGTCCTTGGCGGCCGCGGCGGCGTCCTCGCGGACCTGCCGCAGCGGGGCGTCCTTGGCGATGACGTTGAGCCGGGTGACCAGCGCTCGCATCGACGCGATCGCGGAGTCCTCGTCGACGTCGATGTTCAGCTTGATCTTCGACTGGTGTTCCAGCTCGGCGCGGATGTCGGCCAGCTCGCGCTGCACCGCGTCGGTGGCCTCGAACTCCGGCAGGGTCAGGTGCGCGCTCTTGGCCGCCTCGTTGAAGCCCTTGGAAAACTTGCCGAACGCCTCGAATCCACGACGGTCGATGTCTTCGAGAAGGGTGTCGACGGACTTGAGCGCGTCGGCGGCCGCGTTGGTGTCGAAGCCGACCTCCGGGCGTTCCCGGGCCTGCTGCTGCAGGGCGCGCAGCTCCGCGCGCAGGGCGATCAGCTGACCCAGGGCCTCGGTGGAGTCGAAGTCGATGTCGATGTTGGCGTCGCTGATCTTGGCCAGCTCGACCCGGATGTGCTCGACCGCCCGGTCGATCTCGTCGGGGTCGGCCTTGAGCTTGATGTCGGGCAGCGCGTCGGCCGCCTTTTTCGCAGACCCCTGGATCTCCTTGACGAACGCGCCGGCGTAGCGCTGCCCGGCGCCGCGGCCGGCCTTCTCGGCTTCCTGCTCCGCGCGCTGCGCACCCTTGGCGACACCCTGGGGCAGGGCGTCGCCGACCGCGTTGTTGATCGCGACGCCCATCCGGCGCAGAGCGGTCTTGACCGCTTCGTCGATGCCGCGGAACGAGGGGACGATCTGGAGGAACGCTGTGCCGGCGTCGTACGCCACCCGTGCTCACCCAGCCTTTCGGGTGAGGTGGGTGGCGTAGCGCGAGGGTGGGCGCTTACGGTGTGGCGGTTCGGCGCGTCCTACTGCTGCGCGCCGGGCGTTGTACGGCGCCAACCGAGAAGGTGCCTGGCCGGCCCCTGCCGCAGACCTCCGCGGCAGGGGCCGGCCGGCGCCCCCCGGCCGGGTGAACGCGGGTGGTGTGCGGGCCCGGCGCGCGGTTACGGTATGCGCGCCATTCAGTGGGAGCTGGGGGCAAGCCCGGGCGCCCTGCCGGTTTCGTCAGTAGCCAGGTCGGGGCCCCGGGTGTCCCGCTCGCCGGTCTAGGTGGGCAGGGTCCGCGGGTCGACCGGGACCGGCACGCAGGCCTCGGAACCGGCTTCGCGCAGCAGGGTGGCCAGGTCGCGCCGGGCGATGAAGCAGTTGCCCTGCACGCCCCAGGTGGCTCCCCAGGAGTTGCGGATGCGGTACATACCGGTGGTGATGTTGAGCGCCGAGACCAGCACGCAGTGCCCGCCGAGCAGCTCCCCGGTCGGGGTGATCCGCCCTTTGAGGCTCGGCTCGTGCATGTCCTCGTACCAGTTGACACCGATGACGACCGGCCCGTTCCAGGCGACCGCCTCGGCGACCTCGCGCTCACCGAACGCCCAGTGGTAGCCGGAGTAGAACCCGAACGCCTTGGCTTGCTGCATCCCGGCCAGGACGCTGGTGCCCTCGTAGCGCGGGTCGGCCCCGGGGTACGCACCGCCGGGCCACGGGTCGCGTTTCTGCGCCCCGTAGTACAGGTCGTTGCCCGACAGCAACTTCTGCACCGTGCACAGCGGCACCCGGTGCGGGCTGGCGATCATCTCGTGGGCGATGCCGTACTGCACGCAGGCACCTTCGACGCCCTGGTCCAGGTGGTACGGCACCTGCCACGACATGGACCTCAGCCGCTCGGCGGTGTTGGGTCCGAGCAGCGAGCGCACCGGGAACTCGGTGTTGCGGATGTCGTACTGCGCGATGCGGCCCAGGCGCGGGTCACGCGCCCGGGCGCCGTTCTTGAGGCGCAACTCTCTCAGTGCCCTCACCGTCTTCCTTACGATTGAGCAGCTTGCTGGTGAGGATCTTGTGGGTGCCCTCGCGCCGGCGGGCCTTGACCCGGTCCACGGCGGTCTTGGGCCGTGGTGCCGGTCGCGGCCGCGGTGGCTTGCGGGCCCCGGCGGCGGCCATCGTGACGGAGATCTGCTCGCCGAGCCGGTCGTAGACGTTGGTGAGCATCTCGACCTCCGGGGTCCACTCCTGCATGCGCCGGGTGGTCTGCCCGGCCGGGACGTCCATGTCGAGGAACTGCTCGGCGAAGTCCTCGTCGTCGCTCAGTGCCTGGTAGTACTGCGAATGCCGGGGCAGGTGGTCGACCAGGTTGAGCAGTCGCCGCCACCGCCGGCTGCGCCACTGCTGCGCCAGATCCAGCCCGTAGATCTGAAGCAGGTCCCGCTCGATGGCTTGCCCGTAGCGGGATATCAGACCGACAAGCCGCCGGATTCCCCCAGCTCACCGAGCCCGAAGTGGTCGCGGTACGCCTCGGTCAGGGCCCGCAGTTTCCAGGTCGGCATGGAGTTGGCGAAGAACGGGTCGACGTCCTCTTTACGCAGGACCAGCCGCAGGAACTGGATCGGGTTGGACACGACCAGGATCAGCTTCTGCCAGTCCTGCTCCTGCGGGTCGTTGAGCACGTACTCACGACCGTTGTGGATGAACCCGAAAGGCTCGACGCTGCTCTCGCGCTCCAGGGTGTCCAGGTTGAACGCCTGCGTCAGGCTGCTCGCCGCCGCCAGGTCGGACTCGGTGGCGTTCTCGAGCACAGGTGCGCCGGCCTTACGGGCCGGGGTCTTCTTGGCGGGTGCGCGCTTGCGTGCGGGCGTGCCGTTGCTGCTTGCGGAAGTCATGGGTGGGTGGGCTCCTCAGCCGTTGCTGCTACTTGGTTTCCGGGGCCGCGCTCGTGGTCGAGCTGTCCTTGGCCGGCTGCTTCTTGGTGCTGCCGCCCGACCCCTTCGGGTGGTAGCCCGCGTACTTCGCCTCGACCGCGTCGCGGGCGGTGGCGACGGTGCGCTCGGCGACCTCGCCGGTGAACGGGTCGGTGCGGTAGTAGGTCTCGACGCCATCGGCCATCGGGGTGCCTCCTTGGTTGTCTGCGGGTGGGCGTGCGTGCGGGGAAGTGGTGCGGGAGTCGGGGCGGCGAGCCCACCCATAGGCGCCGCCCCGACCGTTCGCGGACGCCGGCGAGCCGCACCCCTGGCACGCGAAAGGCCCCCATGAAGGGGGCCCGGTGGTGGGGGTGCGGCTCGTCGTGTCGGGTAGCGGGTGCGGCCCGGTGCGGGGCCTAGATGTCCTGGTCGATGTCCATCTCGTCGAGCAGGGACAGGAATCCCGGGCCTGCCCAGATCCAGCGGTGCGAGTAGCCCAGGCTGGCGTCCTCGTAACCGGTGAACGTGAGGGGATACAGGATCGCCTCGTCGCCGTCGGTGTACTGCTGCTCGCCGAACTCGGTGATCCGGGCGCGAGGCATGTAGCGCGCCAGGTAAATTTCGTCACCGGAGCCGGTGCGGTCCACGAACAGGCCGAGCACGTGGTAGTACAGGAAGCCGGGGATGGCCGGCTTCTCCACGGTGAACTCGCCGGTGACCGCCGCGGCCTTGTGCCCGGTCAGGTTTGCTCCGGTGTAGAGCGACATCGAGAGCAACTTGGTCTCCTGGGCGGAGACCTGCATGTTCATCTGGTCGCGGGTGATGTCCGAGCGGGTGGGCTCGATCGACCCGAAGCTGTTGATGTCGCTGGTCTCGGTCTCACGGCCGAAGGTCATGCCGTCGGTCGTGGTCCAGCCCAGGTCCTCCCAGCCGACCGGCAGGGCGGAAAGGTCGGCGGCCGCGCCGGTGGTCAGGGCGGTGATGTGGTCGGCCGTGTACGGGGCGATGAAGACCGAACCTTCGCGAGCCTTGAGGATCAGTTCGGTCTTTTTGTCACGAAGAGTCGAGTAAGGCACGACTCCCCCTTTCGACGTCGAGGCATGGGAAAGGGCCCCGACAGGGCGGGGCGGGCAAAGGTGGGTGGGCTTTGCTTGGTGCCTCGGTCAGATGGCGGCCGGCTGGCGGCGGGAGACGACCCGGTAAGTGGCGCCGTAGCGGCGCAGCCGGGTGTCGGCCCACGGAAGTTCCGCGGCGCCGGACAGACACTCGATGCGGTCGATGAGGTACCGCGGTGTGTACGGCGGGGCGGGAAGGGTCAGGTACTGCCGGATGGATTCGGCGAGCTGCTCACCGGCGAGACTGGTCGCGGCGAACACTTCGAGGTCGACCTGGGCGTAGTCGTTGACCAGGTCGCTGCCGCCGGCCACCCGCAGCACCCGGATGTAGGGCAGCCGCGACTGCAGGTCCGCCGGGGTTTCGCTGCCGATGTGCCCGGCGATGATCAACCCGGCGTCGATGATCATCGCGGCCAGCGCCCGGGCCGGGAGGATGAACTGCAGGCCCGGCCTGAACACCACGCTCATGTCCACACCGGACAGCTCGAGGTCGAGCTGCACCGGGTCCGGTACGGCCGGTGCGGCCAGTTCCGGTTCGCCGGCCTCGGCGTCCAGGTGCAGGTCGCCGAGGCCGGGCTCGCTGAACGCCGCGTCCGGATTCCCTGTCCCGGAGTCGGTGTCCAGAACCAGATCGCCCAGCTCGACGAGCGGGCCGCTCATGCGATGTAGCTTTCGAGGAAGTCGAACAGTTTCGGGAAGATCCGGTGCCCGTAGGGGTTGTTGCCCCGGCTGCCGTCACCGAACTCGACGATGAGTGCCTGCGGGCTGTCGTTGATGACCAGCTGCGCCTGGCGTGGCAGTTTGCCCAGCGGCGGCTGCCCGACCCGCCGTTCGATGTAGGGCACGTGCGACCAGCTGTTGCGGTAGTGCGGGCGCCCGAGCTTGTCGTCGCGGTCGTCGGTGCGCGCGTCGTAGGGCGAGATCGATTCGGCGAACCGCTTGGTGGTCCCGGCGATGCGGTTGAGCGTTTCGCCGAGCTCACGTGATTCCATGGCGTAGCGCGACAGCCCGTGCACGTCGAGGTCGAAGTGGATGATCAGGTTCGGGCCGCGGTAGGCGACGTCGCCGCGAATCTCGGCCATCAGCGCCTCCCTTCAGCCGGTGACCAGGCGCACCGGGATCTCGGTGACGGTGTTGATGAAGACCCGCGGTTTGCCGGCCACCTCGTAGAGCTCGCCGCGGATCAGGATCCGGTCGGTGGGCCGCACCGTGGCGGTGGCCGGATCGATGAACAACGTGCCGTCCGCGTCGACGGTGTTGGCGTTGACTTCGAGCTCGCGGGTCGCGCCGGGCGCGAACAACGCCTCGGTGATCACCTGGCTGGTGCCGGTCCCGGGGATCGGGTCGCCCCACTCGTCGTCGCCCAGCGGCCGGATCAGGGTGATGGGTTCCTGAAGGTCGTTGAAGCCGATGTTGCTCACCAGTGCCGCCAGCCGTACGGGTACGGGGCGAGACCGGCTTTGACGCGGATGGTGCCGACCCGGATCTTGGCGGTGCCGTCACTGCCGACCGGCAGCAGCAGCCCGACTTCCGCGTCAGTGAACTGCAGCAGCCCGGAGGCGATCTCGGTGTCGTAGGTGCGGGCGAACGGGCCGATGTTCTCCCCGCGCACCCCGTTGGGGTTACGCATGACCCGGGCCGTCATGTTCATCACGGCCATCGCCACGGAGTTGCGCGGCAGCACCCCGGTGGCGATGCGGGTGTCGACGTCGCGGTACCGGTCGCGGATCATCTGCGAGGCCCGCTTGAGCAGGTGGTTGCAGATGCCCTGCCGCACCGCGGACAGGGTGCCGTAGATGTCCTCGTACTCGCCGATAGACGCGTACGGTGACGGCCCGGTCGGGTCGTCGAACGCCTGGTAGAACGTCTCGACCGCGGTCTGGGCGCCGACCGCGGTGAACCGTGCCTGCCAGGTCCCGACGCTGGTCCCGACGAAGACGATCGGGTAGAGGCCACTACCGGCGGGGTTCTCCGGTACCGGCTCGGCGGTCTTGGTGACCGTGCCGTCGGGGGCGACCAGGTCCATCGTGACGGTGGCGCCGGGCCCGGACTCGAAGGACAGTTCGACGGCGTCGCCGACATCGCTCATAGGGCTCCTCCTGGCGGTTGCACGTAGACGCGGTCGCTGCGGTCGACCTGCGCGATGTAGGTCGGCCGCATGCTCAGCCCGTAGACGACGTTGGAGGTGTACGTCTCGCCCGGCACCAGCCGGGTGACGACGATCTGGTTGCCGGGCAGGGCCCGCATGAGGAAGTCCTCGACCGCGGTCGGGATGTCCTGGGTGATGCTCGGATACCCGGGGGTGATCTCGACGGTGATCTCTTCGGGGCGTCGCGGGCCGAGGTCTTCGGCACTGATGATCGCCTCGCCGACGATGGTGCCGCCGGGGTGCTCGAACGCGATGATTCGCGGCGGGCCGGGGTCGCCGGCCAGGGCGGCCAGAACCGCGTACCCGCGGATCTGGGTGTAGCGCTCGTCGACGGTGGAGACCTTGACGCCGCGCTGGACGTCGATCCTGCCGCCGGCGGTGCCGCCCAGTTGCGGCTTGAGCGGCCGGCCGATGACCGGTGTCCCGGCACCGTTGTGGGCGCCGCGGCCGACCTCGGAGACGAACAGGCCTTCAGCGATCAGAAGGTTGACCCGGCCCTGACCGGCCAGCCCGGCCAGCACGGCGTACCCGCGGATGGTCGATCCGGGGTGCATCCAGGTGCGGATGCCCTCACCGTGCAGGGACGCCTCGGCCACGAAGCCGTCGACGGTGCCGAACCGGTGCGGGCGTTTGTTGCGTTGCCGCACGTCGCCGTAGGCGCGGATCTGCTGCCGGCCGACGGTCCCGTCGGGCGGTTCGGTGTTGTGCTTTCCGAGACCCTGAGCGCTGAGCGAGCCCACGCCCTGGATGCGGGACCCGCGGTAGGAGTCGTACTTGTAGCCGGGGCCGGGGTGGATCTCCACCACCCAGAACGCCCGGACGTCGCGCGGGCTGAAGAACACCAGCGGAAGGCCCGGGGTGTGCACCCCGTGGCCCTGCTCGGCCGGGACGCTGATCTTGGCGTAGCCGTTGATCTTGCCGCGCAGTTTCGCGCTGTCACCGACCGGGTCGACCTTGACGCCGGACCGGACGGTGATCCGCCCGGCGGCGTAGAACGTGCCCTCGTGGTGGGCGACGGCGACCAGCTCGATGACGTCGGTCCGGGCCCGGATCGGCGTGACCGAGGACAGCTGACCGCGCAGGGCGGTGGCCGCGTCGTAGTCACCCAGGTACACGCCCTGGGTGTCGGAGCCCGGCGAGGCCTGCGCCCGCAGGGTCGTCTTGGCCACGGTGGTGTCACCGTTGGCGCTGGAGGAGAACAGCAGTCGTTCCCCGGTCAGGGTCGGGCGGGCCGTACCGATCGCGACCCGGGTGAACCCGGCGTCGTAGTCACCGGTGGGCCCGAACTTCAGGCTCAGCGTTCCGGTGCCCTGGTCGGTGACCTGCTGGTCCACCACCATCGCGGACTTGTACACACCCAGGACCGCGGCGATGGAGATCCCCGCGGTCGAGTCGCTCTGCACGACGAAACTCAGACCCGGGTCCAGATAGGTCGCCGTGCGGGAGTAGATGGCGTGCACCACACCGAACACCACGGTGGTGTTGTCCTGCATGACCTGCCAGCCGTCCGGCGCGATCACCTGGGCGGTGCTGCTGCTCAGTGCCACTTCCAGCAGCAGGGAGTCACCGACGCGGGTGCTGGCCGGGATGGTCAGCGTCACCGAGGCGGCGTTGTCGGCGGTGGCGATGGCCGACGCCCGGTACATCGGGCGGACACCGGCCACGATGGTGCCGTGGATCGCGGTGATCTTGCCGTAGCCGTTGATCCGGCCGCCGATGCCGCCGGTGATCCCGCGCCGCCCGGTCCCGCCGCGCATGGACGCATAGCCGGTGATCTGGCCGCCGCGGCCGCTGAGGCTCTTCCTGCCCCGGGTGACCTTGAGCCGCACGTACCCGGTGACGGGACCGCCGGGGTGTTTACGGACGAAGGTCTCCGCCGCGTACAGCACGAGCTGCCCGGTGATCGCCCTCGTCCCGGTCGGCGTGGCGGTGATGGTCTGCGGTCCGGGCGTGTCGGTGAATACCGACAGGCTGTTGTTGAACACGCTGGCTATAGCGCTCTTACGGTCGGCCCAGGTCACCGCCGGCGCGGTCGCGCTGACCGCCGTGATGACGGTGTTCACCGTGGTGACTTCCAGCGCGGCGAACGTCAGGACCCGGTCGAGGTATTGGGTGGGCGCGGCCGCCACGGTCCACGGCCCGGCCGTGGTGCCGTTGGAGGCGATCGACGAGCTTCGCGGGACAGCCCCGGCACCGGCGATCGACATGACCACGTAGCACATGGTCATGTTGCTGGCGCCGGTGAACGTGGCCACGCTGGTGCCGGTCAGGGTGCTGTTGCCGAGCCGGGTGAAGATCAGCAGCCGGTGCCCGAGGTTGGTGCCGTTGACGTTGGGCGTGTCGGAGTAGAAGGTCCACCCGGCCGGGATGGCGGACAGCGTCGGGATGGGCCCGGTGGTGCTGCCGTTGATGACGATGGCCGCGACGAGCAGGTCACCGTCGCCGATGCTCGACGGCAGCACCAGCGACACGCTGCCGTTGACCGTGGCGCTGTTGGTGTAGCTGCTGCGCAGCCGCACGAACGACTTGTACCCGCGGCTGCTGAGCTGGCCTTCGCCTTTGAGGCTTCCGCCCTTGCCGGACGCGCCGTAGGCCGGGCTGAGAATGATTTGCCCGGCGACCCGGTACGTGGTCGCGTTGACGGAGAAGCTTCTCGGGCCGGGCGTCCCGGTCGACAGGGCGAACACGCCGGTGGGGGTGTAGTAGCTCGGCGGGGTCGCGGTCGCGGTGGAGTAGCCGACCTGGTTGATCGTGGTGTCGACTTCGTTGGCGTTGAAGTTCAGGTAGCCGGTAGCGGTGTTGACCCGGGCGACGCCGAACACGTTGAGGGTGATGTCGCCGCTGACCCCGCCGGCGGTCTGCGGGATGCTGATCGTGGTCGCGACCGTCGCGCCCTGGCTGGCGAAGGTGGCGGCCCGGTGTGCGGTGTTGACGCCGGTCATGGCGATGATGCTGAACTCGACGCTGATGTCGTTGGTGCCGGTGTAGGTGTAGCTCAACGTCGCGCCGACGTCCGCAGCGGTGGACACCTTGCGCCACACGTACAGGTTCATGTTCGGCTGGGCGCGTGTGCTGTTGAGCAGGCCGGACATCAGGGTGAAGCCCGACGGCAGGGGTGCCCCGCCCACCGATGAGCTGGTGGTGGCGCCGGCGGAGGTGAGCCGCATGAACATCAGCTGGCCGGCATCGGTGCAGGGCGGCCGGAGCGTGATCGTCGTGGTGCTTCGGAAGGTGAGGATGCCCGTCGACCATGCCCCGACGATTGTGGGGATCTGCGGGGTGGCGACCACCATTCACCTCCGTAACCGTGGTGGGTGCGCCGGAGGGCCGCCCCGTAGGGCGGCCCGTGGGTGGTGCAGGGTCTAGCTGGCGGCGGCGTTGTTGATGGCCAGGGAGGCGACGGTCAGGGTGTAGGTGCCCTGCCCGCCGAACGTCTCCACGACCGGCTGGTTGTCGGTGTCGCGCAGCGTCTCCGCGCCGTAGAACGTGCCGCCGCTGATCGCCGACCAGATCCCGAAGTACGCGATCGACGACCCGGCGGGCACGTCGAAGGTCACCGCGGAGGACAGCGAGCGGACACCGGAGACGGCGGCGCCCCAGGTGGCGGACTTGCGGGCATAGGCCGGCGAGCCGCCGGTGGCTTCGCTGTCGCCGGTCTCACCCGGGTTGGCGGTGTGCAGGCTGACGAACTTCGCAGCGGTCGCGAGACCGTCGACGGCCGCGTTACGTCCATTGGCGGACAGAGCCATGGCTGGTGTTTCCCTTCGAGATGGTGGGCACGACGAACAGCCCCGGCCCTGGTGGCGGGGCGGGGCTGGTGGTGGCGGCGCGGCCGCGAGTGATCAGTAGGGGTTGACGACCTGGTAGCGGCGGTCGGTACGCCGCACCAGCACGTAGCGGGCGGTGCCGAGCGCCGAGTAGGTCAGCAGTGGCACGGCGACCGCTTCGGCCGCCACGGCGATGCCCAGGGGTGAGACGAGCTGCCCGACGTATCTCACGACCGGCCCGCCCAGGCCGACACCCACCAGCCCGGTTGCGGGCTGGGTGTCGCCGGCGTCGAAGCCGACCGTGATCGTGTCGCCGGCGTACAGCACGAGCTCGGCGCCGTCGAGCCCGGCGGGTTGCTGGGTGAAGGTCGCGGCCGGGTCGTCGAGGCTGACGGTGGCCGGGTCCTGCGGGTCGGGCCGGGCGAACAGGTAGGTCCGCACGACCGCGACGGGTTCGTCGGTGACCGCGTCGCGGCGCAGCCCTTCCAGCACGGCCGGGTCCTGCCCGAACGTGGCGGCGGCCGCGGCGGTGCGGGCGGGCAGGCCGGCGCCGTCCGGGGTGGCGGCCGCCGCGGTGAAAACCACCGTGGCGGTGCCGCCGGCCAGCACGGCCGTTTCGGCCGGGTCGGCGGCCACGGTCTTGTCGACGCCCAGGTACGGATCGCCGAGGGCGACCAGGATGCGGTTGGGGTAGACCCACACCCCGTCGACCTCGACGACGTCGAGGATCGGGAAGTCGGCGTCGGCGCGTTGCACACCGCTGTCGTCGGGGCTGGCGGCCGCGGCCGCGGCCGCGGTGGCCGGGCCGGTGTGCACGCCGGCGGTCCCGCCGGCGGGTGTGGTCTGCGCCACCACCGCGGCGGCGGGGTGGTCCTGAGCCGCGGGTGTGTCGACGCCTTCGGGGCTGGCGGTGGCCGTGGTTGCCGCCCGTGGCGCGTCGGTGGCCACGGCGGTGGTGAGGTCCTGCGGGTGCAGGGCCCGGTTCGACTGGGCGGCCGGTGCGCCGATCGCGGTGCCGGCGGTGGCCGGCTCCGGGTCGGTACCGGTGGCGGCCGCCGCGGCGTGCGGCGCCCCGCTGGTGACGATGAGGTCGTCGAGGGTGTCCGGGTGCGCTTCCAGGTGCACGGTGACGGTGGTCGCCGGGTCGCCGCTCTGGGCGGTGACCGGCTGCCCGTCGGGTTCGGCGAGCAGCTGCAGGGTCACCGCCGGCGCGTCCAGCGCCGGCATGGTGTGCAGGTCGCCGGCGCTGCCGGTGGTGGCGGCCGCGACGGTGGCCGGGCCGAGGGTGATCGCGGCCGCGGCGGGCTGCGGCTGCCCGGCGGTGGTGGCGGCCGCGGCCGCCGGGCCGAGGGTAATCGCGGCGGTGGCGGGTTGCGGCTGCCCGGTGGTGACGGCGGTGCCGGCGGGCGGGCCAATGGTGATCGCCGCGGTGGCGGGCTGCGGCAGCCCGGTGCCGGTGGCGGCCGCGGCCGGCGGCCCGGAGGCGACGGCGGCGGTGGCCGGGTCCGGCTGGCTGGCGGTCAGGGTGGCGGCGGCCACGGTGGGCTCACCGATGCTGGTGGCCGCGGTGGCCGAGCCGGGCTGCCCGGTCGCGGTGGTGGCGGCGGCCGGCGGGGCCTGCGCGGCGGGGGCGCCGATACCGGTGGGAGTGGTGTCGGTGACCACGACCGCGGAGACCGTGGCCGTGGGCGGGCCGAGCGCGGCCGCCAGGGCGATATCGGCGGGCGTGACGGCGGTGTTGGTCGCGGCCGGGGTGGTGCCGAACGTCTCGTCGTCGCTGAGCTGCTCGTTGAGGCTGTTCGAGGCGTCGTAGTCCGTGGTGCTGGTCAGGGTGTTCCCGGCCGGGCCGGCCGCGGGGGAGCCGGCCGCCGGGGTGGAGAGGTATCCGCCGGACGCGGGAACGGCGATCGCCCACGGTGTGGCCGGGCGGGCGGCGGCCGCCGCCACGGGCGGGCCCATGGCCACGGTGACGGCGAGCGGGGCGGGCAGGGCGGGCGTGACGGTGGTATCCGCGGTGACGTCGCTCGGGCTGACCGGCATGACGATCGACCGGGGGGTCAGGGTGGAGGCGGTGACGGCGGTCCCGAACAGGTCGTCGTCGCTGGTCTCGGCGCTGGTGAGGGCGCTGGCGCCGTCGATGTCGAGCTGCGAGCCGAACGGGATGCTGGCGGGCACGGTGTTGCTCCCCTCCGAGAGGACGCGTGCGAGGGGTGCGGGCCGCTCCGGCGGGTCAGCCGGAGATGAGGCGGATGCTGCCCTGCTGCACGCCACCGGATCCGGTGGCCCCGCCGCCGACAGTGAGGTTGCCGGCGGTGAACAGGCACGGGTCGACGCCCAGGGCGACACCGCCGAGTTCGTAGTAGCCGCGCTGCAGGCCGGTGCCGATCTGCGGGGCATAGGTGGCGCTCAGTGCCCGGGACAGGTGCAGGATCATCCCGACGCTGGTGACGCCGGCGGAGAAGGCCACCGCTTGCACGCTGGACACCCCGCGGTCGCCGGTGGCCAGCTTCATCGGCAGCATCTGCCCGGGGTTGGCGCCGAAGTTCGCGGTGGCCCCGCCGATGGTGCCCGAGCGCGACGCGACGCCGTCGGAGTTGGTGTAGGTCACCGTGATCGTCGGCCACGCGGCGCCGGCCGTGGTGCCGCCGAGGCTCTCGGCGTAGGCCATCACTCCGACCGCGGTGGTGCTGCGGGCCGGTCGGGTCATGCTGAACGTCGCGGAGCCGCCGCCGCTGGAGTTGATTTTCACCTGGGCGAGGCGGTCGAACAGGATGATTTCGCTGTTCGCGGAGTTGGTGCTCTGGTTGAACGCGCCCAGGTACCAGTTGAAACCGGCGCCCAGCGTGGTGAGCGGGATGCCGCCCAGGGTTGCGGCGTTGCACACTGCCGGCACGTTGAAGCTGGCCGGGATCACCCCGCGGCGGTGACTGTTCAACCAGGAGCTGCCCATGTTGTACGGGCCGGTGCCGTGGCCGCCGTTGAGGAAGACGTTGCTCCAGGTGCTGGTCACGCCGGCGCCCAGGGCGGCGATGAGGGTGTCGCGGTTGCTGATCATCCCTATCCTTCGACCGTGGTCAGGGCGCCGTAGCAGGGGCCGGCGTAGTTGGTGTAGGTGAAGAACAGGCACGGGCTGACGGTCAGGTCGATGATGTTGGTGTAGGCGCGCTGCAGGGTCTGCGAGGTGCGCGACGCGAACACGTGCAGCGGGCGGGCCAGGACCAGGGCGAAGTTCCCGGCGGGCGTAGCGGACGCGGTGACCATGCTCAGCGATTGGACACTCGAGATGCCGACGTCGCCGTCCGCGAGCTGGAACGGGGTGGCGGAGAACGCGGAGTCCAGGGCGGCCCCGGCCGGCAGCGTCCCGGTCCTGCCGGAGACCCCGGCGGAGTTGGTGTAGGTGATCGTCATGGCGTTCATCGCCCCGGAGGCGGTCAGCGTCTCGGTGTAGGCCTGCACCCCGGCGTAGCCCGCGCAGCGGGCGGGTGCGCTCAACGCGACGGGCTGCGCGGTGGTGGTGGTGGTGACGAATCCGCCGGCGTGCGCGACCCGGTCGTACAGTCCGATGACGGCGGCGATGCTGTACGGGGTGAACAGGCTCATGCCGCTGAGGTAGAGGGTGTTGCCGGCGCTCTGCACGCCGGGTACCGGCAGGGCCCCGACGGTGCTGGCGTCGCAGGTCGCCGCGGTGCTGGGGGCGACGCCGGGGGCGCCGGGCTGCAGCCCGGGCTGGGTCCACGCGGAGATCGGCCGCAGCACCGGCGCGCTGGTGCCCAGCGTCTTGTAGAAGGTGCCGGTGTAGGCGGTGGCCGACATGGCGGCGATGAACTGGTCGCGTCCGGTGATCGCCATCTCAGCCCGCCACGCAGGTCACCGACGCGGTCAGCGTCGAGGTGTTGTAGGTCGCGTTGAGCGGGCCGGGGTTGAACGCCCAGTACAGGCACGGGTCGGGGCCCAGGTTGACCAGGCCCAGGTCGGCGTAGCCGAGCCGGGTCTCGCCGGCGAACGTCGGCAGGGTCAGGCTGGTCACGATCCGGGCGATCACCACGGTGATCACCTGCCCGGTGGTCGAGTTGTTCATCTGGATCGACTGGACGCTGCGGACCCCGGCGTCGCCGCTCTGCAGCTGCAGCGGCCCGTAGGTGAACCCGGTCAGCGACGGGCTGATCACGCCGGTGTTCTGCGGCACGTAGCCCTGCCGCCCGGCGACTCCGCTCTCGTTGGTGTAGTTGACGAAGGCGGTCGTGCTCACCGAGCTGGTGCCGGTCGCTTCGAGGTAGACGCCGTAGTTGCTGTAGTCGGTGCCGGCCCGGGCGGGCAGGGTCGTCGGCGTGCCCGCGGCCAGCGCGGCGGTCGACCCGGCGATGCTGATCGTGTTGGACTGCCACAGCCGGTCCATCAGGGTCAGTCCGCTCTGGCCGAGCCCGGCGGCGGTGACGCCGGTGAGGTACCAGTTGCCGCTGCCGGAGCCGAGCAGCGGGATCGCCCCGGTGGTGGCCGAGGTGCAGGCCTGCGCGCCGGTCGCGCCGGCGGCGGGCCACCCGGCCTGCGACCACAGCGAGAACTGGCCGTAGGTGGCGGTGCCGGTGAGCCCGGACTTGTAGTAGTGGTGCACGGCCGCGTTCTGCGACGCGACGGCGAGCTGGTCGCGGGTGGTGATCGCCACGCGGCGCCCCTTTCTGGCCGGTGCTGGCGGCTGGTGGTCAGCCCTGGATCATGCGCAGCGCACCGTGCAGCTGCTGGGTGCCGCCGAGGATGGCGGTGAACAGGCACGGGTCGGCGCCGAGGCTGGTCGCGCCCAGGTCCAGGAATCCGGCCTGCACGGAGGCGGTCTGCCAGCCGAACCCGGCGGTGAAGATGTTGCGCGACAGGTGCACGATCACGCTCATCGGCAGGGTGCTGCCCAGGGTGACCGACTCGATGCTGGAGACCCCGCGGTCGCCGGTCTGCAGGAACATCGGCAGCATCAGCCCCGGGTAGGTCGGGCTGGCGTTGTAGATGGTGCCGCCGGTGGCGCCGAACGACCCGGTGCGCCCGGGCACACCGTCGCTGTTGGTGTAGCTGACGGGACTGTTCGGGATGGCCATGGCGGTGGAGTTCACGGCGATTTCCAGCCAGGCGTGCACGCCGTGGGCGCTGGTGCTGCGGGCGGGGCGGGTCAGGCTCATCGGCTGCGCTGTGGTGACGGTGGTGTCCAGGCGGACCTGGGCGAGCCGGTCGTAGAGCCAGGCCTGCCCGCTGGAGAACGTCATCGACACCGCGCCCAGGTACCAGCTGTTACCGGCGGTGGTGGCCGGTAGCGGCACGGCGCCGGGGGTGCTGCTGCTGCAGGTCGCGGCCACCCCGACGGCCGGTAGGTCGCCGCGGCGGTGCCCGGCGATCCACCCGGAGTTCTGCGCGCCGGCCCCGGTGCCGCCGGAGCCGAGGTTGTACCAGCCCAGCGGGCTGGTGTAGCCGCCGGCCATGGCGGCGACCAGGGCGTCCTTGGTGCTGATCATCAGGCCTCCACCGTGCTGATCGTCCCGGCGATGGTGGAGGTCGCGCCGATGTAGCCGAAGAACAGGCACGGGCTGGTGGTCAGGTCGGGCATGGTCAGGTAGTTACGCCGGTTTGACTGCTGGGCGGTGTTGGCCGGCAGGGTGTGCAGCGGCCGGGCCAGGGTGACCCCGACGTTGCCGGCGGCGGTGGAGGTGTTGCCGAACTGCAGGCTCTGCACGCTGGCCACACCCAGGTCGCCGGCGGCGAGCTGGAACGGGATCATCATGTTGTTGAGCCAGCCGGTGAACCCCGGCGCGATGACCCCGGTGCGGTTAGCGACCCCGGCGGTGTTGGTGTACTTGAGGAAGATGGCGAAGTTGGGGCCGGTACCCACGGAGGTGTAGAGCTCCAGGTAGGCCTGCACCCCGACGGAGCTGGTGCACCGGGCGGGGGTGGCCAGCCCGGTGATGGGCTGGGTGGCCAGGGTGTTGCCGACCAGCCCGCCGACGTGGGCGACCCGGTCGTAGAGCATCCAGGTGGTGACCGACGCCGAGGTGGCGGACAGGGCGGCCAGGTACAGGCTCTTGCCGCTCTGCTGCACCCGGGGCACCGCGATCGCGCCGGGGGTGTCGGCGTCACAGGCGACCGCCGTGGTGGTCGGTGCGGTGTTGCTCAGGGTGAAGGGCGACAGGTGCGTCCAGGACGACATCGGCCGGGTGCCGCTCAGCGAGGCGGTCTTCTGGAATCCGCCGGTCCACCCGTAGGGCCCGGCGAGGGCGGCGATGAGTTGGTCGCGGCTGGTGATGGCCATGTCAGTTCACCCCGTCACGCAGGTGATGGTGGCGGTGAACGTCGAGGAGACGCCGTAGCCGTTGCCCGCGACCTGCCAGTACAGGCACGGGTCGGCGCCCAGGTCGACCAGCCCGAGGTCGGCGTAGCCCAGGCGGGTCTCGCCGCCCCAGTAGGGCATGTTCACCGCGGCCAGGGGTTTGGCGAACACGAAGCCGGCGGTGGTGCCGGTGGTGCCGCCGGAGACGGTGGCGGTCTCGATGCTCTTGACGCCCATGTCGCCGGCCTGCAGGGTCATCGGTCCGATCGTCCAGCCGGTGGACGCCCCGTACGCGGGCATGCCGCCGGGGAACGTGCCGGCCCGCCCGGCGACACCGTTCTCGTTGGTGTAGCTGACCGTGATCGCGCTGGTGGCCAGGCTGCTGGCGGTCCCGACGTAGGCCTCTAGGTAGACGCCGTAGCTGGAGTAGTCGGTGCCCTGACGGGCCGGGAGCAGCCCGAAGTTGATCGTCTGCGCGGTGGCGGTGGACAGCACCAGCGCGGTCCCGGCGCTCTGGGAGAGCCGGTCCATGAGCATCGCCGAGTTGTCGTACTGCCCGCTGGCCGCGATCCCGGTGAGGTACCAGCGGGCGCCGGCGGCGGCGTCTCCCAGCCACAGGGCGCCGACGCTCGTGGAGTTGAGTGTCTGTGCGCTGACCTGGCTGCCGGGCATCGGCCAGCCGGCTACCGAGAAGCTGCTCGCCCGGGCGGAGAGCACCCCGGGCACTGACATGCCGGTGCGGTAGTAGTGCTGCACGCTCGCGTTCTGTGACGCGGCGACGAGCTGTTCCCTGCTGGTGATCGCCACCGCGTCACATCCCTTCTACGTGCGCTGATCAGCCGATCTTCACGATGCGGTTGGTCGTGTTGGCCCAGGTGATGGTCACGGTGCCGTTGCCGGGCTGCACCGGCAGGCCGGAGCCGGTGTCGAAGTACGCGACCAGTTTCTGCGCGGTGTCGGCGACGTCGGCGCCGCCGGTCACGGCGGAGGACTGGAAGATGATGAAGTAGTGGTTGACCGCGGACGCGGTCGTGGTGATCGACGTGTCGTCGGCGTCGAAGACCCCGCCGGTGATCGTCGGGTTGGTCAGCGCGGCGCTCGTGCCGTTGACGACACCACCGGCGGTGGTGACGTCCGACATGGTGGCGTGGCTGGCGCTGTAGGTGTAGTTACGCACCAGGGCGACCTTGATGCCGGCGGTGTTCAGGTCGTATTCGGCGTTGAGGATGCCCTGCTTGAAAGCGTCGTAGACGGCGTTCGCCATCGGTTCTCCTCCTGAGTGGACGCGTGGTGGCCGACGGCGGCCGGCGGGATGAGGGGGTCGGGCACGGGCCGGGGCGACTGACGGATGACGGGGAGTCCAAGTCGCCGCCCCGGCCCGTGGGTCTATGCCGGGTCGACCAGGCCGGCGGCCTCGCACGCGGCGATGATGTCGCCGCGGTCGAAGCCCTCGGTCAGGGCGACGCCGTGCACGCGGGCGAATGCCTCCCACGCGTCGGTGCCCGATCCCTTACCGGAGCGCGGCGGCGCGTTGAGGCGCGGCGCGGGCTCCGGTTCGGGTGCGGGTCCCGCGCCGGCGGTGTTCGCGCCGGTGCTGGGCCCGGGCCGCGGCTCGGGCCCGCCGGTCACGCCGGTGGGTTCGAGCGCGACGACGTTGGTGTTGTCGCCGGCCTGGGAGGTGTCGTTGCTGTTGGGCACGGGTCCGGTCACGTCGAGCACCTCGATGAGTTCCGGGTCCTGGTCGATCAGGCGATCGACCAGGAAGTCGCCGCCGTCCTGCCAGGCCTGAGGGTTGGTGATCCGCCGCGCGTATGCGTCCGGCGGGGTGGAGCCGGCCAGGAAACGACGGCCGGCTACGTAGACGTCGGTGCGCAGTACGCGCGGCATGTGCATCAGTCCGATCAGGAAAGGACGGTGGCGACCATCAGGCGCCGCGGGTCGGTGATGATCGGCATGCCGACCGCGCCGACCTTGGTCCAGATGCGCACCGGGTCGCCCTCTTTGATGACGACGCCGACCAGGCCCGGGAGCTGGTTGAACTCCAGCGACGGGTTCTGGCCGCCGGCGAGTTCCAGCGCCTCGGCGGTGATGCCCCAGGCGGTGAAGCCCAGCGACGTCGGGTCCGAGGGCAGGAAGATCGCCTTCTTGTCGTTGAGGACCCGCTTGGTCGTGCCGTCGACGTCGAGCAGGGTGTCGTACGGGATGATCTGCGGGAGCCGGAACGCGCCCATGACCTGGCCGAGCTGCTGGTCGGTGACCAGGCTCGGGGTGCCGGCCAGGCTGGCGGAGAGCTGGCGGACCTCGGCCGAGAGCAGCAGCGAGGAGTAGATCGCCTCGCTCACGACCATGTACGCCGGCCGCTCGCCGGTGTCGGCCACGTAGGTGGCGATCCACGCGCGCAGGTCGGTCAGCGGGGAGGCGTTCGCCGAGTCGTCCCAGGGGGTCGACGCGGTGACGATGTGGCTCGACGGCAGGCCGAAGTCCGCCTCCAGCTTCAGGCCGTTCTCCCCGGCCAGGGTGAACTTGCCGTCGTCGAGGACGTCGCCGCGCGCGATCTCCATTCGGTTGTAGACCGCGCGGGTGTTGGTCTCGGCGTCGTCGTAGATCGCGTCCACGATTCCGGCGCGGTTGTCGCCGCCGGTGCGGATGCGCTCCAGGGTCAGGCGCTCGTATTCCCCGATCGGCAATTTCTGCCCGAGAGGGGGGAGTTTGACCCTTTTGCTCTCGAATTGGTCCCTGCGCCCAATGGGCGTTTCGGCATCATATGCCCGGAATTTCGCGGCGCGGTTGGTCCGCGTCACGCTGTCCAGGGCAGCCTCGATGTCGCCGATGTTGCGGTCCGGGAGGAACCGGTTGAGCGTCAGCTGTGCGGGCCCGGGGACCTCACGCACGAAGCCGGTGAGCTGCGCCGGCTCCAGGAAGTCATCGATGATCACTTAAGAGATCCCCTTAGTCGCGGTAGATGAGGCCGCGGTCGGACAGCTCCGTGCGCGCGGCGGGCGAGAGGCCGGAGTTGGCCGGGAGGTTGGGCACGAACACGACGCCGTGCTCCAGCACGGGCGCGCCGACGTCAGCGCCGTTGGCGGTGACCGGCGTGGAGTTGAAGAGGTGGCCGGTGCTGGCCGAGCCGGCGACGTACGGGCCCCACAGGCCCGATCCGTCGATGCGGCTGACGAGCGTCCCCGAGGCGATGTAGCCGTTCGGGAAGTGCGTGGCCTGCGTGAACGCGCTGGTGTCGAGGGTCACGGTGCGGGTCGCCGTGGTGCCGTGCGCGGACCCGAGCCAGCTCCGGTCCTCGACCCGGAAGGGGCCGGTTTTACGGACGGAAATGTCCATGGGTTACTGCTCCTTTGTCTGAATTGCGCCCGGCGCCAGGGAGGCGGCTTTACCGCTGCTGCTGTGCGGGCTTGTTGAATCGCGCGCGGGCCACGGCCTTGCCGGCCTCCAGTCCGCTGGCGGGTGCGCTCGGGTACTGCGCCTGGCCGTAGCTGGGGACTTGGCGTCCCTGGCCCATGTCGGGCTGCTGACCGGGTTGCTGCTGCGGGAGCTGCTGCTGCAGCTGCGGGGGATAGGTCGACCACTGCGGCTGCTGACCGGGCTGGGGCTGCGCCTGGCCGTAGGTCAGCTGCGTGCCCTGGGCGCCGATCAGGCCGTTGACGGTCGTGCCGGGCGGGTAGTGGCCCGGCATGCTCTGGCCACCGTTCTGGCCAGGGATCTGGCCAGGGATCTGGCCGGGAACCGGCGGGGCGTAGACCGGCGCGGCGAACATGCCGGGCGCCGGCGCGGGAGCGAGCATCCCGATGTAGGCCGAGATCATCTGCGCGTCGACCTGGCCCGAGCTCGGGTTGACGAACCGGGTGCGGTCCAGGCCCTGCAGCAGGGTGCTGACCTGCTCGTCGCTCATGCGCCCGGTCGCGGCCGCGCGCACGTACGCCTCGACCATCTGCCCGCCGGCCTCGGCCAGGGCCGACTGCCGGCCGCGGGCCTCGGCCGCGGTGACGGCCTTCTGCTGCTCGGTGGCGGTTTCGTCGAGCAGCTTCTGGTACGCCTCGGCCTTGCCTTTGAGGTCCTGGTAGTCGCCCATCTCCTTGATGCGCGACTCGTTGCGCCGCGCGTAGGTGCGCCAGTACGCGGCCTGCTGCTCGGCGGTCATCTGCTGCACCGGCGTGTGGTCGGGGTAGCCGTTGTCGTTGAGGCCCTGGCCCGTGGCGGGCGGGAACATCGCCGGGGTGGGCTGCCCGGGGCCGGGCTGGTGGTGGGGGTTGGGCTGCGGCGACGGCCCGGGCGGCGGGCCCGGGACCGGGGTGTGCGCCGGCGGCTGGTGCTGGTCGTCGCCGGTGGGCTGGGAGCCGCCCATGACGGGCCACATCAGCTGTCCGCGCTTGGTGACGCCCAGCGGATACACCGGCAGGCCGGTGATCGGGTGGACCTTCGAGGGGAACCCGGCCGGCATTTCGCGGGCCGCGTTGGGGGTGATGTGCACGTGCTTCTCCCATGTCGGGTGTCGGGTGTGGGCCCATGACGGGCTGGCCCCGCACCCGCGAAAGGGGTGGGGGCTGCTGGCGGCGCTATGGGTGGCGGAACAGGGGCGCAGAAAAAAGGGCGCCGTGGCGGCGCCCGCGCGTCAGTAGTTGTTGGGGTCGGAACCCGGGGCCCGGAAGCCGGGTATCGTGTCGTCGTCCGGTCCGGCCGGGCCTGGTGCAGGCACCGGAAATCTCTCTTCCGTAATCGCCGGCCGGGCCGGTTCGGGGTGCCGCTGCGGGGGCTGGGCCATCGCCCGCAGCCGGGCCATCAGCCCGCCGCCGCGGCGCCGGGCGCCGACGTAGTACGCCGGCTCCGGAGTCAGCTCGATCTCGTCGCCGATCAGCACCCCGCACGCGCCGACCTGGTCGGCGAAGACCCGCAGCGCGTCGATGCTGTCCTCGCCGTAGCCGCCGATCCGGTCGGCCACCAGCGCGAACCGGGTGTCGGCGTGCGGGTTGGCCAGCGGCAGTTCCAGCCAGCGGATACGCACGTGCTCAGTCCTCGCCCTCGCTGTCCGGGATCGCCACGGTCGCCGCGGTGCGGTAGGTCGGGCTGGGGTAGGGGGAGTAGGCCTGCAGTTCGGCCAGCAGGAAGTAGCTGCGCCCGGCGTCGTAGCTGAACGCGTACGGGTTTCGCCGGTTCTGCCACAGCACCCGCCCGGTGGTGGCATACCGGTCGGCCCACTCGCCGGGGTCGTCGGTGAGCTCGCTCAGGGTGCCGTGGGCCAGCAGTGTGCTCAGCGGTTCGACCAGGTCGCCGGCGTGCACGTACCCGGCCGCCACGTACCCCTCGATCGCGGTGACCGCGTCGATCAGCGCCTCGGCCAGGGCCAGGTCCTGCTCGAACAGCCCGGCGCGCTGCAGCTCCGCGCGCGCGTGCTCGGTCAGGCCCATGTCACCCGCCCGTGTCACTTCGGGCCCGGCGGCCGCAGCGGCATCTTCGGTAGGCTCGCGGTCCCGCGCCGGTGGCAGTTGGAAGCTGTTACCGGAACGGGGCCGCGGCGGCCCACGGTCCTGATGCCCAACATCTCTCTGCGGGTCGTCGCGGCAGCGCCGTATAAATGCGGCGCCGGGCAGTAGCGCGTTACGCAACGCCGCCACCCGACACCGGGTCTTGAAGGGCAACCACAGAAGGGGTCGTGAGGACGCGTCGTGGGCATGGGAATGAACGCCACGGAACGCCGGGAGTTACGCACCCTGGTGCGCCAGCGGATGAAGGTCCTGCACGCCGACGTCGACCAGCGCCGTATCGAGCTGATCGCCGAGGTCGACAAACGCATCCACGACCGTTACGCCGATCAGGACAAGCTGGTCGCCGACCTCAACTACCGCCTGTCGCAGATCGCCGATCAGGCGTTCAAGGACATGCGTGAGCTGATCGAGCCGGTCGCCCAGCAGTACCGGCTGGTGCAGACCAAGTCGATGGTCTATCCCACGATCGGCTGCGACCGCTCGGATCGCGCCGATCTGCGCCGGGCGATGATCTCCGGCATCGAGGCCCAGGTCGGTCAGGCGCACCGCGACCTGGATCGCAAGGAAGCCGACCTGCTGCAGCAGCTGATGCTCGACAGCATCGAGAGCACCGCGGCGCGCGCGTTCATGAGTGCGATCCCGACGGTCGCGCAGCTGGTCCCGGAAGCGCGGCTGGCCGAGATCGAGGCGTCGTTCACCCCGCCGGACTAGCCGTCGTTCATCAGCTGACCCCGAGTTCGGCGCGCAGCGCGGCGATCTTGTCGCTCTGCCAGGTCAGGGCCTTGGTCACGTCCTTGCCGGCGGCGTCCTGCTCGCGCAGCGCGATGATGGACTTCTCGTAGGAGGCCAGCTGCGCGCGGGCCACGGTCTGCCGGTCGGTGCTGGTCGCTGCGGCCACTTCGGTGACTCCCCGTTTGTTGTGGTTGCCGTAGCTCAGGATCGGGCCGAGCTCGCCGTGTTCGCTGATGGTGACCCGTACGGTCTTGAGCTGCCGGCCGCCGGTGGAGCCGGCGGCCGCGTACAGGGTGGCCAGGTCTTCGTCGTTGAGGGTCTTGCCCGGATCCTGCGCGGAGCCGACCGGGACGACCTCGCACCGGCAGTTGCCGTGGATGGGCAGCAGGTCCTCGATGGTGTAGATCCGGTCGGAGGCCACGATGCACAGACCGCAGACCGGGCCTCCCTGCCCGGCGTAGGGGCGGATCACCCGCCGGTAGCGCTGCACTCCGCGGGCCCGCATCGTCTGGCGTGACTGGGCCCGGTCGGCCAGCATGATGTCGGTGGCCGCGACGTGCGCGGCCCGCGCGACACTGCGGGTCTGCAGCTGCGGGATGCTCAGGTTGCGCGACGCGGCGTAGAACCGCGCCGAGTCGAAGATCCGGCCGTAGACCTGCCGCGGGTCGACCGTCGCCGGCGCGGCCGCGTTGGTCGTCGGCGCCGCGGACACCGTGGCGGTGGTCGCGGTCGACGAGGTCTGGTTGCTGGTCGTGGTGACCCGCTGGCTCGGCGCGTAGTCGTAGCCGGCCGGCAGCGCCGCGGCGATCGCGGTGGCCTGCGCCGGGCTGATCGCCCGTCGCAGCTTGCTCACGTCGACCGCCCCGACCGGGTCGACGCGCCGGCCGGCCATGATCGTCATGACCCTGGCCAGGTACGCGTCGGTGGTCCGGGCCATCCGGGTCTGCGCCGGGCGGACCACCTTCATGACCGTGTCGAGGTAGGTGTTGATCGCGGCCGCCGACCAGAACTTGGTAAACACCCGCAGCGGCGCCGTCACCCCGGCCACCGCCGTGGCGGTCAGCTGCTCGCGCAGCAACGCCTGCGCCTGGACCAGCGCCACGATCTGCGCCACCTCAGCCGCGGTGAGCTGGCCATCCGCCGTGGGCAACGCCACCACCTCTTAACCGTCCTAGGATGCCTTAGCGATTGTGTGGCATTCCACGCGGCAGCAGACTGGTTGCCATGAATTTCAGCGAGGAGGAGGGGCGCCGGTGAGGCACAGACGAAGTTCTGAGAACTGGCGCATGTACTGGCTGGCCATGAGGTGGAACCGCCGGATGAAGCGGATGCACACCATGTACGGACGGCGGCGCCGATGAGCGAGCCGGTTGGGGTTCCGCAGGGAAAACTGGTCACCGTCCGCGAGGAGGACCTCATCGCGGGGCACCTGGCCGCCGGCTACAAGATCCCCACCGACTTCGTCCGGGCCGGGCTGGTCTACACCCGCCAGGACGACGGCGTCTTCTACCACTGCGTGCCGTCGCTGCCGTTCGTCGTCGACGGCATCGACTACGACGTCGAGCGCATCGACCCGCAGGAATGGGCCGGGCCGATGTTCAAGATCCTCGACGACGTGCTGTTCTTCACCCAGAGCGAGGGCAGCTGCGCCGCGCACATGAACCACCGCCGGCCGCCCAGCGAGAAAGAGCTCGACTGGTGGGTCAAAGCCGCCTGGTACGTCGAAGACCTGCACGGCAACCTGCACCGCGACCGGGGGACCCCATGAGTGAGCCGCGGCCCAGCGGCGCGGCCGGCAAGTACGAGGACACCGAAGACATGTCCTGGCTGGCCCACATCACCGACGGCACCGGCCGCCCGCGCCGGCGGCGCCGGCGGCTGGACACCGCCGCGGTGGCCATCGACGTCTTCGGTGTGCTGGTCGTGACCGCCGGTTCGGTGGCCTGCCTGCTCACCGACGGACCCGGCGTCGTGCTCTGGCTGATGGGTATCACCCTCGGCTCGTACACCGCGATCCTGGCCAGCCACTGGCGACGGGCGTGACCCCGGTGCACCCGCAGCACGGCATCGCCGACTGCCCAGCCTGCGGCGTCAACCTGATCTACCGGCGGACCACGTTTCGGTGGTTATCGCGCGTCGAGCCGGTCATCGTCACCGAGATCTGGCCCAGCGCGTTGTACTGGCGGTGCCCGGACTGCGGCGCCACCTGGCACCGCTGGCCCGCGGGGGACCGCTTGCACCAGGCCGCCGAACAACTGCGATGAGATAAGTTGCGCGGGAATCCGCGACAGGGAGAACCTGATGACCCACACCAGCCAGAGCATCCCCGCACCCACACCGATCCCCGCGGGCGTCGTCTCCAAGGTGCTGAGCTCCGCCGACCCGGACTGCTCCGTCGTGGTCGACGTCGACGGCGTGACCGTGAACATCATCGGCGTGCAGTACCTGCATGAGCGGCAGCGCTTCGTCCTGCAGCTGCACCCCGGCGACCTGGCCCATGCCCTTCTCGAGTCACGCTCATGAGCCCGGAAGAGGCACTCGGGATCGCCCGCGAGTGGTACGACGTCGACCTCTACGGCTCCGACGACGCGATGCTGTTCGCTCTGCTCGTCGACGTCGCGGCCGCCTGCGAACGCGCGATCGCGATGCGCGACAACCCGATGCTGCGCGACGCCGGCGCAACGGTGACCCTGGCGAACCTGGCCACCCCGCGGGAGAACATGCTCACCGACCTGGAAGACAACCTGGAGCTGCGCGAAGGGGACCGCCGGTGAGAAGCCTCGACGACACCACCGGCTGCCCGCTCGACGGGACCTGCGCGAACTGCGGCACCGCACACGGCGAGCTCAGCGTGTGCACCGCCCAGACACCGGTCGGCGTGTACTGCGTGACCCTGTGCCCGGACTGCCTGCAGGCCGGCGACGTCGGCCCGATCCTGGGCCTGCCGTCCGCGGTGAAGCTGGCCATGGAGCACTGCACGCACCTGGGCATCACCGCCGACCAGATGGGCGACCAGATGATCAAGGAGGCCATGGAGTTGTGAGCGAAGTGGGGTACCTGGTCGAAACCGAACTGGACCACCGGCCGATCGCCGGCCAAGACTCGATGATCCTGGTAGCGCCGCCGGGGCTGTTCACCAACGTCGGGGGTTTCAAAGCCCCGAACATCCCGCTGGTCAGCTTGTTCGTCGACGCCGTCAGCCGCGACGCGGCGCTCAAGATGGGCGAGGATCTGCACCACGCGGAGTGGGTGGCAACCACCGACCCCGACCTGGTCCAGCGGATCGGCATGATCCACGACTGCCCGACCTGTTCGGCGTCCACCGATCAGGCCCTGGCCCTGCTGCGCGACATGCCCGAGCAGCACCTGCTCG
This sequence comes from Mycobacterium sp., assembly GCA_040511255.1. Taxonomy (GTDB): domain Bacteria; phylum Actinomycetota; class Actinomycetes; order Mycobacteriales; family Mycobacteriaceae; genus Mycobacterium. The sequence goes on along the minus strand of JBEVHL010000380.1, from coordinate 20,721 downwards.
CCGGCGTCCTGTTCTGGGCCGGCTGATGCCCGTCTCCGACCAGCGCGCCCTGGTCATGTACACCATCTACCACCGGCCCACCGACTGGCCCGGCGTGCAATTCATCGTGCGGCGCGCCGAGATCACCGCCGGCACCGTCCAGCACGGGGCGTACATGGGCACCGCGAACACCCTGGACCAAGCCCGCGACCTGGTACCCAACGCCAACGACCTGGTGTGCGTGCCGCGCCGGCCCGACGACGACCCCGTCATCGTCGAGGTGTGGCTGTGAACCACGACTGGATGCAGGTCACCGTCGAGGTCCCCGACCACGACGGCCTGAAGCTGCTCGCCTACCTGCGCGGCGAACTCAACTTCGTCGAGATCGACTTCTGTGAACTGCAGCGCCCCGACCGGGCCCGCGCCACCTACGCCCCCAGCGAACCGAGGACCAGCAGCGGCTACACCGTCGAGCCGTTCCCCGACGAACACCCCGACGGGACGTGACCATGCCAGTGACGCGCCCCCGGACAGCCCAGAACCGCGACCGCCACCTCGGCTGCCCGTTCTGCAAACAGATCGCCGCTATCCCCGCCGGGCTCACCCCGGCCGAGGACTGGGCCGCGGTCAACGCGATCTTCGACCACGCCGAGCGGGCCTCGCGGATCCGCGGCCTCTACCGTGACCGGCGCCGGATGCGCCGGTTCCGAACCCCCTGAAGAGGACGAAAGAATGTGGGACTGTCAGGCCTACGGCCCGGAAGGCGCCGATATCGGCGCCCTGTGTTTCCTCGCCGGCGGGCTGCACGAGCGGGTCTGCCTCAGCGTCGGGCAGTGCCACGCGGAGATGGCCGTAGAGCGGGTGCGGGTCTTCAACCGCATCCAGGAGCTCGCGGCCGCCGGCGACCCCGTCGCGATCGAGCTGGCCCAGGACATCACCAGCCCCGATCAGCTCCTCAACGGCGACCAGGTCGATGCCGGACCCGCGGACTGAGCAGGCCCTCGCCACCCACAACTGGGCGTGGGACGAAGACTCCAACGGGCTCTGGTACCGGTTCTGCACCCGGTGCGCGGCCTACGAAACCGACTGCCTGCCCAACGAGTTCCACCCTGCCGTCGCGTGCAGCGGCCGACGCCCCGGACCAAGACGAGGAGAGCACGGTGTACATCAGCAACACACCCAGCGGCCGGCGGTACCGCCACAACGGTGACTTCTCCGGCGAGGTCCTGATCGACCTCACACCCGAGCAGGTTCGCTACCTCGGGCTGCCCGGCGTGCCCGTCGCGGCCGCCGTGCCGATGGAGGACCTGGTCGCCATCGTCGACGCCTGGCGGATGGCCAACATGTACGGCACCGGCCCGATCGAGATGGTCGAAGCCGACTCACAGACGATGGTGACCTTCCGCCGCGACGACCTGCACCGCGCCATCGACGACGCACTCGACCGAGCCGCCGCCGAAAAGGCGGCCCTGCGTGAGGACACCGAGGAGACCGAGGAGACCGGATGACCATCGCCGAAGAGACGATCATGCAGCACCTCAACAGCCTGCTCTCGCAGTCGGAACCAGGCGCCATCCTGCACCACATGCACGTGGTGTCGGCGCCCCCCGACGCGATCGGGCCGCTCGGGCTGCCCGCCCAGGACCAGCTGCACACCGACATCTACGCCCTGGCCCCGGAAGGGCAGGTCGACGTCGACGAGTTCGTCAGCAAGGTCATGTTCAAAGCCCACGCCGATGCGACCAAGGAGGGCCACAGGATTCTGTTCGTGGCACTCGCCCAGGAGATGTGGTTCGTGCACTCGCAGGCGCTGGACGAGCACGCCAAGGAGCTCCTTGAGCAGGGCCGCCTGCAGGAACACCCGGCAGCTCAGGAAGTCACCGTTCTCTACGCGGCGTGCCGCGACGGCCGCCGCTGGTACGGCCGCCACGTCCTCACCGGCCCGCAGGCCGGCGAGAAGCTGAACGTCGAGCTGCTCGTCGGACGCCCCAGCCCCCGCGAAGCTCTCGGCATCGCGGGCGCGAGGCTGGTCCGCGGACTGGTCGGCCTGCAGTGAAACGATCGCGGACGTGACGTCGGATCCTCTCGGTCTGGAGAATCCGCACCGCGAAGGGTGCTTGATCTGCGGCGCCCGCAAGCGCGTGGTTCTCGTTCGCGACGACACGCTGCCGGGGGGCTACTCGTTGATCCGTATCTGCAACGCCTGCGACGCCGTCCCCGAGACTAAGTGAGGCCATGACCGAGAATCCGACCATCACTGCCGTGGTGGCCACGCTGCGCCAGGTCGCGGGATGGGGCCTGTCGTTCGAGTCCGGACCAGCCCGAGAGGAGCTGCTGGAGATAGCCCGCGAGGTGGAGACCCTCGCCGAGAGCGACGGCCTGTGCTGCCCGGTCTGCGATGAGGTCGACTGCGATAACGACTGCCCGCTGGCCGCGGTCCGCGCGCGGCCGAGCAACCTTCAGCCAACCGACGACACCGAGGGGAGAGTGCCTGATGAGCCGACTCGATGACCTGAGCAACTGCCCCCTGGCCCAGGAGTGCGACAACTGCGGTGGCTACAGCACCACCAAGTGCGCCGCCCAGACACCGGCCGGGGTGCTCTGCTTCTCCCTGTGCCGGGACTGCGCCGCCGGACGCCTACTGCCCAACGTCGAAGCCCGTGACGCGGTCGCCAGGTCTGCCCGGCACGCCGAGCACCTGGGCATGACACCGCACGAGATGACCGCGCTGATGCTGCGGGAATTCCTGGAGCAGCATCGGGGGCTGCGATGAGCCGCGAGTTGATCGAGCTGGACGCTGCTCTCGCTGTCGCGGTGGAGCTGTCACGGGAGGCCGCGGCCGCCGGGCTGATCGTCACGGCAATGTCGCCGCACCGTTGCCAAGGGCGGTACGGATGTCACTTCATCCAGCTGTGGCAAGCAGACGGCACGCTGTGGGCGGAGGCGTCGCACGAGACCACATCCAGCGTCCGCAACCAGCACATCGGCGGGTATCGGAGGAGCCGGGGCTGAGCTGCCAGGTTGACATAATCAAAGTTATCGATCATATGGAGAACAGGCCGTGCTAGAGGAAATCCAGGAGAGCTTCCGGCGTTGCCCCGAGGGCTTCGAGTCCTACGCGGCCGGCGGTTTCGTTCCGTGCCCACCGTTTGTGATTGCCGTGTCGGCCTCAGAGCTTGTCGACCCAGGTGCGATCCAGCTGCCGGACCGCTACGACCGGGAGATGCTGCAGCAGATCCGGAACTTGACCGGCGTCGTCGGACGGGTCGTGGTGATCTCAGACCGCCTGGCAGCGGAACTGAGCGAAATCGGCCGGCAGATCCTTGAGCTGCCGGACGACCAGCTCAAGACACCACTGAGCCTCTACGAACGGCAGGCCGTCACCCACCTGGTGAACCTTGTTGGTTCCCCGTCCGAGGCATAACGACCGTGCGCATTGTGATCAAGGTGCAGGGCGAGCCTGACTTCTACCCGTATCAGCTTGATGTGGACGCCCTCCCGCCGGCGGGGATGGCCGTGGACATCGACGGCCGCCCGTTCACCGTTGAGTCGCTCATCTTGAGGTCCAGTGAGCGACCGACTGGGCGGCGTACGTACTACGAAGTTGTGCTCGCCGCGGCAGGCCCGGCGCCGGGTGCGACTTCGTAGCGCACCGCATTCCAAACCGCCACCTGTAGTGTCGCCCGATGCAGTGGTGGCAAAACGCGTTACTCGGCATGGCCGGCGGCGTGGGCGCCGTAATCGCCGTCTCCATGACATTGATCTACAACGCACGGCAGGAGCGCCGACGCTATCAAGCCGAACGGTCCGAGCGGCTCAGGGATCGACGCATCGAACTCTTCATCGACATGCTCTCGCTCGGGGAGAAGATCCTCCACACACTCCCGATGACTTTCTTCGATTTCGTCGGGCTGGTCGATCGAGGCCAGACAGACGAACGCTCCAAGCAGTTGATCGAAGAACTACGCAACAGTGTCCGCAAACACGAGGACGAAAGCATTCTGGCGCTCCAGGACTTCCTCGGTCAGCAGCGGCAGCTCAAGCTGCGAATCATGCTGCTGTGCCCCCCGGAGATCCAGGACGCGTGGGAGCCGTTCGACAAGTTATCGACCGAGGCATACGTAACATTCCACCACTGGTCCGATCAAGGCGAGACGGAACGGCAGGGCGTGAGCAAACTAGATCCGAAGCTCCCGGAGAAATACTGGGAACTCCGTGAGCAGATGACGACGCAGTTTCAGCAGCTCATCGACGCCTTGCGTGCTGAAATCGACAAATTCGACAACGCCTAGCCGTTCTTCACCCCGAGAGCGCTGCGCGGATCTCGGCGCGCTTCTCGGGGGTGGTGGTCAGTTGGCGCCGTACGCCGCCGGCCCGCAGGCGCGCCAGGTCGGCATCCCGGCGCAGACGGGAGGCCCGGGCTTCCGCTTCCACCTGAGATGTGACTTCGGGTTCTGCTGCCATGACCATGATCGTACATTCGTTCTACCCCTGGAAGGTAGACCCGGTTTAGAACGCGCGTACTATGCCGTGATCACTGGCAGAGGGATGAGCATGTCACCAGCCTGTGCCGCGGCCAGCGACCGGAAGTAGCACGCGACTATCAACGCCGTTAATAACACGGTAGGCTGGTGGGATGGCACGAACGATGAAAACCCAACCCTTGTCCATCGACCCGAACACGCTGGATGCAAGCCGGCGCGCAGCCGAGGCCGCCGGGCTGAACTGGTCGGCTTACGCCACCCGGGCGATCCGGCACGAGATCATGGAGGACAACATGCGCCGCGCTGCGGCGCTTATCCGCCAGCTCGCCCCCGAGCAGACCGCTGAACGCGACGCCTGGCGTACCGCCCGAGCCACGGCCATGGCCGCCCGCCTCAGCGAGTCCGAGCGTTGATCCTTCAGGGGGAGATCAGGGGCTTCGACCTCGGCGGCTACCACCTCACCGTGGTAGTCATCAGCTCCGACCGGTTCAACCGCCACGCCGCTCCCATCGTGGCGCCCATTCGGCGGGAGGGATTCACGGACCATCCGCCGATGATGATCGCTCTTCACGAAGCCGACTCTTACAAAGGCGTCGTCGACATCAGCGATCTTGGGAGCGCGCCGGAGGGGAGCCTTTCAGAGCACCCGTTGGCAACGGTTATCGGTGACACCATGGACCGCATCCGCCAGGCCGTGAAAGACATCGTCGATGACTGAGGTGCTGGGCCAACCCGCAGTCGGGATGATGGTCTGCACCTGCAAGATGACCCACGAGAAGATCACCGAAGTAGACGACGACGGGGACACGATCATCACCGAGTCTGGTTGGCGGTGTTCATTCCTTCATTGCTGCGACCCGGCTGATCACCTGTGGGCGCACGAGGAGGTCAACCGGGTCGCTGGAGACGCGGTTTAGGGCTGAAGCCGGACTGTGAGGAGTCGTCAGTGCCGTACAAGGTCTCGGGAGTCGTCGAGTTCTACGTCGTCAGCGCGTCTGACGAAGCTGCTGCGCGTGAGATGGTCGTCGATGACCTTATTCGCATGATCAGCGTCGGAGACTACGTCTACCACCTGCAGATTCCGTCTCCGCTCGACGTCGAGAGCATCGAGTCCATCCCGGAGCCACCGGAGGTGCCCTCGTCCGAGGGGGCTTAGTCGACGCGTTCGGGCCAGTGCCAGGTGCCGCCGGCTTTTCCGTCCTGGTCCTGGTGGGCGCTGTTGAAGAACAGCCCGGTGGGGTTCATGACGACCAGGGCGACCTCGGTGTCGGAGATGACCTGGGCGACTGTTGCGGCGCGGCATTCGGGTTGGAACTCGCCGCCGGGGGTGCCGTAGGACATGTAGTGCACGTTGCGCCCGACCGAGGCCTTCATCTGCTGCCTTTCCATCGGTCCGTGTTCTGATCTAGCTTGGCGATCTCGTCGCGCTTCCATTGCCGGAGGTCTTCGAGCAGGCTTTCGGCCGGGACCGACTGCCACTGCACGCTCACGAACTCGTCCTGATAGCGGCCCGTGGCCAGCACGTCGGCCACGGCGTCGTCCATGCGGGTGGCCAGGTCGAGCATGAACCACTGACGATCCAGGTTGTCCATCTTCAACCCCCTTGCCCGCTCAAACGCCCTGACGCCGGGCCGGCCAGTTGAAGGTGCGCGGCACGGCCGCCGGCGGGGGGTGGAAACGGAGCGGGTGGCACCGGCCTGGAAGCCTGTGCCACCCTTCGGTCTCCCACAAGAAGGTCATCAGAACCACCAAGAAAACCGTGGTCACACTACCGCCATCGGTTCGGAGACGGACGCTGGAGCCGATGTGTCATCATGGTCTCGTACGCCTTTGTGGTTACCCAGGCCACGCGCGGTTCGCGACCGCTCTCAGGCACAAAATGGAGGCGGCCGGGCCCATAACCGGTGCTAACAGAACATGGTCACACGTGCTGCCAGGCCGGGGTCTCCGGTGGGGCCGTGAGGCCACGTTCTCCCTCGATTCGGTACGCCCGCCCTGTCAGCGCGGGGTTTTCACGCTGACGGAGTTTGTAACGTGGCTGGGTCTTGGTTGGACTATGCGTCTCTCGTGGCAAGCGTCGCCTTCTGGCTGATTCCCCGGCCGGCGAGCTACGTCGGCCGGCATCGGCTTCAGGGATCTACTCGTAGCCAGCGCTAGTCCTCGTTTTTGGGGTGGCGTTCGTGGTCGCTGTTGGCGTACGCCTCCAGGTAGACCAGCTCCGGGTCGGCGCCGTCGTAGCAGCGGCGCAGCAGCATCATGAGTTCCTCGCCGTGGATGGTCCACCACGGCCATTGGCCGGGGTGCGGGAGCGTCACGATCGTCCGGGTCCTTTGCAGCGGCGGCGGGCGATGCTCTCGTGGTAGGGCTGCTCGCAGTAGTAGCAGCCGGGGCCGGCCAGCAGGAGCAGGTTCTCGGTGTCCAGGGTGGGGGTTTCCACGGTCGGGCCTCCCCAGCGGTACATGGTCGCGATGGTCCACAGGTGGTCGCCGGAGCGGGGGTCGAAGTCCGGGATGCGGTCGATGTTGCCGTGGACGCGCTGGTGGTGGCCGGCGGGCTGCCAGGCGTATTCAGTCACGTGCTGGGCAACGGGCCGGCGTTGTTCAGGTGACGGGGCGGCGGCGTCTGTCGGCGATACGTCGCAGGGCCTGGCGGCCGCGGGCGCGGCCGGCCGGGGTGCTGCGGTCGCCGGACAGGGCGATCCCGGTGCGGTACGCGGTGAGGGTGAGCCGGGCGGCGGCGCGGCGGTTGTAGCGCTGGCGCAGTCGCAGGTAGACCTCGTTGAAGCGGGCGGGGCCGCGCAGGGTGTCGGCGTTGCCGGGGGTGTAGGTGGCGCAGACGCGCCCCATGCTGGTCAGCGTCGCCGGCGCGGCGTGACGGGTGAACATGTGCGGCCTTTCATTGCGGAGCTCTTGCACTAGCATTGCAGTCATTGCGGTGACCTGGGTCACTTCTTGGTGCGGGGACCTCACGGCACGGGGCGCCCAGGGTCCTACAGGGTGAGAGCGCAAGTTATACCCGAGGGGATGCCGGATGCCGAGCAAGGTCAGCCGTACGGGCGGCGAGCCCGCCGTGGTCTGCAGCTGCGGGCATGACGACGGCCAGCACTTCGCCGGCGTCGGGTCGTGCACCGCGGACAGCGGGGTGGATCTGCCGTGTGAGTGCTGGGCGTTGGAGCCCGAGGTCGGCCTGACCGAGCTGGTCCTGGACCGCGCGTTCGCGGCCGGCGGGCAGCGGTGGATCTAGCCGGGCAGGCTCTGCTCGTGCAGGGCGTCGGCGACGGAGAAGAACAGCTGCTGGCAGATGATCTGCGCGGCGTCGGCCGGGTCGATGGGCAGGCCGCTGGTGCGGCTCAGGACCGCTTCGACCAGGTAGTTCTCCACGAAGATCTTCTTTCCTATCAGCTGTGGCTCCAGGTCGTCGTCACCGTTGTCGAGTTCGGCTTGGACGCTGACGAACCAGCGGACGTTGGGCAACGGTTCTCCACGGTGTCGGTCATGATCACGTACTGGTCGCCGTCGAGCTCGCCGAAGAACGGGGCGTTCGGGGCGCACGGGTCGTCGAGTTCGCAGAGGTATTCAAACGCGGCTTCGCGGCAGTCGTCGCACTCACTGTCGGTGAAACTCATGATGGCGGCGGTCATGAGTTCGTGGGCCCGCTGCCAGGTCAGGCCGCCCTGGTCTAGGTAGACCCAGAGCCGGTCGTCCATTTCGCCGGCGAAGACCCGCCACCGGGTGTCGCTCATGCGCTGCCGGCGGGCACCGCGTCGGTGCCCAGGTTGACGGCCTGGTCGAGGTTGGCCAGGTCGAGCTCGTCGACCGGGGCGATCTGCTGCTGTTCGGTGGCGGCCGCGGCCTGCTGCTGGGCGGCCAGGGCGTTGTCGGCGGCGGCCTGCGCGGCCGCGGCGACGAGCTGCTCCTCTTCCCACTCGCTCATCATCCGGTCGGCTTCGGCCGGGCTGAACTGCCAGATGTGGATCAGCCGGCTGCGCCGCGGGATGTCGTTCTGGGCTTTGCTGGCCGCGTCGGCGCGTTCGGCGAAGGAGAGCCGTTCCGGGGACGCGAACATGGTCTGCAGCTGGCGGATGTCGGCGCGGGTGGTGTCGCCGGACTGCAGGAAGCACAGGCCCATGACCTGCGCCCACGGGGAGCGCGTCCGGTCGATGCGGTCCTGGGTTTTCTGGACCAGGCCTTCGCGGACCAGGGAGGCGCCCTCGGCGGACTGGTTGACCCCGGCCGGGGAGAGCATGTGCATGGGGGTCTCGGTGACCGCGGCGAGGTTGGAGATGTCGTCCTTGACCGCCGACAGGATCGGGGTCAGGTCGACCTGCCCGGACTCCCACATCTTCGCGGTGCTGGGCAGCTGCCACAGCGCGGCGGGGTCCATGGTGAACACCTGGCTGTAGTCGATCTCGTTGCCCTGCTCGTCCTCGACCGGCAGGCCGGACACGGCGCGCTGCCGGAAGGCCTGCATGGTGGCGATGACCATGCGCTGCAGGACCTGGTGGTTGATCCGGTCGAGCAGGTCGGTGTGCAGCTCGTACTCCCCGACGGCGTCCTTGTTCAGGAACCGCACGACCGGGATACGCGGGTGGGCGAGTTCGCCGGAGAGCTTGTTGTTCCAGGACCAGCCCTTGGGGTCGAACGGCACCCGTGAGAGCCCGGTGGTGCGGGTGTTGGAGACCGCGACGCGGATCTGGGCGGGTTTGCCGGGGCCGAAGAACCGGCCGGGCAGGTACAGGTAGGCCTGGTCCTGCTCGGTGATCGGGTCGTGCAGGACCTTCAGCGAGGCGATCATCCGGCGCGGGGCGAGCGGGTCGGCCGCGGAGATCATCGTGCGGGGGTCCTCGACGGTGACCACCGGGGCGGCGATCTCGTCGTCGTACTCCCCCACCACGACGAAGCACTCGGACAGGTTGAGCATCTTGTCGTGGGTGTCGTTGGACTCGACGTCCAGGCCGGCGCGCAGCCACAGCTCGCCGGCTTCGCTGTCGCCGGTCTCGTCGAAGTCGCTGGCGGTGCGGAATCCGGAGACGCGCATCCGCTCGGAGACGGCCGAGACGATCAGCTGGGCGAAGTTGGTGCGGGCCTTGCGCTGGAAGTTGTAGAAGATCTCCCGGGCGCTGTCGGCGGCCTCGGGCAGCGGCGACTGGCCGCGGTAGCGCTTGTGCAGGTTGTCGAGGCGGTTGCGGCGTTCCTTGGCCTGCAGGCCCTCGAACAGCTTGGACATCCACCAGCCGGGCGAGCCGACGATCTCGGCGTCGGGGATCGACACGGTCACCCCTTCCCGAGCTCGGCTGCCAGGTTGCGGGCGACCTGGCGCAGCAGCACCGGCAGGTCGTCGGCCTTGGACACGCAGCCGATGAGGTACTCGGGGCCTTCACCCACGCGGGCGAACACACCGATCTGGACCTGCGGCATCGGTGGTTGCGGGGTGGGTCCGGTGGTGCGGCAGGCGCGCTGCGCGACGTGCGCGAGCAGCCGCCGGCGGCGCCGTTCGGTTTCGCTGGGGTGGTTTCCTGCGGCCAACCCGCACCGCCTCTCCCGCCCGGAATTGGCGCGACCCTGTGGTGAGGCGGTGCGGGCCGGGTCTAGCACCGGGTAGCGAGCGTGCCCCGCAAGATGGCGCGGACCGCTGCTTCGTCTGGTCGCCGGCCCCGATGCCAACCGGCGAAGGATGTTCAGGCCGGGCCCGGCGCGGGCTCAGAGACGACTTTCCCGCGCCGGAACCGGAGTTTCTGCAGGCCCGGGGTCAGACCCGCGGGTTGCCGTCCGCGTCGAGCGGGGTGCCGTTCTCGTCGGTGGCGTTCTCCGGGGTGACGACCGCGCCGGTGCCCGGGTCCACGGCCGGGTCGGTGCCCGGTACCTGGCCGGGGGCGGCCGGCACGTCGGAGCCGTCCGCGTCGCCGATCTCGGCGTCGAAGGTGTCCAGGGCGGCGACGACCTCGTCGAGGGCCGCCGCACCTTCGGGGGACAGCTCGGCGCGGACCGCGTCCAGGCGGGCCTTGACGTCGGCGTGCACGTCGCTGAGCTTGCTCTTGATCACGTTGAGCTGTTCGGCCTCGGTAGCCATGAGGATCTCCATTCGTAAGAGGGTGGGTGCGATGCGCGCGAGCGCGAGCTCGATGCGCTGCAGGGAGCAGGGGGTGCAGTGCTCACAGCCGGACACGGCGTCGACCGCCTCTCGTCTGCAGGTCGGTGGGACCCTGGTGCCGCTCACATGCGTGCGGGCATGCGGTCGGCCAGGCTGAGGGGATGGACAGAGAAGATCGGCCCGATTTCACGCTGCGTCCGGAGACCGACCTGGACGAGGGCAACACCTTCACCGACGTCACCGAGGACCTCGGTGAGCGCCGGCCGGACGCCAACGACAAGGGTGTGTTCCTGGACCCGCAGACCGGCGACCCGCTGATCCTGCCGTAGTCCTGCCCTTACACTGGGTGGGCTTCCCCGTTGTAGTACCTCTGGGGCGGAGGCACGCGAGGGTCTCGTCCGGCTCGTGACCGGCCGGGGCCCTCGCCCTTGTCTAAGGAGCTCGTCATGGGAGCACGTCATCCCGGCAGCAGCGGTTTCGTGAACTGGCCCAAGGTCGGCGTCGACGGCTGGCACGACACCGGCGAGGGCGGCATGTGGGTGTACGCGTTCGTCCCGGCCGTGTACTCGGCGGTGGTGACGGTGCCGCTGACCGACACCGAGGACCACGAGGTGCAGGTCGACCCGTTCGTGCACTGCCACGGTCCGGAGTCGACGCTGGCCCTGCCGATGCCCGACCAGCTGGCCGGGGACTTCCCGGGGATCTACACACCGGAGCAGTTCGAGCGGGTCCATGCCTACAGCAGCCCGCGCCTGGACCTGGAGATGGCGAACTTCGGCGTCGACGTGCTGGCCGCGGTGTGCCTGGGCACGACGGACAAGAGCTTGGCCGACGCCGGCGGCGAGCCGTTCGTGGCCCAGCGCACCAAGCTGACGACCCGCGGGTGGCGGCTGGTCGCGCTTCTCGAGTTGCTCTACGAGCGTGAGGTGACGCTCGTGACCTACCTGGACAGTTGAGCGGCGCGAGGAATATGTTGCGGGCAGTTGCGGGTTCGGGGTGGCTGCTACCACCGCGCCGCGACCAGGGGGCCTTCCGGGTCTGATCGGGCGATCCACGCCCGGGGGGCCCTCGTCGCCGGCGGGCGGGGCGTTCAGTTTCCGGGGTCCTTCACCAGAACTGAACACCGATGCATTCTTCGCCCTAGCCGGGACGGATGACGATCTTCTCGTAGTCGATCTCGAACGGGTCGCCGTGCCCGGTCCGGGCGACGATCTCGACGGCGCTGGCCGGGTCGAGATCCGCGCAGCGCTCGACCAGCCACCGCAGGTCCATCAGTCGCAGGTTCGGCCCGGACAGTGTGATGGTTTCCGGTTTACGCCGCACCGCACTCCCCCGCCTTATTTCTTTTTCCAAAATTGCGGGTATGGGACTATGTGCAACTTGCACCATTCAAAACTGCGCACATTTAACGGTCGTTAAAGGGTAGACATTTTCCGGGTTCGCTGCCCACACTGAATGCAGGTAGTAGGTAGGCGACACCGAGCTTGTCCCCGCATAGTTCGGCGTTGCCTCCTTCCCGGCGCTGCGAACCCCGCGAGGAGTTCTGAGCTGGGATGTTCCCGCCGGGCCGTACGGGTTTGCCGACCCGTACGGCGCTACCTCGCACACGCCGGGCCTTCGCGTTTTCCATCGGGCTGCCAAACGCGACTGTTCCGGTGACGGCAGCGATTCGGGTGTTCCTATCCCTGGCTGGAGCGACACCATCCGAATCGCCGCCGGGCGGAAAAGAGTTAGTGCTAGGTCGGGAAATGTTTCGGCATGTTGTGGTGCCGGTTTCCAGCGCAGGGCTGACGGTGATGATGCCTACTGGTCGCAGCCCTGCGTGACCTTACCTAGCGAATACGGCGTGCCGCGTACATCAGCCGGCTGCGTGGTTGCACCCCGGCGGCGATCGCGGCGTTGCGGGCGGCCAGCGCCAGCACCGCGGCCATCGCGGCGTCGATCTTCTTCGGACTATGCTGCGTCAGTTTCCCGATCTGCAGGCCCATCCGCGACGGGCGCCGGCGGGCGTTGAGCACATGCCTGGTCAAGGTGCTGGCCAGGCCCGCCTCGGGCGAGTTCGGGGCACGGTCCTCGGGCGGGGTGAACGACAGCTCACGGCCCAGGACCGCATTGTGGAACGTCTCCAGGGCGTGGACCATCTGCTTGGGGCGGTTGGTCCACCACTCGATCGGCCGGTTCGCGGTCGCCTGCACCTGCAGCCGGCTCGCAAATTCGGCGTTCCAGCGGTCGAGCTGGGGCTGCCAATGGGCGGGATCGGCGAAAAATCCTACGACATCGTAGGTTTTGAAGGCTTCTGCGACGGCGGCGTCGACGCTGATCGTGTCGACCCGCCAGTCCAGGCCGGCCTCACCCTCGGGCTTCTCGAACGCCGCGAGCAGCTGCAGGTGCGCGTCGGTGACCCGGCACGCGACCAGGCAGGTGCTGTCGTCGTTGATCGAGCCGTCGAAGCCCAGGCAGATCATCTCGCGGGGCTTGAGCTGCTTGGCCGGCGCGGCGCAGGCCTGCCACTCGTGGGCCGCGACCCAGGCGTCCGAGCTGGAGGTCAGCGCGTTGAGGAAGTACCGGCGGCTGGCCTGCGGATCACGGCGGGTGTCGCGGATGCCGTTGACCAGCGAGTCCAGGTCGTTCCAGCCGATCGCCTCACCGAACGCCTCGGTCAGCGCCTCGCGCAGCTTCTCCTCATCGGACAAATCGTCGATCGCACCCCAGCGGTGGTCGTAGAGCAACCGGTGCTCGCCGACCTTGCGGCCCTCGGCCAGGGCCTCGGCCTCGGCGTAGGTGCCCTCGGCGATGGAGTTCTCCCCCGGCGAGTACATGGTCGTGGTCTCCAGGAACCAGGTGCCCTCGGCCTTGCGCTTGTCCAGGTTCCGCACCACGGTGTCGTACATTCTGCGTAGTTCTGGGGTGTTATAGATATGTGTCTCGTCAAATACTACAAATGTCTCTTTTCCACCATCTTTGGAGCTCGACGAGGCGGTGGACGGCATGATCTCGCCGCCGCCCGGCAGGAACACCCGGGTCAGGCCGGCCGAGACACCGGGGACCTGCGAGAGCGGGCAGTCCTCATCGGTCAGATTCACGAAGACGGTGTCGTAGGTGTTGCCGGTCTGGCCCTCTTCTGTGGCCATGATCCGGATCATCGGGTCCTGCGGGTGCCGGCCCATCGGCTCGCCCGGCTCGTAGACGTAGACGAAGCCCAGGCCCCAGGGGTCGCGGTAGGTTTCCCCGCCCTTGGCGATCCCCGCGAAGCGGCAGGGCCCGAGCGCCTCGAACAACGCCAGCCGCGCCGCCATGCCCGACTTGTCCGAGCCTTTGGGGCGGGAGAAGAACGCCGAGTCGTAGCGCATGAAGTTGTTCATGCGCTTCTCACCGATGGCGTAGCAGTCCACGATGAAGCCGGTCATCTCATCGCCGTGCGAGACCCGCATCCCGCGCACGCCGCCCGGGCCGTGCCGGACCAGCGCTTCGATCCAGGCGCACGCCAGCCACCCCAACGAACGGGCGCGGTCGTGACCGGGCGCCTGCAGCAGACGCCGGGGCATCTCAGCCGGCCAGGCGCTTGCGGCGGTCGCTGATCGAGGTCACCTTGCCGGGCTCGTCGCGGTCGGTGACCGCGACCGGGTCGTCGGCCCCGGCGATCGGCATCGTCTCGACCGGCACGTAGCGGATCAGCAGCTTGCGCCGCGCTTCCAGCGTGGTGCCGATCTGGTCCTCACGCCGGCGGATCTCGGTGGCCTTGTTCGCGTGGACCGCCCCACCGAAGTACTCCGACCACCAATCGAGTTTCATGTATGCGGTCTCGAGGGCGAACATCCAGTCGGTGGCCGTCCACAGCACACAGTGCGGCATGGAGCGGATCTGCTCCCACCAGGCCTCGACCTGCGGAAGCCACACCATCTGCCCCGGCAGCGGCGGCAGTTCCAGCGACGGTCCGGTGTAGGGCTGGTCGGGGATTTCGGTCCAGCCGTTGTTGGCGGTACGGCCGACCTTGTTCTCGCGCTGCGGCGGGCCTGTGACAGCCAAGGTGATCAACTCCCATGTCGGGACAGCAGGAAAGCCGCGCCCCGTGGCGGGTCGCGGCTTTCGGTGAAGACGGGTAGACGGGCGGCGGTGCGGGGGTGTTCAGCTGTCCTTGTCCTGCTCCTGGCGTACCTGCGAGGTGGTCAGCAGTGACGCCGATTCCAGGACGATGGCCAGGAACGACAGGCCCAGCACACCCTGGGGTTCATCGGCGAACACGGTCCGGGCGGTCACCGGCCAGGCGATCACCGACCCGATGAGCAGGACCCAGGCGACGATGACGCGGGCGCGCTGCACCGCCCACCCCCAGCCAGGATCAGGCTTTGCCCGCGGGCTGCTGCGGGGTGGCGATGCGCGACATCCGTGAGGCCGGGACCTCGTAGCCGTCGGGCACCGGCGGCAGGTGCTCACCGGCGATGATGACGTTGAGGATCTGGGTGTCGGCGTCGACGTAGAGCCGGCCGATGCGTTCACCGGCGCCCAGGCCCAGCATCCGGGCCAGGTTGGCCCGGCTGATCATGTAGCGGGTGCCACGTTCGGTGTGGGCCTGGATCGCCGCGTCGAGGTTCTCGTACCCGCCGGTGTGGTCGCCCGGGGTGACGGTCTCGGCCTGTTCGCGGGCGATGGCCCGGCACTCTTCGCAGAACTCGTGGGACTCGGTGATCGCTTTGCTGCGCACCATGACGGTGCGCGCACGGACCGGGTCCATCCGCAGGTCGCGGTGGATCTCTTCGGGGTCGAACAGGCTGTAGGTGTGCCCGTCGAGGTACATGCTGGTGCGTTGCCGGGCCATGGCGGCCTACTTTCACAAGACGTGCCGAATCGGGCGCCGGGCCACCCTGACGGTGAGCACGGCCGATACAACTGGCGGTGTGGACTCTTTCGACGGTGCGGTCGCGACCGCGATGGTGTTGCTGGCCTGCGCGGCGACCCTGGCCCAGGTGGTCGGCATTTGGGAGCTGCGCCAGCCGGTGATACCCGACCGGGCGGCGCGGCGGTTGCGGCGCGGCCTGAAGCTGTGCCTGGTCGCCGGGTACTGCTGCGGGGCGGGGCTGCTGCTCGCGATCGTGCAGTGGAATCTGGCGAGCGTGCTCGGGTGGAGCGCCGCAGCGATGGTGAACCTGGCGATGATCCTGCTCGCCCGGCTGAGTATCCGGGTGTATCTGCTGCGGGCGCGGGTCTACGCGGGCCAGCGGTTCAGCGCCCTGCTGGACGAAATACGACGGAACTACCCGCCGCGGCCTTGAGGCCGGGGTGGGCCTCGGCCGGGCGGGCCAGCCGCGGGCGGGCCTCGGCGCCTTCGCGGCCGGACTTGCTGTTGTGGCAGTCCGGGCACAGCCACTGCAGGTTGGCCATCGAGTGGTCGTCGCCGCGCAGGATGTGGTCGCAGTGCGAGCCGGGTTTCCCGCACCGGGAACCGTCGATGATGCCCTGACAGCGCCAGTTCGCCCGCATCGCGACCTTGCGGCGCAGCAATCTCCAATCCGGCGGGAGCCGTTGCCGGCGGTCGCTGTTCTGCCAGTTCGCCATCGCCTCGCCCACCCCGCTTCCCGGTGGACGCCGGCTCAGACCCCGGTGACCTTGACCATCACGCTGACCGCGGCGCTGGCCACATCGAGGCCCTCGATGAAGCCACCGAGCAGCACGCCGGTGTTCTTGCTCTCGAAGACCTGCCCGACCACCGAGGTCGTGGTGAACGAGCGCAGCATGGCGAACGCCGCCAGGGTCGGGTCGGCGGTGTCACGCATGACCGTCAGCTCGATGAACTGGACCGTGGTGAACGTCCCGGCCGGGATGGTGAAAGTGACCGCGCCGGTGGCGGAGCTCACCGCGGAGGCCGTCCACACCCGCATCAGCAGGTTCGTGGCGCTGACCCCGCTGCGGTAGATGGTGACGCCGGGCTCGTTCTCGAGAAGGTACTTCGCGCCGCCGAAGGTCAGCCGCGACGCGGTGGTGCGGTTCGTCATCGCCGCCCGGTCACATCTTCGACACGGCGGCGCGGAACTCGCCGGCCGCCCACACCGCGTCGGGCTTGAGGGTGATGGTGTTCAGGTCGGTGTGCTCGACCCGCACGTCGACCTCGTCGTAGGGGCTGGCCACCCGGTAGACCATCACGTTCACGGCCCGGGTGTTCAGGTTGTGGGTGACCGCGAAGCTCGTGGCCGCGCCGTCGCCGACGGTCAGCTCGACCACGGTGGGCAGCACCGGCGCCACCCCGATGAACGCGAACCCGGCGGTGCTGCTGTTGTACGTGAACGTGTCGTTGGTCATCAGGGCGAACTTGTCGGCCTGGGTGCCCTCACGCACGATCCAGTAGGAGCCGATCACCGCCTCGGCGGCGCTGTCCCAGTTGGTCGCCCGGGTCATCGCCGTGGAGGTGGCCGCCCACACCCACGGGCCGTTCTGGCTGCCGGTGGTCTGCCCGGTCAGCAGGAACACGTCGCCGGCCGCGGCGCTGACCCCGCCGATGGACGCCGGCGCGCTGGTCACGTCGACGTTGACCGTCGACGCCGCCCGGACTGTGCCCTTGAGTGTCTGCCCCGACGCCAGGCCGGCGAGCTGGGAGTCGACGTAGTTGCGGGTCGCGCCGTCCTGCGGTGCGACCGGGTCCTGCACGTTGACGAGTTTCTGGTTGCCCAGCCCGACCGAACCGGTCGGCGCGGTCAACTGATCCAGCCGCGACAGGTGGACCTGGATGTCGAAGTCGGAGATGGTCGCGGCGAGCTGGCTGCCGGTGTGGTTGGCCCGCGAGGTCGCGTAGGCCTGCACGGTCTCCAGATCGACCTTGCGGACCGCGTCGTTGCTCGCGGCGTCGGGGGTGCCCAGGTTGATGACCTTGAGCCCGGCCATGTCGAAATTGCTGGCAGCTTTGCGCGCTGTCATCGCGGCCTCTCCTGCTCGTCGGCCGCGTTCAGCCGATCACGGTGATCGTGAGTGCCCCGGCCGCGAAGTGCAGGTCCGGGGCGACGGTGATCGTGTCGGCTCCGGTGGCCGCCCAGTGGATGCCCAGGTCCTCACCGCCGGCCGCGGTCCGGACCACCGCGACGACGTCGAGGCTGTTCAGGCCGTGGTGGATCGTGTAGGTCACGCCGGAGACGTAGTCGATGTTGGACGTCGAGTACTTCCCGACCGCGCCCAGTGCCGCCCGGGCGCCGGTCGCGGTGTCCGCGCCGGTACCGCCGTGCCCGAGAGACACCGGGGTCTGCAACGCGAACGTCGTACCGGTCAGGGCCAGACCGGGGCCGGCGGAGTACAGCGGCGCCGGCGTGCCGGGCTCACCCTGCTCGCCCCGTTCGCCGGCCGGGCCGGCCGGGCCGATCCCGCCGGGCTGCCCGGCTACGCCCTGCTCACCGCGCAGACCCTGTTCGCCCTGCACGCCGGGCGGGCCGGTGTCACCGCGGTCGCCTTTGACGCCGGGCGGCCCGGGTTCGCCCGGCTCGCCGGTCACGCCGCGCCAGCCGCGTTCACCGGTCGGACCGGGAACGCCCTGCACACCGATCGGGCCTTGCTCGCCCTCGGGTCCGACCTCGCCCTGCGGGCCGGCCGGTCCGCGGACCCCGGTTTCGCCGACCTGGCCTTGCGGGCCGGTCTCGCCCTGCGGGCCGGGCTGGCCGGGGAATCCCCGCTCGCCCTGCACGCCGGTCAGCCCTTGCGGGCCGGGCTCGCCCTGCACGCCGGCCGGGCCGGGCCCACCGGTCTGCCCGGTCAGGCCCTGCGGGCCGACTTCGCCCTGCAGGCCCTGCTCACCGCGGTCGCCTTTGCTGCCGGGCACGCCGACCGGTCCCTGCTCGCCGGCGGGGCCGGCCGGGCCGGGAACGCCCTGCGGTCCCGGGGTGCCGGGTGCCCCGTCGGTGCCGGGCAGTCCCCGCAACCCGATCGGGCCGGTCAGGCCTTGCGGGCCCTGCTCGCCGGTCGGGCCGGCCGGGCCGGAGTCTCCGCGCGGGCCGGCCGGGCCGGTCTCGCCGGGTACCCCGCGCAGCCCCTGAGGGCCGTCCGCGCCGGTCGGGCCGGGTTGCCCCTGCTCGCCGGGCGGGCCGTGCGGTCCGGGTGCGCCCGCGGGCCCGTCCGGGCCGGGGTCTCCGGGAAGTCCCTGCTGTCCTGGTGTGCCGGCCGGGCCACGCTGACCGTCGGCGCCGGCCGGGCCGCGCTGGCCGTCGCTGCCGGCCGGGCCGGGCTGACCGGTCTGGCCGGGGTCGCCGGGGCGGCCCTGCGGTCCCTGCCCCCCGGCCGGGCCTTCGGGGCCGGGCTCGCCGGCGGGTCCCGGCGGGCCCTGCTCCCCCGGCGGGCCGGGGGTCAGGGAGATCTCCAGGACCTGACTCTGCAGGCTGTCCAGCCGCACGTCGGTGTCGTAGTCGAGGGTGTTGATCCGCACGCTCAGGTCGTCGAGCCAGTCGGTCGCCGCGTCCGCGCGTTCCACCGCGTCCAGGGCCTGCGCGTAGGCGGTGCCGGCGCTGTCGGAGGCGGCCGACGCCGCGGCAGCGGCCTGCTCGGACTGGGTCGCGGCGGCCTGCGCGGTGTCCAGGGCCTGCTGCGCGTCGGACGCGGCCTCCGCGGCCAGACGCCGGGCGACCTCGTCGTTGCCGTCGCCACCGGAACCGCCGCCGTAGCCGGTGCCCGGGTAGAACACGCGGTCGGTCACCGCGACCTCGAAACGGAGTAACCGGGCGCGCCGCCGGAGACCAGCTTCACCACGGTCGTCGGGTAGATCAGGCTCCCGCCGCGCGCCCAGACCCGCGAGGGCAGCAGCGAGCTACCGGGGAACGCCGGCACCCGCCAGCAGTGCTGACCCTCGACCGTCGGGACCGGGTCGACGCCGAAGGTGACGTAGATGTCGTCGATGCCGTCGGTGAGGATCTCGATCTCCGGCAGGTACACGCCCAGGAACGTGATGGTGTCGACATCACCAGGGATCAGCCGCCGGTTGTGGACCCCGATCTCGTTGCGGGCCACCATGTATTCGCTCACCCGGGGAACCCCCTCGGTCGCGTGCGCGGCGCAGGGGCCCGCCCGAATTTAACGGATTGGCATTACCGGTAATCCGATAATCAGTCGGCCCAGTTCGATTCCCCGGGCGGCGCCAGACTCGTCTCCGCGGCACCGGCGGCGAACCCGATGGTGCTGCGTTGGGCGTAGCCGGCGGTCTCCCGGAACAGGCTCAGGGCCAGCGTGGCCAGCTCGTTGGCGGTCTCGGCGCCCTCGACGGCAACCGTGTGGCCGGCGACGGTCAGCTCGATCTTGGTGGTGGCGCCCACCGCCAGAAGCTCCGCCGGGGGCGGGAGCTCGCCCTCGGCGGGAGCCTGCCCGACGGGGCGGGAATCACTCATGGTCGCGTCAGGCCCTGCAACAGCTCGTCGACCTCCCGCTGCAGGGTCTCCGCGCGGTTACGGGCCGCGGCCGCCCCCCAGCTGTAGAAGACGACCAGCGCGCAGCACAGCCAGGCCAGGTGCATCAGATACGTGGGCCAGCGCCCGGACAGGTCGTCGAGCAGCTTCGGCCAGAACAGCGACCAGGTGAACGGCTCGCCGGCAGTGCGGGCGGCCGCGCTGACCCGCTGCACGATCACTACGAACTGACCCAGGCCGCCCAGCAGCGCCAGGTTCACCGCGGCGATCAGGTACGTACGCCCGGGTGCCGGCAGCACGGGGTCTCTCACACCGACGCCATCCGCATACCGCGGTGACCCTTACGGGAGAGGTGGGTGTCGCGCTCGGCCTCAAGGATGTCGCCGTAGCGGTACTGCAGCCGGCCGTTACCCAGCCGGCGGGTACTCAGGTAACGGCGCTGCCCGTCACGGTCGACCCAGCCCCGGGCGTGCCACTTGCCGATCGCGTCGGGTGACACACCGGTGAGATACGCGGCATCGCCTCGCGACAACCACGCGTCGATGTTCATCACGGAACACCTCCCACCAGCCGCTGACCGTTCTTCAGCGCACAAGTTTCAGGCACAAAAAAACGTCCCGGGCCGATTGGCCTGGGACGTCGTGGTTGTGCGGTGGGCAGAGTTCACCCGTGGGCACACGATGACACATCAAATCCGGGACCGGCAAGTCCCGGCAAAACCGGATCGTCGACCACCGGATCTGGTGCTTGCCATGGCACTTGCCAGCAAGCTGGCACACGCCATGGCACTTGCCAGCCAATCG
>JBEVHL010000379.1:0-21658 GCA_040511255.1 Mycobacterium sp. | reverse complement strand
GCTTCCAGGGCGTCAGCCAGGACAGCAAGGACGTCACCACGTTGGGCCGCGGCGGGTCGGACACCACCGCGGTGGCGTTGGCGGCGGCGTTGCACGCCGACGTATGCGAGATCTACACCGACGTCGACGGCATCTTCACCGCGGACCCGCGGATCGTGCCCAATGCCCGGCATCTGGACACGGTCAGCTTCGAGGAAATGCTCGAAATGGCGGCCTGCGGCGCCAAAGTGCTGATGCTGCGCTGCGTGGAATACGCCCGCCGCTATGACGTTCCCATCCACGTCCGGTCGTCCTACACCGACCGGCCCGGCACCATCGTCACCGGATCGATTGAGGACTTACCCATGGAAGACGCCATCCTGACCGGAGTGGCCCACGACCGCAGCGAGGCCAAGGTCACCGTGGTCGGCCTGCCCGACGTCCCCGGCTACGCCGCCAAGGTGTTCCGGGCGGTGGCCGACGCTGACGTCAACATCGACATGGTGCTGCAGAACATCTCCAAGATCGAAGACGGCAAGACCGACATCACGTTCACCTGTTCGCGCGACAGCGGCCCGGGTGCGGTGGAGAAACTCGCCTCGCTGCAGGACGAAATCGGTTTCACCCGAGTGCTTTACGACGATCACATCGGCAAGGTATCGCTTATCGGTGCGGGGATGCGTAGCCATCCCGGCGTCACGGCGACGTTCTGTGAGGCACTCGCCGAGGTCGGCGTCAACATCGACCTGATCTCCACCTCGGAGATCCGAATTTCGGTGCTGGTCAAGGACACCGAGTTGGACAAGGCGGTCGTTGCGCTACACGAGGCCTTCGGTCTGGGCGGCGACGAAACGGCGACGGTCTACGCGGGAACGGGGCGCTGAGCATGGTCAATATCGGAGTAGTCGGGGCGACCGGTCAGGTCGGCCAGGTGATGCGGACGCTGCTGGAGGAACGCGAATTCCCCGTGACCGGCATCCGCTTCTTCGCCTCCGCACGGTCGGCGGGCAAGAAGCTGTCCTTCCGCGGCCAGGAGATCGAGGTCGAGGACGCCGAGACCGCTGATCCCACCGGCCTGGACATCGCGCTGTTCTCGGCGGGCGCGACGATGTCGCGGGTGCAGGCGCCGCGATTCGCAGCGGCCGGCGTCATCGTGATCGACAACTCGTCGGCGTTCCGTAAGGACGACGAGGTGCCGCTGGTGGTCAGCGAGGTCAACTTCGCCGCCGCGGCCAATCGGCCCAAGGGCATCATCGCCAACCCAAACTGCACCACCATGGCCGCCATGCCCGTGCTCAAGGTGCTGCACGACGACGCTCAGCTGGTGCGGCTCATCGCGTCCACCTACCAAGCGGTGTCCGGCAGCGGCCTGGCCGGGGTCGAAGAGCTGGCCGGTCAGGCCCGCGCGGTGATCGACGGTGTGGAGCAGTTGGTGCACGACGGCGGTGCCCTGGATTTCCCGGCGCCTAACAAGTACGTCGCACCGATCGCGTTCAACGTCATCCCGCTGGCCGGATCACTGGTCGACGACGATTCCGGCGAGACCGACGAAGACCAGAAGCTGCGCAACGAGAGCCGCAAGATCCTGGACATCCCGGACCTGGCGGTCAGCGGTACCTGCGTGCGGGTACCGGTGTTCACCGGACACTCGCTGTCGATCAACGCCGAATTTGCCCGTCCGCTGACACCGGCGCGGGCCCGCGAACTTCTCGCCGATGCGCCGGGGGTGCGGGTGGTCGACGTGCCGACCCCGCTGGCAGCGGCCGGAATCGACGAGTCCCTGGTCGGCCGGATCCGCCAGGACCACGGTGTGCCGGACGGTCGCGGGCTGGCGCTGTTCCTCTCCGGGGACAATCTGCGTAAAGGTGCCGCCCTGAACACCATTCAGATCGCCGAGCTGCTGGCCGCGCAGCTCTGATCCCGCTGGTGCGCCGAAACGTGAGTTTTGGCGCGAAAGTTCGAGTAATGCTTGCCATTTCGTCGATCTCGGCGTTGGCGGTGAGCACCGTCGCCCACGCCGACCCCGCTGATCCGGCGCCCGCGCCGATTCTGGGTCCGCTGGCTCCCGGCCAGGTGGTGCGGATCGGGCCGGCCGCCGGAACTGGCACGCCGACAAGCGATTACGGTATCGGCGCCACCGATCTGTGTGAGTTCATGGAGTTCCCCACGGAGCTATTGCAGGTGTGCGGCGACAGCTTCGCGGGTCAGGGCGTGGGCTTCGGCGGCTGGTTCTCCCCGATCGCCCTGCACGTCGAGCGGTCGTCGGTCGACGACCCCGACGGGGTGCGCTACACCGGTGTCACCGGTGTGGACAAACCGCTGCTCGCCGAGCCGACCCCGCCGGGCTCGTCTCAGCTGCCTGCCGGGGTGGTGTCGATCAACCGGCAGAACTATCTGTTGGTCACCACGACGAACAATCTGCGGCCCGCCACCTCACGTCTGGTGAAAGCCGAAGCGGCGCAGAACAGTTGGCAGACCGTGCCGGGCTCCCAACGGGACGCCGGATACGCCAGGGGCGGCCAGTCGCAGATCAGCGGTTACTACGATCCCATCCCGACGCCGGACTCCGAGACCGGCTGGGTATACATCGTCGCCAACAACTTCGACCGCACCGGGCCGGTGACGCTGTACCGCGTACCCCCGCGCCAATTCACCGATCGGGCGAAGTGGCAGGGGTGGTCGGATCTGGCAGGCCCCGACGGTGGCTGGAATCGCCCGCCGACCCCGCTGTGGACCGACCGCGTTGGCGAGATGAGCGTCGAGCAGATCGACGGCAAGACCGTGCTGTCCTACTTCAACGCCAGCAACGGCAATATGGAGATCCGGGTGGCCGACGACCCCACCTCGCTGGGCACCGCGCCCGTCACCACCGTGGTGCGCGCCTACGACTGGCCGGATCCGGCCGAAAGCCTGCCGCCGCCGGATGACAACCAACTCGCGCAGCCCTACGGGGGCTACATCTCACCGGGGTCGACGCTCGACGAGGTGCGCGTTTTCGTCAGTCAGTGGAACACCGGATCGCGCGATCACGCGCCGTATCGGGTGCTGCAATTCGCGGTCAATCCGTGGAAGCCGGGCCAGGAACCGCTGTCCTAGCCGCCGTGCGGCAGTGTGAGATACATCCAATGTGGTGGACTTCGTGGACAGTGTGTGGGTGTCCGGGGGATGATTGCCAGATGTGGGCCGGGGGGCCCAGGATCCACGGTGGCGTTGAATGCAAATTCCAGGTCAGCGTGGTTTTGTCCGGGAGCATTGCCACATTTAGGAGGGGTCATGGCAGACCTCACGCGCTTGCCAAATCTGAAGATGCACAACTATTGGCGCCGAGAGGCGCCCATGCGGAGCCGTCTTCGTGAGCTCGGAGACCGCTACCGCACCACGCTGGACACGGTACGAGAGGTCGGTGCCGAGATCGAGCAGGAAGTGGTCGCCGCGCAAGCGGCCGGCCATTCGCTGTCGCAGATTGGCGAGGCGTCGGGCCTGTCAGTGCCTCAGCTGGAGTACATCTTGATGGCGGCGGACGTGCAGCGGCACTCAGCCGCGCAGTGATCGACGGCTACCGCCGCGACCCTTGGTGTGGCCGGGCCGGTGGTCGTCGAGCGTCTGGATCAGCTGCCAGAAGCCGGGACCGTAGTACGTCACCTTGCGGCCCTCGGTGACCTTCAGGACACCGTCGGGCAAGAACTGGTACATGTCGTCGTCGCTGAACTCCGTTCCCACGCCGCTCGAGTCGTCCAGCTTCAATGCAAATGCCATGCTCCGAAGTCTGGCATGCGGATGCTGCCTGCCACCCAAGTGACTGGTCAGCCTTCACAGCCAGTTCATAGCCTCTATCTAAGTGCCACTGTGGTTGGGGTGTGGATCATGCAGTTATGAGCGAAACACCCCACCACGAGACCGAGCCGACGACAGCCCCGGTCGCTGCCACCCCGTCGTCAGAGCCCACCTATGCCGGCGGGCCGAGCTACGCCGGACAGCCCGCATATGTCGAACCGGAAAAGCGGCGCCGCAAGCCCCACCGGCTGTATCAGGTCGCGGCCTGGGTAGGGATCGCGGCGGGATCGGTGTTCATCGTGGCGGTCATCTTCTTCACCGGGTTTGCTCTCGGAGCCCATTCCGGGGGCGGTCACCACGGCGGCGGCCATCACGGCCAGGAGATGGGTATGCGCCACCACGACGGACCGCCGATGCGGCCCAGCTTCATCTTCCCCGGCGGCCCGGGCGGACCCGGCGGACCCGGCGGCTTCGGTGAGTTCGGCCCCGGACAGCCGGGTATGCCAGGACAGCCAGGTCAAGGTGGCCAGCCAGGTCAAGGTGGCCAGCCAGGACAGCCCGGTCAAGGTGGCCAGCCAGGACAAGGCGGCCAAGGTGGCCAGCCGGGTCAGCCCGGCCAGGTTCCGCAACCCCCCGCGCCCCGACCCTCCTAACCAGTTCCCGCTCTTCTTGACTCATTCCAGAAAAGGGGCATACTGACTAGCGTGACCCACACGCACACCCACGAGCCCAGCACCCTGTTACGGGGCGCTGGGCTTCGTGTTACCGCACCACGGGTCGCTGTACTCAATGCCGTTGCTGCACAGCCCCATTCAACGGCAGATGAGATTGCCGGCCAGGTCAGGAATGTCCTCGGCTCGGTGTCCACCCAGGCCGTCTACGACGTGCTGCGCGCCTGTGTCACTTCGGGTTTGATCCGCCGGATCGAGCCCGCGGGTGCTTCGGCGCTGTACGAGACACGCACCGGCGACAATCACCATCACCTGGTTTGTCGGGTCTGTCGCCGGGTAACCGATATCGACTGTGTGGTCGGTGCCGCCCCGTGTCTTGAGCCCTCCGAACACCCTGATCTCGCCGACTTCACCATCGACGAAGCCGAGGTCGTGTTCTGGGGCACCTGCGGTTCGTGCCGAAACAACCCATCAGCAGAGGAGTTTGGAAGATGACCGGAAGTTTCACCACCAGCAATACCGGCGTACCGATCGAGGACGACAACCAGTCGCTCACCGCGGGTACGCAGGGACCGATTCTGCTGCACGACTGGTACCTGATCGAAAAATTGGCCCAGTTCAACCGCGAGCGCGTGCCGGAACGCATCGTGCACGCCAAGGGCTCCGGTGCCTACGGCGAGCTCGTCGTCACCAACGATGTCAGCAAGTACACCAAGGCCAAGCTGTTCCAGCCCGGCGCGCGGACCGAGTCGCTCATCCGGTTCTCCACCGTCGCAGGCGAACAGGGCAGCCCGGACACCTGGCGCGACCCCCGCGGCTTCGCGGTGAAGTTCTACACCGAAGACGGCAACTACGACCTGGTCGGCAACAACACACCCGTCTTCTTCATCCGCGACACCATCAAGTTCCCCGACTTCATCCGCAGCCAGAAACGCCTTCCCGGTTCAGGTTTGCGTGATCACAACATGCAGTGGGACTTCTGGACCCTGCGCCCCGAGTCCGCACACCAGGTGACCTGGTTGATGGGCGATCGCGGCATCCCGAAGTCCTACCGCCACATGAACGGCTACGGCAGTCACGCCTACCAGTGGGTCAACGAGGCCGGTGAGCGGTTCTGGGTCAAGTACCACTTCAAGACCGATCAGGGCATCGATTTCCTCACCCAGGAAGAGGCCGACAAGCTGGCCGGTTCCGATCCTGATCTGCACCGCGCCGATCTGTACAACTCGATCGAAAAGGGTGACTACCCAAGTTGGTCGCTGAAGGTGCAGATCATGCCCGTCGACGAAGCCGAGGGCTACCGGGTCAATCCCTTCGATCTGACCAAGGTGTGGTCGCACAAGGACTACCCGCTGATCGACGTGGGCACCTACACGCTGAACCGCAACCCGGAGAACTTCTTCGTCGAGATCGAGCAGGCGGCCTTCGAACCGTCGAATATCGTTCCCGGCATTGGCTTTTCGCCGGACAAGATGCTGCTGGGGCGGGTGTTCTCCTATGCCGACGCGCACCGCTACCGCATCGGCACCAACTATGCGGAGCTGCCCCCGAACCGCGCCCGCGCCGCGGAGGTGAACTCCTATTCCAAGGAGGGCGCGATGCGCCACACCTTCAATGGCCCCGAGGTGCCCGTGTACGCACCGAACTCCTACGGCGGTCCGCACGCTGACCCGTCGCGCGCCGGTGACGGCGGCCTGTGGGACTTCGACGGCACCGCGGTCCGCGCAGGCTACATCCAGCATCCCGAGGATGACGATTTCAGCCAGGCGGGTGTCCTGGTCCGCGAGGTGATGGATCCCGCGGCCCGGCAACGGTTGGCGGACAACATCATTGGGCACGCGTCGAACAACGTGACCGAAGAGGTGCTGGCTCGGGTCTTCCAGTACTGGACCAACGTCGACGCCGACCTCGGCGCCAAGGTGGAGGCAGGCGTGCGCGCCAACCTCGCCAAGGAGGGCGGCGACGACGCCAAGCCGCAGGAGGGCCAGAGTTCTGCTCCCGGCACCTCCGAGGAAGACAGCGCCGTCAAGGTCGGCGCGCAGGCTTAAGACTCTGCAGCCCACGCAGAAGGGTGCCCCGTTCCACCGGACCGGGGCACCTTTGCGTGGCGGACTGGCATGATCGAAGTCATGACTATCGAAGCCATCTACACCGCAGAATCCACCGCCAGCGGCGGCGGCCGGGACGGCCACGTGAAGTCTTCGGACGGCCGGCTCGACCTCGACACCCGCCCGCCCAAGGAGATGGGCGGCAGCGGCGAGGGCACCAACCCCGAGCAACTGTTCTCCGCCGGCTACGCCGCGTGCTTCCTCGGCGCCCTGCGCCTGGTGGCAGGTAAGGCCAAGATCAAGCTCGACGACGCCACCGGCATCACGGTGCAGATCGGCATCGGCAAGACGCCGGAGGGCGGGTTCGGCCTGATCGCCACCATCATCGGCTACCTGCCCGGCCTGGAGCAGGAGGTTGCCGACGATCTCGTCGAGCAGGCGCACGAAGTGTGCCCGTACTCCAATGCCACCCGGGGAAACATCGACGTCGACCTGTCGGCCAAGGTCTAGCCCGTGCAGGTGGGTAGGTGCCTCACCCTTGCGCTGATCGGCGCGACGATGTGGGCACCTGCCGTGGCCGGCGCCCGTCCCTCGGATCCGGGGGTGGTGTCCTATGCGGTGCTCGCCAAGGGGTCCGTCGGCAACATCGTCGGCGGCCCGATGACCACCGAGTCGGTGTTCACCAACCCGTTCCAGGCGTACTCGGTCGATATCCCGGTCTGCAACAACTGGGCCGATATCGGGCTGCCGGAGGTCTACAACGACCCCGACCTGGCTTCGTTCAACGGCGCCACGGCGCAGACCTCACCGACCGATGACACGCACTTCGTCAAGCAGGCCATCGGGGTCTTCGCGACGGTCGACGCCGCAGCCCGGGCGTACCACCGCGTCGTCGACCGGACGGTCGGGTGCTCCGGACAGACCGCCGTGATGCGTCTCGACGACGGGACAACCCAGGTCTGGACCTTCGGCGGTGTCGCGCCGGGTGCCACCGACGCCGCCTGGGTCAAACAGGAAGCCGACAGCGACCGGCGCTGTTTCGTCCAGACCAGGTTGCGTGAGAATGTTCTGCTCCAAGCGAAAGTCTGCCAGTCTGGCAACGGTGGCCCGGCGGTAAACGTGCTGGCCGGAGCCATGCAGAACACGCTCGGCCAATAACCGCAGAGGTACCGCCGGCTTGATTTGGGTACACGTCACCGCTGTGTCACCCAAACGGAGGAGATTTTGTCAGTGGTCTCGTCAAAGATGGTGCGATGACGTTCGTAACCACGTCAGAGCTTGAGGACCCGCAGCGCTCCGGTGCGCGTGAACTCACGGGTTCCGCCGACGCCGCGCAACATGTCGCCAGCGCCAGCCTGATCGACGCGCCGGTGGGCAAGGTGGGTCTGGAAATCGAGGCGCACTGCTTTGACCTGGCCGAGCCGCGACGCCGCCCCACCTGGGATGAGATCCGCACAGTCATCGACACCGTGCCGCCGTTGCCCGGTGGCAGCGCCATCACCCTCGAGCCGGGCGGTGCGGTCGAGCTGTCCGGACCTCCCTTCGACGGCGCGGTACCCGCCATCGCGGCGATGGCCACCGACCGCGGCCTGCTGCGCACCGCGTTCGCCGCGGCCGGCCTGGGTCTGGTGCTGCTGGGAGCCGATCCGCTGCGGCCGCCGCAACGGGTCAACCCGGGCTCCCGCTATCAGGCGATGGAGCAGTTCTTCGTGGCCAGTGACACCGGGCCCGCCGGCGCGGCAATGATGACGTCGACGGCATCGGTCCAGGTGAACCTGGACGCCGGTCCCAAAGAGGGCTGGGCAGGAAGGGTTGCGCTGGCGCACGCGTTGGGACCGGTGATGATTGCCATCGCCGCCAACTCTCCGCTGCTCGACGGGCAGTTCACCGGTTGGCAGTCCAGCCGCCAGATGGTGTGGAGCCAGCTCGACTCTGCGCGCTGCGGACCCATCCTCACCGCCAGCGACGACGACCCGTCCACCGACTGGGCGCGGTACGCCCTCAAGGCGCCGGTGATGTTGGTCCTGACACCCGATCCGGTGCCGGTGCTCGACTGGGTGCCGTTCGCCGACTGGGCCGACGGCCTGGTCCCGCTCGACGGACGCAGGCCCACCACGGCTGACCTGGACTATCACCTGACCACGCTGTTCCCGCCGGTACGCCCGCGCGGCTGGCTGGAAATCCGCTATCTCGACAGCGTCCCCGACGATCTGTGGCCGGCAGTCGTGTTCACCATGACCACCCTGCTGGACAACCCGGCGGCCGCGGCGATCGCCGCCGAGGCAGTCGCACCGGTGGGCACCGCCTGGGATGTCGCCGCCAGGGCCGGTCTGGCCGATCGGCATCTCTGTGCGGCTGCCAACACGTGCGTCACCACGGCCGCCGAACTCGCGCCGCCGGAACTCGTCGGCTCGATGGAACGGCTGGTCGCCCTGGTCGAACAGGGCCGCTCGCCCGGTGACCAGTTCGCCGACCGGGTGATCGATATCGGCATCGCGCCTGCCGTGACCCACGTGGCGCAGGAGGAACTATGAGCGACCGCCAGGCACTGGCCGACGGCCTGACCCGCGCGCGGGACCGCACTCTGCGCCTCGTCGATTTCGACGACGCCGAACTGCTCCGGCAGTACGACCCGCTGATGAGTCCGTTGGTGTGGGACCTGACCCACATCGGGCAGCAGGAGGAACTGTGGCTGCTGCGCGGCGGCGATCCGCAGACCCCCGGCATGCTGCCGCCCGCCGTAGAAGACCTGTACGACGCGTTCATCCACTCCCGCGCCAGCCGGGTGGAACTGCCGCTGCTGTCGTCCGCGGAAACCCACGCCTATCTGAAGTCGGTCCGGGACCGGGCGCTCGACTCGCTCGACACCCTGCCTGACGAACGCGCCGACAATCCGATGCTCGGCGGGCCCGATCCGGCGTTCGCGTTCGGCCTGGTGATCAGCCATGAGGCCCAGCACGACGAAACGATGTTGCAGGCGCTGAACCTGCGCGCCGGGGCGCCGCTGCTCGACAATGGCAAGCCACTGCCGCCGGGCAGAGCGGGTCTGGCGGGCACGTCGGTGCTGGTGCCGGGCGGACCGTTCGTGTTGGGTGTCGACGCGGTCGGCGAGCCGTACTCCCTGGACAACGAACGCCCCGCGCACGTCGTCGACATTCCCGGCTTCCGCATCGGACGGGTGCCGGTCACCAACGCCGAATGGCAGCAGTTCATCGCCGACGGCGGCTATCGGCGTGCGGAGCTGTGGTCGGAGCGTGGCTGGGACCATCGGCAGCGGACCGGGTTGGTGGCGCCGCAGTTCTGGCTGCCCGACGGCACCCGCACCCGCTTCGGGCACGTCGAACCGGTACCGGCCGACGAACCCGTCCAGCACATCACGTTCTTCGAGGCGGAGGCGTACGCCCGGTGGGCGGGGGCGCGCCTGCCGACCGAGCTCGAATGGGAAAAGGCCTGCGCGTGGGATCCGCGCACGGACAGCAAGCGCCGGTATCCCTGGGGGTCGGCGCGACCGTCGGCCGAACTCGCCAATTTCGGCGGCGACGCGTTGCGGCCCGCCCCCGTGGGTGCCTACCCGGCAGGTGCCTCGGCCTACGGCGCCGAACAGATGCTCGGTGACGTGTGGGAATGGACCACCTCGCCACTGCGACCCTGGCCCGGGTTCACGCCAATGATCTACGAGCGCTATTCGCAGCCGTTCTTCGACGGCGACTACCGCGTACTGCGCGGCGGTGCCTGGGCAGTGGCCGAAGACCTGCTGCGGCCCAGCTTCCGCAACTGGGACCATCCGATTCGCCGACAGATCTTCTCCGGGGTTCGCCTGGCCTGGGATATCTGATGTGCCGACACCTCGGCTGGCTCGGCCAGCCGGTCTCGGTGAGCAGCCTGGTGCTCGATCCGCCATCCGGGTTGAGCGTCCAGTCGTACGCGCCACGTCGGCAGAAGCACGGCGTGGTCAACGCCGACGGCTGGGGCGTCGGCTTTTTCGACACCGACGGCACCGCGCGGCGCTGGCGTAGTGCGGCTCCGATCTGGGGCGACGCGTCATTCGCTTCTGTGGCGCCTGCGCTGACCAGCGGGTGCGTGGTGGCCGCCGTTCGGTCTGCCACCATCGGCATGCCGATGGATGCCAGTGCTGCAGCGCCGTTCACCGATGGCCAGTGGCTGCTATCGCACAACGGCGTGGTGGACCGCGCCGTGCTTCCCCTGACGTCATCGGCGGAGTCGGTGGTCGACAGCGCGGTGCTGGCTGCGTTGATCTTCGAACGAGGCCTTGACGCATTGGCCGACACGGTCTGCGAGGTCGGCGCCGCTGACCCGTCGGCACGGCTGAACATCTTGGCCGCCAACGGTTCTCGCCTGCTGGCCACCACCTGGGGAGACACCCTGTCGATCCTGCGCCGAGGCGACGGAACCGTGTTGGCCAGCGAACCGTACGACGACCATCCGGATTGGCAGGACGTGCCCGACCGCCACCTCGTCGAGGTGCGCGCCGACGGCGTGACGATGACGCCACTGACCTTTTAGCAGAAAAGGCTCCCGCACATGACGAGTAGTACGCCCCTGTCCCTGGCGAACCACCTGGCCGCCGACTATGCCGCCCAGGCCCTGCGCCGCGATGTCCGCGACGGCCTCGGCCGGACCCCGAAATCGTTGCCGCCCAAGTGGTTCTACGACGCCACCGGCAGCGACATGTTCGACCAGATCACCCGGCTGCCCGAGTACTACCCGACCCGCGCCGAGGCTTCCATCCTGGCCGAGCGGGCCGCGGTGATCGCCACGGCCAGCGGCGCGGACACCCTGGTCGAACTCGGTAGCGGCACCTCCGAGAAGACCCGGATGCTGCTCGACGCGATGCGTGCACAGGGGACGCTGCGCCGATTCATTCCGTTCGACGTCGACGCCACCATCCTGGCAGCCGCAGGCACCGCACTGCAGAGTGAATACCCGGGCATCGACATCGATGCGGTCTGTGGTGATTTCGAAGAGCACCTCGGCGAAATCCCGCGCGGCGGTCGGCGGTTGGTCGCATTCCTGGGATCGACCATCGGCAACCTGACCACCGGCCCGCGGGCCGATTTCCTCGCCTCGCTCGCCGCTGCTCTGCAGCCGGGCGACACCCTGCTGCTGGGCACCGACCTGGTCAAGGACCCCGGCCGGCTGGTGGCCGCCTACGACGACAGCGCGGGTGTCACGGCCAAGTTCAACCGCAATGTGCTGGCCGTGGTCAACCGGGAACTGCGGGCCGACTTCGACATCGACGCGTTCGCCCACGTCGCGAAGTGGAACGCCGACGAGGAACGCATCGAGATGTGGTTGCGGGCCGACACCGCGCAACAGGTCCACATCGCGGAGCTGGACACCACGGTCGAGTTCGTCGAGGGCGAGGAGATGCTGACGGAGGTGTCCTGCAAATTCCGCCCCGAGGGCGTCGCCGCCGAACTCGCCGCGGCCGGTCTGACCCGGACGCACTGGTGGACCGACGCCGCCGGGGACTTCGCGCTGTCCCTGGCCAGGAAGTGACCGCCACCCCGTGATCGTCGACGATCAGCTGGCGCAGGACTGGCGCTCCGCCCGACCCGCCGCCGCAGGGGTACACCTGGACTCCGCGGCGTGCTCCCGACAGGCCTTCGCCACCATCGACGCGACGGCCCAGCACGCCCGGCACGAAGCTGAACTCGGCGGCTATGTGGCCGCGGCGGCGGCGCAGTCCGTCATCGAGGCGGGCCGGGCCGCGATCGGCGCACTGACCGCAATGACCAGTGCGGACGTGGTGTTCACCACCGGCTCCAACCACGCGCTGGATCTGCTGCTCGGCAGTTGGCCGGGGCCACGCACCGTGGCCTGCGCGGTGGGCGAATACGGGCCGAACCTGGCGGTGATGGCCGCCAACGGGTTCACCGTGTCGGCACTTCCCGTCGACGGCGACGGCCGGATCCGGGTAGGTGACGCCGCGGCGACGCTGGCGGCGGAACGGCCGGCGATGGTGCACGTCACCGGGGTGGCCAGTCATCGCGGGGTGGCGCAGCCGGTGGCCGAGATCGTCGAATTGTGCCGCGCTACGAGCATACCGGTGGTGTTGGACGCCGCGCAAGCGCTCGGCCAGATCGACTGTGCGGTGGGCGCGGACGTGGTCTACTCCTCCTCGCGCAAATGGATGGCCGGCCCGCGTGGCGTCGGATTCCTCGCAGTCCAGCCGGCGCTCGCGCAGACGCTGCAGCGGCGCATTCCGCCCGCCGACTGGGACCTGCCCATCACGGCCATGCAAAGCTTCGAACATCACGAGGCGAACTTGGCTGCCCGCGTAGGCTTTTCGGTCGCCCTGGGCCACCATCTGGCCGCCGGTCCCGCCGTGGTGCGGGCCCGGCTGGCGCTGATCGGCAAGACCACCCGCACCGTGCTGGACGGCGTCGCCGGCTGGCGGGTGGTGGAGCCGGTCGACGAACTCACCGCTATCACGACACTGACCCCACCTGCCGGCGTCGATCCGCAGGCCGTGCGGGAGTGGCTGATCCGCGAGCGCGGAATCCTCGGCACCGTCGCGGAGGTGGCGCGGGCGCCGTTCGAGCTGACGGCCCCGGTACTGCGGGTATCACCGCATCTGGACGTCACCGCGGCTGACCTGGAGACGTTCGCCGCCGCCCTGGCCGAGGTAGGTACGAAAACGCAGGTGTGACCGCCGCCACTTCTGGGAACTCGCTGTGGGAACCCGACGAGGAGTGGCGATGAGCAACGACGCAGACACCGACCAGGACGGCAAGGGACAGCCCTCGTCGTCGGACGAAAAACCGAAGCGCAAAGACCGGACGCACTGGCTCTATATCGCGGTGATCATCGCCGTGGTGGGCGGCGTGATCGTCGGGCTGGTGGCGCCGGAGACCGGCACCTCGCTCGGGGTGCTCGGCACGCTGTTCGTCAACCTGATCAAGATGATGATCAGCCCGGTCATCTTCTGCACCATCGTGTTGGGCATCGGCTCGGTACGCAAGGCGGCGTCAGTGGGCAAGGTCGGCGGCCTGGCGCTGGGCTACTTCCTGGTGATGTCGACGTTCGCGCTCGCCATCGGCCTGCTGGTCGGCAACCTGATCAGCCCCGGAACGGGCCTTAACCTGCAGGGCGACCCGGCGGCCGGTGCCGATCTGGCCGGAGAGGCCTCGTCCGAAGGCGGCATGCTGGAGTTCTTCCAGAACATCATCCCGACGTCGTTGCTGTCCTCGCTGACCGAGGGCAATGTGCTGCAGACGCTGTTCGTGGCGCTGCTGGTCGGCTTCGGGTTGCAAGCCATGGGCAGCGCCGGCGAACCGCTGCTGCGTGGCGTCGCGCTGGTCCAGAAGCTGGTGTTCCGCATTCTGGCCGGCATCCTGTGGCTGGCCCCCATCGGCGCCTTCGGAGCGATCGCAAAGGTGGTCGGCGACACCGGGTTCGAGGCTGTCATCCAGATGGGCGTGCTGATGCTGGCGTTCTATCTGACCTGCTTCATCTTTGTCTTCGGCATCCTCGGGCTGATGTTGAAGATGTTCGCGGGCACCTCGATCTTCAAGCTGGTCCGGTATCTCGCCAGGGAGTACCTGCTGATTGTGGCCACCTCATCCTCGGAGTCCGCGCTGCCGCGGTTGATCGCGAAGATGGAGCACGCTGGCGTGCAGCCGGCCACGGTGGGAATCGTTGTCCCGACGGGCTATTCGTTCAACCTGGACGGCACCGCCATCTACATGACGATGGCGTCGCTGTTCATCGCCGATGCAATGGGCAATCCGCTGTCCATCGGGGAACAGCTCTCGCTGCTGGTGTTCATGATGGTGGCGTCGAAGGGCGCCGCCGGAGTCAGCGGCGCGGGCCTGGCCACCCTGGCAGCCGGTCTGCAGAGCCACCGTCCGGAGTTGCTCGACGGTATCGGGCTGATCGTCGGTATCGACAAGTTCATGTCCGAAGCTCGTGCGGTGACCAACTTCTCCGGCAACGCAGTGGCGACCGTGCTCATCGGAGCGTGGACCAAGACGTGGGATCCGGAGCGGATGGCCGCAGTCCTGGGCGGGGACAAGCCATTTGACGAACAGACCATGGTCGACGACGAGCACAGTGCACCGAAGGAACCCCCGGCTGAGAAGCAGCCGGATCGCCGCGAGGCGGCGGTCTGACGCTCAGGACGACCAGACGTAGGTGACCTGCGGCCGCCCGGCCCGCCCGTATTCGGTCGCGCGGGTCACCACGCCGTCCTCGGCCAACCTCTCCAGGTATCGCCATGCCGTCACCCGCGAAATACCCACCTGCGCAGCCGCTTCCGACGCATTGAGTCCGGCGGCGGTGTCCCGCAGCACCCTGGTGATCAGGTCGAGGGTGTCGGCCGAGACGCCCTTGGGCATCGACGACCGCTGATCGGCGCTACGCAGTGCGTTCATCGCGCGGTCGATCTCGTGTTGACCCGCGGCCGGGCCGCCCGCGCCGAGCGCGTCGCGGTACTCCCGGTAGTGCTCCAGCTTGTCGCGGAACGCCGCAAAGGTGAACGGCTTGAGTAGATACATCGCCACCCCGTGCGCCACCGCGGAGCGGACCACCGCGAGGTCACGCTCGGAGGAGATCGCGATGATGTCCGGCGCCGGACGGATGCCGCCGAGCGCCGAGGCCACGTCAATACCGCTGGCGTCCGGCAGCCCGATATCGAGTAGCACCAGGTCGATCGGCGCGCCGTTGGCGGCCGCCGTCGCGGCGGCACGCAGGGCCGCCTTGCCGGTTCCCGCGGTGGCGGCCACCGTGAAACCCGTTACCCGCTTTGTGTATTGATGATGCGCCTCGGCGATCAACGGATCGTCCTCGACAATGAGCACCCGGATCATCGGGACGCCACCGCGGCAGAGCGGGCCGGGATGGTCGCGGTGATCACCGACCCGTAGGTGTTCTCCGCTGAGATGGTGCCGCCGTGTGCAGTGATCACCTGCCAGACCAGGGCCAGCCCGAGCCCGCGGTCACCCGATTTGGTCGAATAGCCGCGGATGCGGGCCTGCTCGAAGGCATCAGGTGACATCCCGGGCCCGCTGTCGGCGACCGACACCACCAGTTCGGTGTCGGTGCCGCGCACCGTGACCTCCACCCAGCCAGGCCCTTCGGCGCGGGACGCATCGATGGCGTTGTCCACCAAATTGCCCACCAGCGTGACCATTTCGCCCTGCGTGAGCGCCATGGTGGTCGGATCGTCGAGAATCGAATCCTCGGTCACGGTCAGTTCGACGCCGTGGTCGCGGGCCTGACTCATCTTGCCCAGCAGCAGAGCGGCCAGGGCGGGCTCCGCCACGGTCGACATCAGCCGGTCGATCAGATGTTGCGACACCGCCAGTTCGGCGGTGGCGAAGGTGACCGCATCGTCAGCCCGGCCGAGCTCGACCATGGTGATCACCGTGTGCAGCCGGTTGTCGGCCTCGTGGGCGCGGGAGCGCAGCGATTCGGCGAACTGGGTGAGCGAGCTGAGCTCACCGGAAACCCGTTGCAGCTCAGTGCGATCGCGCAACGTCATGACCGTGCCCACGGTGCGATTCTCCCAGCGGACCGGTTGCTGGTTGACCAGCACCACCCGGTCGGCGGTGACGTGTGTTTCGTCGGTGACGGTCTGCGCTCCCGCAGCGTGCAGCGAAGCAGGCAGATCTGCCCGGGTCACCGGGCCGGGAGGCAACGAAAGCAGCCGTCGCGCTTCGTCATTCACGATCTCGGCGGCACCGTCGGTGTTGAACACCAGCAGCCCCTCGCCGATGGCATGCAGCACCGCCTCGCGTTGTTCGTAGATGGCGCGCAGATCCGGGAACGACAGGCCCAGCGTGCGGCGGCGCAAGCGGCGTTCCAGTGCGATGGCCCCGACGAAGGCCAGCACCAGCGCCGTGCCGACGGCCAGTCCGATCGCGGGCAACGTGGCCAGCACGATGGCCGAGACCTTCGCCTGGGTGATACCCGCGGACACCAGGCCGACGATGGTGCCGTTCGCATCGCGTACCGGCGCGACCGCCCGTATCGACGGGCCCAGGGTGCCGGGATAGGTCTCGGTGAACGTCTCGCCGGCCAGCGCTCGGTCGATGTTGCCGGTGAACGCCCCGCCGATCCGGCTGACGTCGGTATGGGTGAACCGCGTCCGGTCCGGTGCCATCACCACGATGAAGTCCATGCCGGTGGCCTTGCGGATCGCTTCGGTCTGCGGTTGCAGTACGGCCGTCGGGTCGCGTGACTCGATGGCCTGCGCGGTCGACGTCATCAGTGCCACCGACTCCGTCACCCCGATCACCTCCTGGCGGGTGAGTTCGTCGGCGTCGCCCCGGGCGTCGAACACCGCGGCGGCGCCCGCGCCCAGGATCAGAATGAGCAGCAGCGCGAGCTGCCAGCCGAACAGCTCGCGGGCGACGCTCGCCGAGGCGCGGTTCTTGCTCCGCACGGTGGCCTCCCCTCTGGTGAGTCGTGAACGAAATGAACTTAAGGGTGACTTGGCTCACTTCCGGGCTCAGCATTGCACCACTGCATGTGATCCACCTGACACGAGGAGTAACCGATGGCTGACCGAACGTCCACCGAGAAGCCGGCGCGCAAGCGCGACAAAACTCATTGGCTCTATCTCGCGGTGATCGTCGCGGTCGTCGCCGGCATCGTGGTCGGCCTGGTCGCCCCGGACACCGCGTCGTCGTTCGGCATCCTCGGCACCCTGTTCGTCAGCCTGATCAAGATGATGATCGCCCCGGTCATCTTCTGCACGATCGTGCTGGGCATCGGGTCGGTGCGCAAAGCCGCGTCCGTCGGCAAGGTCGGCGGCATCGCGCTGATCTACTTCATGCTGATGTCCACCGTGGCGCTGGGGATCGGTCTGCTGGTCGGCAACATCATCAGCCCCGGAACCGGCCTGAACATCGGCGTCGACCCGGGTGCGGGCGCCGAACTTGCCGAGAAGGCGCATTCCTCGGGCGGGATGACGGAGTTCATCACCGGCATCATCCCGACCTCGCTGTTGTCCTCGCTGACGGCGGGCAACATTCTGCAGGCCCTGTTCGTGGCGCTGCTGGTCGGATTCGGCCTGCAGGCCATGGGCACGACGGGCGAGCCGATCCTGCGCGGTATCGGGTTGATCCAGAAGCTGGTGTTCCGCATCCTGGCGGGCATCCTGTGGCTGGCCCCGATCGGTGCGTTCGGCGCCATCGCGAAGGTCGTGGGCGACACCGGGTTCGACGCCGTCATCCAGCTGGGTGTGCTGATGCTGGCCTTCTACCTGACCTGCGCCATCTTCGTCTTCGGGGTGCTGGGTCTACTGCTGCGCTTCGTCGCCCACACCTCGATCTTCAAGCTGGTGCGCTACCTGGCCCGGGAGTACCTGCTGATCGTCGCGACGTCGTCGTCCGAATCGGCGCTGCCGCGATTGATGGCCAAGATGGAGCACGCTGGTATCCAGCCCGCCACCGTCGGCATCGTCGTCCCGACCGGCTATTCGTTCAACCTCGACGGCACCGCGATCTACCTGACGATGGCATCGCTGTTCATCGCCGATGCGATGGGTAACCCGCTGGCGATCGGTGAGCAGCTGGCGCTGCTGGTTTTCATGATCGTCGCGTCCAAGGGCGCCGCCGGCGTCAGCGGCGCCGGGCTGGCCACCCTGGCCGGCGGCCTGCAGGCACACCGGCCGGACATGCTCGACGGGCTCGGCCTGATCGTCGGCATCGACCGGTTCATGTCGGAGGCCCGCGCGGTCACCAACTTCTCCGGTAATGCCGTCGCCACCGTCCTGGTCGGGTCGTGGACCAAGTCGGTCGATCATCAGAAGCTCGCCGACGTGCTCGACGGTAAGGACCCATTCGACGAGCAGACCATGGTCGACGACCATGCCGCGCCGAAGGCCGAGGTGGTCGAGAAGGACGAGAAGGAGCCAGCCGCGGTCTAGTTCTTCCCGCGAGCAGACACAAGTGACCCTCGGCACCCGGCGTGTCGAGGGTCGCTTTCGTCTGCTCGCGCGACGAAGCTACCCCGGTCAGCCTGGCTTGTGGGCGCTCAGCAGGAATGCCGGCATCTTTGTGCGGCCTTGGTCGTCGCGCTCGAACGCGAATGCCGTCGGCATACCAGGGATCTGCGGCATGTTGGCGTGGATGGCAGCCGGGCGGATCTCGTCGATCTCCCAGTATTTGCCGACCGCGGAACGCAATTCGTCCTCGTCGACCGCATTCGGCTTCTGCTCGAGCTCGGCCGGAAAAGCACCCTTGGCGAACACCAGGATGAAGTAGTTGGCGCCGGGCGCGGCCGCGCGATACACCGCCTGCTGATAACCGTCGCGCCCCTCCACCGGGATTGAGTGGAACAGCGTGCTGTCCAGGATGGTGTCGAAGCGGCCGTCGAAGCCGGTGAACGAGGTGATGTCGTCCTGGACGAAGGTGGCGTTGGTCAATCCACGATCCTGGGCCGCGCTGGTGGCCGCGGCCACCGCGGTCGGCGTGAGCTCGATGCCCACCACGGCATAGCCCTGCGCCGCCAGCGCGAGTGACAGCTCGGCGTACCCGCAGCCTGCGTCGAGCACCGTGCCGTGAACTTTCCCGTCGGCGATCAGCGCAGCCAGCTCCGGTTGCGGTTCACCGATGTTCCACGGCGGTGCTCCCTCGAAATTGCCCTTCTGCTGGTACGCGTCGTCCCAATCGATCTCAGAAGTCATGATTTCAACGCTACGCCGGGCCGTCCCAGGTGTGTACGGGCTCATTGCTGTGCATCCGCTCGCAGTACAGCCGCAGCATTTCGGCCAACGCCTGCGGCCGGGCCAGCCCGGTTTCCTGCAGTGCCCGCACCGTCGACACCTGCCACGTCGCGCCGTTGCGCCCGGTCTTGGCGCGGCCCTCGATGACGCCGAGGTAGCGGTCGCGCACCTCGGCGGCCACTCCCCAGCGACGCAGCCCTTCGTGCGCCATCGGCAGCAACTGCCGCAGCACCAATTCGTCGGCGGTGACCTGACCCAGGCCCGGCCAGTAGAGCCGGGCGTCCATCCCGTCGCGCGCGGCGTCGGTGAAATTCGCCTCTGCCGCAGCAAAACTCATCTTGGTCCACAGCGGGCGGTCCTCTTCGGACAGGGTGCGCAGCAGCCCGTAGTAGAACGCCGAATTAGCCATCATGTCGATGACGGTCGGGCCTGCGGGCAGCACCCGGTTCTCCACCCGCAGATGCGGGCGCCCGTCCACCACGTCATAGACCGGCCGGTTCCAGCGGTACACCGTGCCGTTGTGCAGGCGCAGCTCCGAGAGTTTCGGGGTACGGCCCGCCGCCAGCTCAGCGACCGGATCCTCGTCGGAGAGCTCGGGTAGCAGCGACGGGAAGTACCGGACGTTCTCCTCGAACAGGTCGAAGATCGAGGTGATCCAACGTTCGCCGAACCAGACCCGGGGCCGAACCCCTTGGGCCTTCAGCTCATCCGGGCGGGTGTCGGTGGCCTGGGCGAACAGCTCCACGCGGGTCTCGGCCCACAATTGGTGGCCGAAGAAATACGGCGAGTTCGCGCCCAGGGCCAGCTGCGGCCCGGCCAGCACCTGCGCGGCGTTCCAATTGTTGGCGAAATCGGCGGGGGAGACCTGCAGGTGCAGTTGCATGCTGGTGCACGCCGACTCCGGCGCGATCGATGCCGCGTGCAGGCTCAACCGTTCCGGGCCGCTGATATCGATCAGGATGTCCTCGCCGCGGGCGGTGAAGATGGAATCGTTGAGCGCCTGATATCGGGTCGACGGGCTCATCCAGTCTTCGTCCAGATGATTGGGCATCAGCGTCGGCAGGATGCCGACCATCACGATGTGGGCGCCGCTGGAATTGGCCTTGCCTTCGGCGGCATTGAGGCTGGCGCGGATCTCGCCTTCCAGCTCCAGGCCTGATCGGCCAGGCAAAGGCCTTGGCGGAACGTTGAATTCGATGTTGTAGGCGCCGAGCTCAGTCTGGTACGCCGGGTCCGCGATCGACGCCAGCACATCCTGATTGGTCATGGCCGGCTGATATTCGGAGTCGACCAGGTTGCACTCGATCTCCATCCCGGTCAGCGGGCGCTCGAACTCGAAACTGGATTTGGTCAACATGGTCTCGAACACGTCGAGGCTCAGTTGCACCTTGCGTCGGTACTCCTGGCGCTGCGCTCGGCTGTACTCGGTCTGCTCGACCTCTTCGCCCACGTCGCTGAGCCTAGCCTCGGCAGCCCCTAACCCCGCCGCGCCACCACGATCTGCGGGCTGGTGAGCCCGCTGCGCAATTCGACAGTAATGGCCGGGTCGGCGTATTCGGCGAGTGTCCGTAGTGCCGATGGGCTGTAGGAGCGCAGCGAGCTGATGACGCCGTCATGCACGAACGGCAGCACCGGCGCCAGCGGCAGCATGGTCGCCAGCCGCAGCAGGTGCAGCGGCGCGGCCGGCCGGGGCAGGTCGATGATCAACAGCCGGTCAGCCACCCGGGTGCCTTCGGCGAACACCTGCGACGCCTGCTCGGGAGCCAGATGATGGAACGACAGCGCGAACAGTGCCAGATCGAAGCTGCCGTCGGGAGCGTCGATGGCGGTGGCATCCATCTGTCGCACCATCGCGCGCGGATGGCTGCCCAGATCACCGGCAGCGATGCCCGCCACCGAGATGGGGTCGATATCGGTGACCGTCACCTGCGCGGTGGGATGGTTCTCCAACAGCGTGCGTGAGACCGCGCCGTGGCCCGCGCCGAGTTCGAGGATCTTCGGGTCGGCGACGTCGGCCAGCAGGTCCAGCGCGATGCCGGCGAACTGCTCATGGTTCTTGAAGACCCGGCCGATCCAGTCCAGCGCGTCGATCACCTGCCGCTTGACGCTCTCGTCGACGTCAACGCGGTCCAGGTATTCCAGCCGGTCGGTTTCGAGGCGGCGGTCCAGGCAGGAGGCGTCGAAACCGCCTCGGGGCATGGTGGCGATGTCGACGCTCGCGGGACTGTGCGCAGCCATGTTCTCTACCATGCCAGCATGAGCACGCCGTTTTCGTGGGAGCTGCCCTATGCGTGGCCGACCAAACCAGTTCTGGCAGGCAACCTGGTGTGCACGTCGCAGCCACTGGCCGCCCAGGCCGGTCTGCAGATGTTGGCCGCCGGCGGTAGCGCGGTGGACGCGGCGCTGGCCACCGCGATCACCTTGACGCTCGTCGAGCCCGTCTCCAACGGGATCGGGTCCGATGCGTTCGCGATCGTTTGGGACGGCACGGC
>JBEVHL010000378.1:0-5508 GCA_040511255.1 Mycobacterium sp. | reverse complement strand
GAAGCGCGCAACCTCGCGCGCAAGTGCCCGATCCGTCCGCCCCGCAACC
The DNA here is from genome assembly GCA_040511255.1 of Mycobacterium sp. GTDB lineage: Bacteria > Actinomycetota > Actinomycetes > Mycobacteriales > Mycobacteriaceae > Mycobacterium. Next base: position 5,459 of record JBEVHL010000378.1, on the reverse strand, counting down.
CAAAGCTCAACTACCGGAACGAAGATGGGCCCGCTGTGGATCTCCCATACGACGTCGAGCATCGCCCCCAGCGCGTCCGGCGCCTTGACGACGCCGTCACCGAACCGCGGCACGGCGGCGCCGATCCGCTTGTCGGCGAGATGCTGCAGGGCAGCGAATACCAGGTCATCCCGAGAGCCGAAATGATGAGACTGGGCGCCCCGGGTGACACCGGCCGCCTCCGCGACCCGCGGTGTCGTGGTGCCCGCGTAACCGTAGGTGATCAGACAGTCGATGGTGGCGTCGAGTAACCGGGTACGGGTTTCCGCGCTTCGCTCCGATTGACTCCGCCGCGGCATCGACGCAGCCATGATCAACCCGCGCGCCTTTCGCTAGACACGCCACAAGCATACATACATGTATGTACCTTTATGCGGGCGGTCAGAACCGGGCAACGCATCGCAAGATGAAAGTGGGCCGGGGTGGCATCGGACCCCTCGCTCCGCGAACGACGCTGTTCGTCGTCGCGACCGATGCCACACCCGGCCTCGGTGGCATCGACTCCCCCCGGGCCATCGTCGTCACCGAACTGCGTTACAAACATACATGCGTGTATGTAAGGATGCCACTCAAGCTCGGCAATCCCTACTCGCGGGCGGCGATCCAGTCCGCCAACGCAGGACTGACGCTGCGGCGTAGGCCTGGCGCGGCACGGTCCCAGCGGCGGCGCGCCCGCGACGGGTCGGTGTCGACGAGCGAAGCGATCAGGATCCCTCGGAGGGCATCCATCGCCAGGTAGATGAACTCCAGCATCGGCTTGTGGATCTCTTCCGGCAGGAACTCCGCGACCGCGGCGGTCAGGTTGATCACCACGCTCACCTCGAACCGGGCGACCTGTTTTCCTAGCGCAGGATCGGTGCGCCCCGCCACCCAGAGCTCAACCACGGGAATGAAGTATTCGTCGCCGTGCAGATCCCAGGCGATGTCCAATAGTGTGCCGATGAGGTCCGCCGACTTGGTCACCCCCTCCCCGAACCGGGGAACCGCCGCCGACATCCGCTTGAGCGCCAGATGTTCCACGGCAGCCAGCAGCAGGTCTTCCCGCGAGCCGAAATGGTGCACCTGAGCACCGCGGGTGACCCCGGCCATCTCGGCGATGCGCGGCGTGGTGGTGCCGGAGTAGCCGTATTTCACCAGGCAGTCGACGGTCGCGTCCAACAGACGGGTCCGCATTTCGGCACTGCGTTGCGCTTGGCTGCGTCGCTGTCTGGGCGCCTGCATCGTCACCGGCCGCCCCTGTCCGTGCCCACAAAGCTGAGGATACAGACCAGCGGTATAGACCACAGGTCTCCATCCCGTAGGGAGCGGCGCACCCGAGCGTCTTGCAATACATGCGCGATTACGCATATATTGCGATTATGGGCGCTGGTCACGAGCACAACCACGGCAGCGATACACGCGTCAGCCGGATGCTCATCGCCTCGGGCATCCTGACGGCGTTCTTCGTCCTCGAGCTGGTCACCGCGCTGGCCATCAACTCCATCGCGCTGCTGGCCGACGCCGGGCACATGCTGACCGATCTGGTCGCGATGTTCATGGGGCTGACGGCGGTGCTGCTGGCCAAGCACGGACCGTCGTCGGCAGGCCGCACCTACGGCTGGCACCGCGCCGAGGTGTTCACCGCGGTGGCCAATGCGACGCTGCTGCTCTGTATGGCGGCGTTCATCCTGTACGAGGCGGTGGACCGGCTCGGCGATGCGCCCGAGATACCCGGCGTCCCGATGATCCTGGTCGCGACGGCCGGGCTGGTGGCCAACGCCGTCGTCGTCTTGTTGCTGCGGTCGCACTCCGAGAGCAGCCTGGCCGTCAAGGGCGCCTACATGGAGGTGGTCGCCGACACCGTCGGCAGCATCGGCGTGCTGATCGCGGGAATCGTCACCGTCACCACCCACTGGCCGTACGCCGACGTCGTGGTCGCCGTACTGGTGGCGCTGTGGGTCCTACCTCGCGCCATCTCACTGGCCCGCTCGGCACTGCGGATCCTGTCGGAATCTTCACCCAGCCATATCGACGTCGATGAACTGCGCGCCGCGCTGTGCGCCGTGCCAGGGGTGACCGAAGTCCACGACCTGCATGTCTGGACCCTGGTACCCGGCAAGGACATGGCCACCGCGCACCTGACCGCCGGCGGCGACACCGCCCGCGTCCTGACCGAAGCCAGGGCAATCCTCACCGCCCGCGGACTCGACCACGCCACCGTCCAGGTAGAGCCGCCCGAAGGCGCCGAGGACTGCCACGCCCAGAACTGCTAGCTCCCTACAGTCCCAGCTGACCGCGTGCCGACGGATCGCAGTCGTCGAGCAGATCCAGGCAGCGCTGGAATTCGTCGGTCTCGCCGATCGAATCGGCCGCCCGGGCCAGAGCCGCGACACAGCGCAGAAATCCCCGGTTCGGCTCGTGGGAGTACGGCACCGGGCCGAAGCCCTTCCAGCCGTTGCGGCGCAACTGATCCAGCCCGCGGTGATAACCGGTTCTGGCGTAGGCGTAGGCGGTGATGGCTTTGTCGTCGTCGAGCGCCTGTTCGGCCAGCGTCGCCCAGGCCACCGAGGCCGTCGGGTGCGCCGCGGCGACGATCGCCGGGTTCTCGTCGGCAAGCAACTCCGCCTCTGCTTCGACATCTCCCGGCAGAAGAGTTGGGTCTGGTCCCAGAAGGTCACCCATGCGCGTCATGACGACTATTGTGCCGTGCTGGGTGGACCCGGGTTCCCGGCAGGCCACGGTCACTGTCTTGTGATCGACGGCCGTTAGGCTTGAACGGCACCGACGCACTTCTTCGCACGTCGATACGGGAGGACAGCAGTACCGATGTCGAATCCATCAGGGCCAGACCCGGACCGGGAAGCCGTGGCACCCAGCGAGGCAGCCACTGAGGTCACCGAAGTGCACCCAGAACCGGCGACCGAGGTGCTCACCACCCAGAATGACCTCGCCGACGGGACGCCCCCGGAGCCGACCGTCAACCCGGAGGAGCGCAGGTTCACGGCGCCGTCGGGGATGGACGCAGGCTCCACCCAGATCATCGACCGTGCCCCTGAGCCGGCTACCGAGATCTTCAACGTTCCTGGCGACGCGACCGATCCGAGTATGAAAGTGGCTACGCCGCAAGCCATTCCACCGCGCATCGACCTTCCGAAGGTGCCGACCAAACGGCGCAGCTGGGGCTGGGTGGTGGCGCTGATCCTGGTGATCGCCGCCCTGGTGGCTGTCGCCGTGCTCGGCACAGTCCTGCTCACCCGTCGCAGCGAGCCCGCGGTGTCGCAGGAGGATCGCGTGCGCACCACGATTCAGGGTTTCGACACCGCGATCCAGACCGGTGACCTGGCCGCCCTGCGCGGCATCACTTGCGGCGAGACCGCGGACAGCTACAACAGATACGACGATCGGCAGTGGAACGACACGCACGCCAGGGTGGCCGCGGCCAAGCAGTATCCGGTGGTGGCCAGCGTCGATCAGGTGGTGGTCAACGGGGAACACGCCGAGGCCAACGTGACGACCTTCATGGCGTTCGATCCCGCGACGCGGTCGACCCGCAGTTTTGACCTGGAATTCCGCGACGAGCAGTGGAAGATCTGCCAGGCCCCCGGCAGCTAGCGGTTCGCCGCGATGTAGGCGTTGAGCACGTCGACGAGAGCTCGGCGATCCCGGCTGGTGTCCAACGGTTCTGTCGAAACCATCTGCGCGACGACGATTCCGCGCAGCGTCGCCCAGATGAGGTTGCCGATCTCGACGGCGTGCGGCGCGTCGAGGTCCTCCCCCAGATGGCGGCCCAACTCGGTGAACCGCTGCATGGTCTCCGACAGTGCGGCGTTGGCCGCGCTGTCGCGCACCGCGCGAGTGGCGATCAGGATCTCCAGCGCGGCCATCGACGTCGGGCTGGAGAACGCCTGCCAAACCGTGTCGACAACCACCCCGGTACGCGTCGCGGCCGGCACGCCTGCGGTCTGCTCGGGTAGCCGGTCGAGCACGGCGGTCAGCTCGCGGAAACCCTGGTCGACCACCGCCAACAGCAGCGCGTCCAGATCGCCGAAGTGATACTGCACCACGCCCCAGGTCAGCCCCGCTCGCTCGGTGATGCGCCGGACGCTGGGTGCCGCGAAACCCTCGTCGAGGATGTAACGCACCGTTTCGTCGACGACGGCCTGGCGGGTGCGCTCAGCGCGTTCCTGAGTGCCGCCCGCCGGTCGCCGCGCGGTCACCACATGGTCCCCCGGAGATGGTCGATGGGGCGTAGGTCGTGGGCGGCGAGGATGCCTGCCGGTGCCTGACAGACCAGGTCGATGGCGTTGACGGCCCGGGCCGCGGTCGCCACCACACCGCCGATGTTGTGGTCGGTGCCGGATCCGCCGACGTGGGTGTTGATCTCGATACCGGGGTCACCCTCGACGACGACGCGGTGCACACCGGGCCTGCCGTCCGGCGGGCGCGCCCAGTCCGGTGCGTCGGCCGCGGTGAGCCGATTGACGTGTTCCATGGTGATGATCACCTTGCCGTCGCGGACACCTTCGACACCGAACCGGACTGCGGCGACGTGCCCCGGTGCGACGTTCATCATCGTGGTCGAAATCGCTTCTGGCGTCACCCATTTCTCGTGCCGCTCCCGCACTTCGTCGAGTTCCACCCCGAGGTCGCGGGCCAAGCTGCGGACCTGGATCCCCCACATCGACGCCAGGATTCCCGGCGCGAACAGGATCGGCTCGTGTTCCGGATCCGTGCCGAAACCAAAAGTGACACCGGTGAATTCGGCGTCGTCGTAGGTGCCGTACTCACAGATCTCCTGGACCGTGACGGCGGTGGCGCGGCCGGCCAGGCTCAGCGCCGAATACACCAGGGTGTCACCGGAGAAGCCGGGGTCGATCCCGTTGACGTAGAGCGACGAATTCCCTTCGCGGCAGGCCTTTTCCAGTGGGTCCCGCAGCCAGGAGTCGGTGAACTCGGGTGCCACCAACCAGACGAAGGACGTTCCTACGACATTGGTGCCGGCAGCCAGGAAGCGGATCAGGTCGGCCATCGCCTGGTGCGGGCGTGTCTCGGCCTGCGAGGTGTAGACGACGCAGTCCGCCTGCAGCGCCAGCAGTTCGTCGATGTCCGAGGTGGCGAGCACACCGGTCGGGGTGGTCAGTCCGCACAGGTCGGCAGCGTCGCGACCGACCTTGTCTGCGGACGCGGCGTGCACTCCGACCAGTTCGAGGTCGGGACGCCCGATGATGGTGCGTAACGCGTGCACGCCCACGTTTCCGGTGGAGAACTGAATGATGCGGTGCCCCATGGCAATTCCCTCTACAGTAGGTCGGTGATGGTCTTCAGCCCGGCGTCGTAGAGCACCCCGGGCAGCATGCCGCCGTCGATCTCGATGGTGGTGCCATTGATGTAATCCGCTGCGCCGGAAGCCAGGAAGACACACGTCCGGCCCACCTCGGCGG
>JBEVHL010000377.1:0-14255 GCA_040511255.1 Mycobacterium sp. | reverse complement strand
ACCACGCACCGCGCCGGGGACCGCGCTTTCGGGACTCGCCGGCAGGACCTAATGCGACACTGGCCGAGCAGCTTGCGGGGCGCATGTTCGATGACATCACCCGTCAAGGTTGGCCCACCGGAGAGGTTCTGGGCTCCCAACCGGAACTGATGACTACCTATGGTGTGGGACGTGCGGTCCTGCGCGCGGCAATCCGCCTACTGGAGATCCATTCGGTGGCCATGACACGGCGTGGACCAGGAGGCGGGCTGGTCGTGATGCGACCTGATCAGCGTGCTGGCATCGAAGCTTCCTCGGTCTACCTGAGTTTCCGAGGCACTACGGCGCACGACCTGGACGTCGTTCGCGATGCGATCGCGCTCGGTGCGGTCGAGATCTTGGGCCGCGCAGCCTGGCCCAGCGACTCAAAAGCCATTTATGAACTCCAAGATGCCGAGTCTAAAGGTGTTGTTGCATTGCAGTTGTCGTTGGTTCATGCAACGGCAAATCCGGTACTGTGCTTGTTTTTCGACATCCTCATCGATCTGATGGACAGGCTTAATGCGGGCCAGCACATCAACGGTGCTACCGCTGGCGATGCCACGGCGAAGGCGAGGGTCGTCAGTGCGTTGGCGCAGCACAATTGGCCGTTGGCCCAGCGTCGGCTGCGCGCCCTTCACCGTTAGCTCGCTGGGTAAGACCGCGATCTGAACACCGTGCTGCTCGGCGGGGCCACAGCCCGATCAGGTGATCGCACCCTCGATCTTCAGCTCGATCAACTCATCCTCGGACAGACCCAATTCGCGCAGCACCTCATCGGTGTGTTCGGCGAACTGCGGCGCCCGCGTCAAAGTGACCGGAGTCTCGTCGAATTGCACAGGGTTGGTGACCAATTCACGTTCAACGCCGTCGGAATCGGTGAGTTGAGCGATGAGGCCATTCGACCGCAGCGAGGCGTCGCGGCCAACCTCCCAGGAATTCTGCACCGCAGCCCATTGCCCTTCGCCCCGCGAGAGGACCTCTAGCCACTCTGCATACGGGCGCGCTTCGACCAGTTCGGCGATGATGTCGGCGGCCTCGCCGGCGTGTGTCATCAACTTCTCGACCGTATTGAACCGTTCGTCGACGGCCAGGTCCTCCCGCCCGGCCAAAGCACAGAATTCCGACCAATATCGGCCTGGCTGAAGCATGGCGAATTCCAGCCACCGCCCATCTGAAGTCCGATACCCGCCGATCAGGGGGTTGGTTGCGGAACCATGTTTTGGCCGCACCGTTTCCGGAAGCGGCGCATCGGACATTAGTGCGAGGTTCACCGAGAACTGCGTGGCCCACGCGCCCACCCCCAGCAACGACACATCGACTACCGACGGCTCCCCGGTAGTTGCGCGCGAATACAGCGCCGCGGCAATGCCACCGGCGATGGTCATTCCCCCCAGCGAATCTCCATAGGCCCCCGCCGGCATCCGCGGTGTCTGTTCCGCACCCGGCGGGGTGAGTCCAGCCGCGCTACCGCCTCGCGCCCAGAATGCGGTGCTGTCATAGCCGCCCTTGTCCGCCTCCGGTCCGCGCTGCCCGAACCCGCTCCCGCGGACATAGATGATATTCGGATTGATCTCGCGCACATCGTCGAGTTCGATCCCCAACCGACGACGCGCATCGGGTAGAAAATTGGTCAGAAAGACATCGCTGGAGCGCACCAGACTCTCGAACACCGCCCGGCAAGCGGGGTTGTCCAGCGCCAGACCCACGCTTCGCTTACCACGGTTGGGTCCCTCCATGATCGGAAAGAAGGCCACCCCGGGGTTATTGAGGTCAAGTCCAAGCAGGCGGACCAGCCCGCGCTGCGCATCACCGCGCTCGGCGTGCTCGACCTTGATCACATCGGCTCCCCAGTCGGCAAGGACAGCACCCGCGGCAGGGACGAAAGTGAATTGAGCGACTTCGAGGACGCGGACGCCCTCCATCGGCCGGTGCATATCGCCGCACGACCTCCTCGAGTAGGGGCGACGCACATTCGGTCGCCGCAGGATCAGCGCGATCCGACATCGCGCAGCCTCACCGTACCGTGCCAAACCTCTAATTGTGTAGACTAATTACGAAACCTCCTGAGTACGACGGGCGACCGCGGAACGTCGTCGCTGCCGTCAGAACCGCCGGCGCGATAGCACCGCTGTTCGCCAAATACGGCCTCAGTAAAGCTATGACGTGTTCAGCAGGGCCTCGGCGATCGGATTGTGTCGATCCACTTACAACCGGCTCACCGCTCTGCGCTGACGATCGGTGCTGTCTCAAGGCCACAAATACAACTACTATTTTGATGATGTGCGCGATACTCTCGATCCGGAACATCGATCGGGAACCAGACTGGTGCTGGACATCGAGACAATGAGGTCGTCGTGCGTTGTGAAGTGAATGCAGAACCCGGATCTGCCCAGAGTCCCCAGCAATGACTGGCTCTGCTGAGGGTCGTCCGCTGCCGCAGGTATCGCTGGCTAGCGCAGATTTCTGGCACTCCGGCTCAGATGGCGTCCTGCGGATCTCGCAATGCCATGACTGCGACCGCTTCTTCCATCCGCCGCTGCCGATTTGCCCTGAATGCCGCAGCCGAAACGTTGGCCTCACGCCAACCAGCGGGAAAGCAACGGTGGTCGGGTTCAGCGTCAACCATCAATCTTGGTTACCGAATTTCCCGCCGCCTTACGTCGTTGCTGTGGTGGCCCTTGCCGAGGACGATCGCGCCCGATTGACCACCAATCTCGTCGACGTCGCCCCGGACGACATTCACATCGGGATGCGGGTGCGGGTCCGGTTCGAACAACACGATGACATCCATATCCCCCTGTTCGAGGCCGATCCAGAAACTGAAGAGCTGCTGGGCAGCGGCTCGATTCCGGAGCCGCGTGAGATACGAAAAGCATTACGCCCCATGGTATCGGCGCAGAAGTACGAGGATCGGGTCGCGCTGACTGGCGTCGGCCAGTCTGCCGTGGGCCGGCGCTTGATGGTCGATCCGTTGTCGCTGACCGTTGATGCGTGTCTGGCCGCGGTATCGGATGCTGGTCTGACTCTCGATGAGATCGACGGGCTGTCAACCTATCCCGGCGACTCAGCGCATTCTGGGATGACCGAGGGCGGCATCATGGCGATCGAGGAGGCGTTGCAGCTGCGCCCGACCTGGATCAACGGTGGTAGCCAGCTGCCAGGCCAGATCGGGTCCATCACTGCTGCCATGTTGGCGGTCGCAGCCGGTTTGTGCCGGCATGTGCTGTGTGTCCGCACTGTCTGGGAGGCCTCCTACGCCGCCCTCCTGCGATCGGGTCAGTACAGTGCAGGTGGCGGTCGTGCTACCGGGTTCATGGAGTGGCGGGCGCCCTTTGGTGCAATGTCGGCAGCTCAGTGGATTGCCTGCAATGCTTCGCATTACATGCATCGCTACGGTGTGGGTCGCGAGGCGCTCGGCGCTATTGCGGTCACCCAGCGTGCCGGCGCGGCCCGTAACCCGGAGGCCCTCTACCGCGACCCGTTGTCGATGCAGGAGTATTACGACGCGCGATTGATCACCACCCCGTTCGGGCTCTATGACTGCGACGTGCCCTGCGATGGCGCGGTCGCGGTGGTGGTGTCGGCGATAGAGACTGCTGCTGATCGGCCCAAGCCCCCGATCTTGGTGGACGCAGTGGGCACGGCGATTCTGGAACGGCTGTCCTGGGATCAGGACACCTTGGACGTTCTCCCGCAATCCAAGGGTTCATCGGCACATGTCTGGACCCGCACGGACCTGGCCCCCGCAGACGTCGATGTGGCACTGCTCTACGACGGTTTCACCTTCAATGCACTGTCGTGGTTGGAAGGATTCGGCTTTTGCGGGCCCGGTGAGGCCACCGACTTCATCGACGGCGGTCGAACAATTGCGTTGGACGGGCAACTTCCGTTGAATCCGCATGGCGGACAACTGTCGGCGGGCAGACTCCACGGCTACGGGTTCGTCAGGGAGGCGGTACTGCAACTGCGCGGGGAAGCTGACGGCCGCCAGGTCGGCGGTGCCCAGGTCGCCGCGGTCAGCGCCGGTGGCGGAGTGCCGTCTGGCGCTATGCTGTTGCGCCGGGCCACCTGAGCCCTCGAAAGCTCGTGGCTGCTGTGGGCGGAGCGAGAACCTGCGCGCTCACCCTGGTGTCGCGGCATACTTCTCAACCAGCTTCTGCTTGTAGAGCTTGCCTGCGTCCGATCTGGGGAGGCTGGTCTCGAAAGAGATCGAACGCGGACATTTGTAGTGCGCGAGGCGGTTTCGCAACCATTCCAGCAGCATCTCGCCGAACTCCTCGGTGGTGTCGGCTGGGTCTACCGGCTGGACGACACCTTTCACAGACTGCCCCATCGAGGCGTCCGGGATGCCAAAAACGGCTGCGTCAAGGACCTTTGGGTGCGCTATGAGGAGATCTTCAGCCTCTTGCGGATAGATGTTCACACCACCGGAGATGATCATGTGGTGGCGGCGGTCGGTCAGGAACAGGTAGCCGTCGTCATCGAGATAGCCGATGTCTCCGACCGTGACCCACCCGCGTCTGTTTCGTCCGGCGTTGGTCTTCGCCTCGTCCTTGACGTAATCGAAGGAGTGCCCGCCTTCGTAGTAGATGTCGCCGACTTCGCCTGACGTCAACGCATTCCCGGCCTCATCGAGAATGTGGGGTATCCCTACCAGGGTCCTGCCCACCGAGCCCGGGTGCTGCAGCCACTCCGCTGCAGTGATGAAGGAGGCGCCAACCCCTTCGGACGAGGAGTAATACTCGTCGATGATGGGTCCCCACCAGGCGATCATCTCTTGCTTGATCCCCACCGGGCACGGAGCAGCCGCATGAACTACCCGTTGGAGGCTGGAGATGTTGTAGGAATTTCGCACTGCCTCCGGCAATCGGAGCATCCTGACGAACATCGTCGGAACAAATTGGCCATGGGTTATCGCATAACGCTCGATGTAGTCGAGGGCTCGTTCGGCATCGAATTTCTCCATCACCACCGTCGTGCCGCCCAGCGCCTGCACTGACATCGACCAGAATGCGGGCGCTGTGTGATAGAGCGGTGCTGGGTTGAGATATACCGAGTCGCCGGAGATTCCGACAGAGTCCATCAGTGGGCGGACAATCGACGGCGTGTCGGCAGGCGACGCGTCCGGTAACGGCCGGCGGATACCTTTGGGACGTCCGGTGGTTCCAGAAGAATACTGCAGTAGGTCGCCCTCGCGTTCATCAGGAATCGGGGTACCCGGCAAGCCACGAACGCAGTCCGGATAACGCTGCCAACCCGCGAGGTCATCATCGGCAATGAGCAGCAGCTCGGGCAGCCCGGTCATAAGGAACTCGCCGAGCGCCTCGCACACCGGCCGGGTTGCTCGCGAACCGATTACCGCCTTCGCACCGCAATTCTCGACGATGTAGGAGGCCTCACGCGCGGTGAGATTGGTATTGATCATCGCGTAGTAGAGTCCGCTTCTCCGCGCGGCCCACATCACCACGTGAATGTGCTCGTTGTTTTCCAGGATCGCGGCGATGGTGTCACCCTGCTGCAAACCAGCCCGTCGGAACAGGTGCGCCAGTTGGTTTGCCCGGGCCTCCAAAGCGGCGAAACTCAGGACGATTCCAGATGCGGGCAGGATGACGGCAGGCTTGTCACTGTCACGATACGAGCGGACCTCCATGTACCCCCACTAGGTTCGAATCATCAGGTGCAGCCCACGCCATCGGGGTAGTGCCTGCACCTCCTCGCTGCTCAGAGTGGGTCGGCGGACACCATGGAGGTCAGCCGCTCGGTGATGATGTCTTCGGCCTCTGAGACGATTCGGGATACCAGGTCGCCGACCGTCGGGATGTCGTTGATCAGGCCCATCGCCGTTCCGACTGTCCAGATGCCGGCATCGAGGTCGCCGTCATCGAATACCTTTCGGCCCCGGACACCGGCCACTAGTTCTTGGACGTCTTCGAACTGGCCGCCGCCCTTGAGGATCTCGACGACCTCTCGCGACACCACGTTCGAGGCCACCCGGGCGGTGTTGTGCAGGCTGCGGAAGATCAGCTCGGTGCCACGCTCGTCGCCGGCGACGATCGCTTCCTTGACGTTCTGGTGGATGCAGGACTCGACGGTGCACATGAAGCGTGAGCCCATGTTGATGCCGTCGGCGCCCAACGCCAGCGCGGCCACCAGGCCACGGGCATCGGCGAAGCCACCGGAGGCGATCATCGGGATCTCGATCTGTGCGGCCGCCGCCGGGATCAGCACCAGGCCGGGGATGTCGTCCTCGCCGGGGTGGCCGGCGCATTCGAAGCCGTCGATGCTGATGCCGTCGACGCCCAGGCTCTGCGCCTTGACGCCGTGGCGCACCGAGGTGCACTTGTGCAGCACCTTGATGCCGTTGTCGTGGAACATCGGCAGGTGCGGGGCCGGGTTGGATCCGGCCGTCTCGACGATCTTGATGCCGGAGTCGACGATCACCTGGCGGTACTCGTCGTAGGGCGGCGGGTTGATCGACGGCAGGATGGTCAGGTTGACCCCGAACGGCTTGTCGGTCAGATCGCGGGTCTTGGCGATCTCATTGGCCAGATCGGCAGGCGTCGGCTGCGTCAGGGCGGTGATGAAACCCAGCGCGCCCGAATTGGCCACGGCCGCGACGAGTTCCGCGCGGCCGACCCACTGCATGCCGCCTTGCGCGATCGGGTGCTTGACCCCGAATGCCTCGGTGAATTTCGTCTTGAGGCTCATCTCTGGCCCTACCTTGGTGCCATGCGGATCGCGCCGTCGAGGCGGATGACCTCGCCGTTCAACATGGGGTTCTCGACGATGTGCGCCGCGAGCGCGCCGTATTCGTCGGGGTCGCCCAGGCGCGCCGGGTGCGGCACCTGCTTGCCGAGCGAGGCCTGCGCCTCCTCGGGAAGCGAGCCCAGCAGCGGGGTCTTGAACAGGCCGGGCGCGATGGTCATCACGCGGATCAGTTCCCGGGACAGGTCACGGGCGATCGGCAGGGTCATGCCGACGACGCCGCCCTTGGACGCGGAGTACGCGGCCTGCCCGATCTGGCCGTCGTACGCGGCGACGGAGGCGGTGTTGATGATGACGCCGCGCTCTTCGCCGATGGGTTCGGTCTTGGCGATGCGCTCAGCCGACAGGCGCAGCACGTTGAACGTGCCGATCAGGTTGACCTGGACCACCGCGTTGAACGCATCCAGCGGGAAGGCGCCGGTCTTGCCCAGGGTCTTGATCGCATTGCCGATGCCGGCGCAGTTGACGTTGATGCGCAGCGGGCCCATCTCCTCGGCGAGGTCGAGGGCGGCCGAGACGGATTCCGGGTCGGTCACGTTGGCCTTGGCGAACCGGGCACGCGGGCCGAGCTCGGCGACCACGTCCTCACCCTTGAGGTCGATCACCACGACCGATGCACCCTTGTCGAGCAGGCGCTTGGTCGTCGCCAGGCCCAGACCTGACGCGCCACCGGTCACAATGGCAACTGAGTCCTTGATCTCCACAGCGAATGTTTCCTTATGTTGGTAGGGACAGGCTGAACGTACTGCGGTAGTGCGGGATTCGGTGCGCTGCGCGCTTACCGCGGCCGAGCTTTGGTACCGCGATCAACGATCGGGACAAAAACTTCATCTGGTGCACTAGGTTACACATGTCGGAACTGGGTCGGCCGGCGGATCCGACCGCCGGTCCGGTGTCTTCGCGATTGACAACAGCCGCAATAATGATGAAGCTTTCTTCACTACTTCTTAGTAGGAGGCCGCATTGATCCTGGCATCGGTCGGACTGGCGCCGACCTCGACGGTCGATCCCACTGGAGTGTGGTTCTTCAACTGGATTATCCCCGTCGGCGGGACAGTGGCGATCCTATTGGTCGTCGCTGATGCGGTGCGCCGCCGACGACTGACGTGGGGCTTCCTGTTCTTGTTCAACAGTGTGGCGGTCTACTGGCTGGAGACCATTGGCGACTGGGGTCAGATGCTGTTCTACAGCCCCGCTTTCGCCGACCACCATCTACTGGACTGGTTGCCGATCAAGACACCGAACGATCCATTGTTCATGCCGTTCGCGTATGCCGTCTACTGGGGAGTGCACGCGATCCTCGTACTGTGGTTAAGTCAATGGGTGGCCTGTCGTTTCGGCTGGAGTATGCTCAAATCGCTTTTGCTGCTGGCTATTCCAGTGAATTATCTCTGGGACTTTGCTGTCGAGGGTACCGCTACGGCAATGGGATGGTGGACCTACGATCCGGGCCTTGGCCCGGTGCTTGAGTGGAGCGGCGGCGGTCGCCTCACTCTGGTCTGGACAATCGGCCTGATGTGCATCTGGCCCAACCTCATTGCGTACTGGGCAGGCAAACCTCCCATTCGCGGGCTCAATCACCTCGAACGCTTCTGCCGACTGGACCGGTTCACAATTGCAAAAGCCCAGTCTCCCAACGTGACCGGCACCGGCACCGGCACCGGCGAGCAGTACCGGCGAGTGAAAACTGTCACACAGCAGCACCAATTGACCAAGCAGCAGGAATTCGACGACCACCTCAACTACGAGGTCGCAATCCCCCGTTGGCGTTTCGAGCTAATGCGACTCGGCGCCTGGTTTGTCGGATTTCAAGTGAGTTTCTTGCTATTCCTAATCGTCCCCTTGGTGATCCTGCGCACGCTCACCGGCGCATCCAGTCCCTATGTTCCCTGACCAGACAAGGACCCTCGCCGTGGCTCACGTTGGCGACCGACGACCGCATACCACCACCAAAGATCTCCCCGCGGATTTCTTCCTGCCACCGCAAACCGATGCTGCACTCTGGGCAGAGACCGGCAAGCTTGTCTCCGGATGCATCGCCTTCATCATCATCCTCGGCGCGATCGTCGCACTCACCCAAGGCATCGTCATCGAGGTGTGAGCCCAATCGCCAGTCGATGGTGGGCTCTCGTGGACTGATCGTGCGAATGGTTGTGTCCCAAACAATGTCGCGACGAGACACCGAGGAAGCCACCTACAGCGACGCGGAAATGGGGCCCAATGCAGAGCAGATCGAACTCGGTGGAATCGCGACGGAGGCGCATCCCTTTCCAGTTGCGATGTAAGTGGCGCCAGGACGATACGGGCGGTAGGTCTGGGCAGTGCCCACCCCGTTGCGTTGTTGACATTGGTCTGGGTCACCGGCAGCCACTGCTACGCACGCGACCATCAACATCGGGTTGGCTAGCCCCTGGCACCCCACCGAGGACACGGACACGGTGACCATGCTGACCCCGGACACGGTGACGACCTGCGGTGCGGTGATGTTGTAGTTGCATGTGACCGACGGCTCAGGCAGGGGTTCATCGGCCGCAGCGACGTCCGTGCCCATGAACAGCACCGGCAGCCACACCGTCGCCGCAGCGGCCGCCCTCATCATTGCCGGTCGACTGAGGCGCCTGCCGGGGCCACTCAATTTTGGGGCGAAGGCACCAGCATCGACTGCCATGTCTGCCCTTTCGGTTTGTTGCCGGCGAGATTGCTCTGGGTATAAATCCGACCGTCCGGCCCGACGTAATTACCTGTGGACGGATCGTATTGGGCGACAGCGATCGGCGGCGGAGCGGCGGCGGCCGTCACTGGTGCAGGTGGAGCTGACACACCGGGGGCTTGTTGTGGGATATTTTGGCCCGAGAGCGTGGCGTTCGGGTCGCCCTTCCAGTTGTAGCCCTCATTGAGTGGGACGTAATTTTCGTCGCTTTCACACATCTTTACCGTGGGTGCGCGCTTCCCTGGTCGCGTCTCGCACGGCAGATTGCGCGCCCCGCGGACATTGAACATCGCGTCCTGCGGGATTCGACAATAGAGATCTCCGGCGGGACGGTCAGGTGCGTCTTCGAAATTTGGCGTTCGGATCTGCTGCGCGGGAAGAAATCCGGTGGTACACGGTGGCGGAATGTTCAGATTTAGGTTGAAGCTCAGGTTGGCGCCTTTGTAAGCCTGTTTGGTATGCCTGTTGGCCACACCGGGGGCCATCATGATCTGTGTGCCCTGCGGCAGGAGTACCAGGATCTGCTCGAGATCGGCCCGGTAGGTCACCAGGACGGGCGCGATGCTGGCCAAGTTGGCAGCAATGATCGGCAACGTCGGCTGGAGCTTATCGAACAGGTCTCGCACTTCACCGGCTGCACCGGGCCCGTTCTCCAGTACGCCGCGGACCGCGGTGTCAGTAGTTTTGAGCTGGCGGGTGATGTCGGCGAGGTTGGCCGCCCACGCCTGCACCGAACCTGCTGTGTCAGTTTGAGTGTCGAGCACTGGGGCGACATTGTCGACGACGTTGGTCAACTCGTTGAGGTTGTTCTGCGCGTCGATCGCCAGGTTGGTCGATCCCTTGACGATACGAGAGATTTCGGGACCCAAGCCGCCGAATGCGGTGTAGGACTCATCGATGGTCGTTTTGAGGCTGTCGCCTGGGATCGCTTCTAAACCACGGTTTGTCGCGTCGAGCAGGGAGTTGATGTCGGGTGGAACGCTGGCGTTGTCACGGGTGATGACGTCACCGTTTTTCAGCGACGGTCCAGCATCCGACCGCGGACGCAAAGCGACGTACTGCTCGCCGACCGCCGAGGTGCTGTGGACCTCCGCTGCCAAGTTCGCCGGAATTTTCACATCTGAGCGCAGCGACAGAACCGCCTCGACACCGGTGTCCGTGAGGTGGACGGCCTCTACCTGGCCGACTTCGCTGCCGCTGTATGTGACGTTGGCACGCTGATAGAGGCCTCCGGCTTCCGGCAGTTCCAGGGTCACTTGGTAATGGCCGATGCCGAACAGCAGTGCGGGCAGCTTCATATAGCCGAAGATCATGAACATGAATGCTGTTGTCGCGACGACGAACAGCACGGCAAGCTGAATCCAGACCTTCCTCGTCATATGCATGGCTAGGGCCCCTGATTGAGGTGGTAGGGGACAACGAGAGGATTCCCGGCGGTGTAGGGGCTCGGCACTGTGCCGATGGTGCGCCCCCACTGCATCTCCAACTCGGTCAGGTCGCCTTCCCACCGGGTACCGGTGAAGAGGGAGGCATCGAGACGGCTCAGCGTGAGGTCGATGACTGCGGTGAGATTGCCGTAATCGCCGCGCACCCAGTTAGTGAGGGTTTCGTTCGCCCAGGGGAAAGTGGCGAAGAAACTCAGTGAGCGCGTCATCGCCGGACCTGCATCGGCCAACGACTGCAGGACGGGCCCGAGGTCTTTGAGTTCCTTGACCAGGTTCTCTTTGGTCTGTCCGACCGTGTCAGCAGTCAAAGCACTGAACTTTCCCAGTTCGGTGAGGGCGCCGGCGAGATTATCGCGTTGCTCATTGAGCACCGACAATGCGTCAGGCAAGGTGTTGAGGGCTTTATCCAGGACCGGCTTCTGGCCGGCAAGCTGGCCGACGAGCCGATTCAGGCTGTCGGTAGCGGCGATGATGTCACCGGTCTGATCGTTGAGATGACCGACAAACTGGTTCAGCTGCTCGATGAGACTGCGCAGGTCCTGGTCGCGGTTGGCGAACCCAGTGCTCAGCGCCTCGATGATCTCCTGGAGCTGTCCGACCCCGCCGCCGTTGAGCACCAAAGACAATGCGGCCAAGGTCTTTTCGGTGTTGGGATAGCTGCCTGCCGAGGCCAGTGGGATGAGCGATCCTTCGTGCAGTTTGCCCTCGGGTGCCAGATCCTTGGGCGGTGCCAGCTCGACGTGCTTGGAGCCAAGCAGGCTGGTTTGGCCGATCGTTGCGGTCGCGTTGGCGGGCAGATTTACGTCACCGTTGAGACGCAGCGTCAGCAGTGCATGCCAACCCTGTCGCTCGATGCCGATAACGTTACCGACGGTGACATCACCGACTCGGACCCGGGAGTTCTTGTCGATATTGTCCACATCGGGCATCTGCGCCTCGATGGTGTAGGCCCCCGGCCCCTGCCCTTCGGTACCTGGTAACGGCAGGGAGTTAGCGCCCCGCCACTCACAACCAGACACTAAGGCCCCGATCACCATGATGGAGATCATCGGACCCGCGGTCGAAACCCGGATACATTTCATGAGCCCGCTCCCGGTGGAACCATCATGCCCTGCAGGCCGGCAGCGGGCTGCGTTGCCTGCACCTCTGCCGGTCCGGGTGAAATTGCCTCGGGCGCCGAGCTTTCCGCGGCCGATGGCGCACCGGTATCGGATGGCGGCGCGCTATTAGAGGCAGGTACCGAACTGGGAGGTGGAACGTAGTCTGGCCGCAACCAGTCCTCGCTATAGGTCACCTCATTCGGGCGGGCAGCCTCGCCGACGAAGAGGTTCTCCCCCAACGGCGGGAAGTTGAACTGACGGTTCTTGACGATCGGAGCTAGGTACTGCGCGCACAGCTTGGCGGATTGTTCGGCTCCCATGTGCGATGCGGCCTGGATTGCGCCGCATATGAAGGAGACAGGATTGCTGAAGTTGTTCGCCGCGATCACGCCGGTAAGTGCAGTTTGCGATGGCTGATAGATGTTGATGAAGTTCTGAAATGCCGTTGGGGCCAGATGCAGCGTCTGCTTGATATCGTCCAAACTTTGATTTAGCGCCGTGGTGACAGAGGCCAGTTTCTGCGAGGTGGTGCCCAAGGTGTCCTTGTTCTCAGCGACGAAACTCGCCACATCGGCGACTACCGAGTTAATGTCGGTGACCGCAGCTCCGATCTCGTTGGGACTGTTGGACAGCAGCCCAGTGACGGCGGCCAGATTCTCATTCAGCTGACGCATCAGGTCGGTGCTGTCGCGTAAAGCCGAAACCAGGACCGACAGGTTCTTGACAGTGCTGAACAAGTCGGTGCTGTGGTCACCGAGTGCTGAAAAAGCCTGTGACAGTTCGATGATGGTCTGGCGGATGTTCGCACCCTGGCCGCGTAGGTTGTCAGCGGCGGTGTCGACGAATTGACCCAACGTACTGACCCCACCCGGCTGGGTGGGTTGCAAAGTGTCGGTGAGCTTTTGCAGCTGCTGACGGAAGTCATCCCATTCGACTGGGACAGCGGTTCGCTCCTGCGGGATCACGGCGTTGGCGGCGAGCACCGGCCCGCCGGTGTAAGCCGGGGTCAACTGGATAGCGCGGACAGCCACGAGTGACGGCGACAACACGACCGCATTGACGTTGGCCGGCACGTCGTATTTGTCGTCGTACCAGAACGTAATTTTCGCCCGGTTGGGCAGGGGCTCGATGGTGTCGATCTTGCCGACGGGTAGTCCGAGGATCCGCACTTCGTCCCCGGGGAAAATGCCATTGCTGTTGGCAAAGTAGGCGGTGACGTGAACTCGATGCTGCCCCTCATTAGAGCGGATGGCCACCGCGACCCCGCTGATCAACAAGAACATCAGCACAACGGCCGTGCCGACCCGGAGGATTCGCGCACTCATTATCGCGTTCCCCCTTCGGGCACTGACGGTTCAGCCGGGTCGACAATCGGCGGCGGTAACTGACCATCCGGCGGGATCTCGCCGGGTGCCGGCACGGATTGCGGGTTCGGGTCAGGCAGCGGTGTTGAGGCGATGTCGGGCGCCGGAATCGCAGGCGGACCGGGTGGCGGGCCGCCCGGGGCCGGCGCTGTCGGCGGCTGGCGATAGGGATAGCGCGGATCGCCCGGCTTACCGGTGATCGCGTCGGGCAGGGTCAGGTTCGGGTCACCGCCTTGTCCGGTGCGTGGATAGGGCATCGGAAGTGCTGGTGTCGCAGCCTGACCCGTCTGTGGATCACCGAGCTGGGAGGGCAGCAGTACGTTCGGATCAAGACCGAGGTCCGAAAAGGCCGCGTCGACGAACGGCTGCACGAACTGACCGGGCAGCAGGTTGGCCAGGTAGGCCTTGAAGAACGGCCCCGAAGACACCGATTCGCCAAGCGACATGGCATAGGTGTTGAGCTTTTTCAGGGATTCCTGCACGCGTTCTTTGCGGTTATCGACGATGGCAAGCACCCCGTTGAGCTTGTCGAGGGCGGGTTTAAATGTCTGGCGGTTTTCAGCGATGAAACCCTTAAGCTGTTCCGCGACGGCAGAGATGTTGCTCGAAATCTGGTCCAGTGCGGTGCTTTGAGACTGCAGCTGGATCAAGAGCGCATTGGCATCCACCAGCAGGCTGACCACCTGGCTGCTGTGCTGCGCGAGCACCCCGGTGGCTTTGTTGGCGTTTGCCAACAGGTTCCGGAGGTGATCATCACGTGTGTTGAGAGTCTCGGAAAACCGCGTTACCCCCGCGACGGCGATCTTCACGTCCGGTGGAGTGTCCTTGAAGGTGTCTGACAACGTCGCTA
>JBEVHL010000376.1:0-14840 GCA_040511255.1 Mycobacterium sp. | reverse complement strand
TGGATCGACTGCTGGTCACGTTGGATGCGCGGCGCAGTCAACTCGCGAGACTCCTCGACGCCGAGCTGCCCGGCATCACCTGGCATCCACCGCAGGCCGGCTATCTGGGGTGGCTGGACTGCACCGTGCTCGGCGACGGGGCGGTTCCCCAGCAGTTCTTTCTCGACAAGGCGCGCGTGGCGTTAGAACCGGGACCTCGTTTCGGCGCGCCCGGCACCGGCTACGTGCGCCTCAACTTCGCCACCAGCTCGACCATTCTCGGCGACGCCGTTATCGCCATGGCGGGGGCGGTGAACGGCGCGGGCGCTCCCGGAAATCACGCGCCGTGAGCCGGGTCGTTTGAGTTGCGCGTCCTGCGGCAACTCCCAAACGCGCGGCCGCTGCACGTGGTCGTGACCAACACGGCATTCACGGCCCGATGCCGCTGCTGCAACGCACTGACACGAAGAGGATGAACACCATGGCACTCAACGACGAGGACATCTCCACCACCAGCGCCGGCGGCGAAGGCCCGGCCGACGGTGGCTCGAATCCGGAAGGTCACGACGGCGGCGCCGACGGCACCGCGTGACCGATTCCCCATGCTGAATCGCTGTATCGCCACCGATACTGGGTCGTTCGCGACCCAGTATTGGGGCCGTCGGCCGCTGCTGAGCCGGTCGGCCGCATTGCCGCGCGATTTCACCGACCTGTTGTCCGGGGAGATGGTCGACGAACTGATCGCCGAGCGCGGAGTACGCGCGCCATTCATCCGGATGGCCTCGGAAGGCGACTTGCTGGCGCGGGACTGCTATCTGGGACCTGCGGGGTTCGGCGCCGAGATGCCGGACCAGGTCGACTCGGCCAAGGTTCTCGCCCAATTCGCCGCTGGCGCAACGATAGTCCTGCAGGGCCTGCACCGGTTGTGGCCCCCGCTGATCGAGTTCGTCGGCCGGATGGTCGAAGACCTCGGTCATCCCACCCAGGCCAATGCCTACATCACCCCGCCCACCAGCCGGGGGTTCGACCCTCACTACGACGTGCACGACGTGTTCGTCCTACAGGTGCAGGGTGAGAAACGCTGGATCGTGCACGAGCCCGTGCACGTCGACCCTCTGCCGTCGCAGCCGTGGACCGACCATCGTGCCGCGATCACCGAACGGGTCCTCGACAATCCTGTGCTGGACTGCGTGCTGACGCCCGGGGACGCGATGTACCTGCCGCGCGGCTGGATTCATTCCGCGGCAGCGCTGGAGACGACGTCGATCCACCTGACAATCGGCGTCGGGGCGCTGACCGTCCTGGACGTCCTGCAGTCCGTCGTCGACTCGCTGGCCAATGTGGGGGAGTTCAGGAAGTCGTTGCCGACCGGAATCGACCCCGCAGACCAGGGGGCGATGGCCGCGATCGCGACGAAGGTGATGGCCGAGGTCGCCGAGACCATGCGCCAGCGCGCCCCCGAACTCGGTGCGGACAGTGCCGCGCGGTTGTCGCGACGACATGCGCACCGCACGCGGCCGGTCGCTGTCCGTCCGCTCGCTTCGCTGGCAGCGGCAGAACAGGCCGGCACGCAGGCGGTAGCGTGGCGCCGCGGGCTGGTCGCCGGCGTCGACCACCACGCCGACCGGGTGGTGTTACGCCTGCCGGACCGAACCATCACTTTCCCGATCATCTGCAGCCAGGCGGTCGACGCCCTCCGGCACGGTCTGGTCGCCGACGCAGCCGCGCTGCCCGGTCTGGACCGCGCCGACGCGACGGTGCTGATTCGACGGCTACTGCGCGAAGCGGTCGTGGTCCCCGCAGGATGACCAACCCCAAACCACCTCCGTGCAGCAATCTGTCCCTCGCCCGCAACGATCCGCTCTACGGCACGGCCTCAGCCGGACTGTCGTGGGTATTGCTTGAGCTCCCCGGCGCCTGGGGGCACTCGGCCTTTCTCAACTCGCCCGCCGTCATCGAGCCCGAACTGGGGCGTGCCATCGCCCGTCGCTTCGAGGCGGCAGGAATGAGGATCGCCGCGATCCGCCGCCCCGGCCGCCGGCCTCTGACACCGCGATGGCGATGGTTCATCGCGCAGTCCGGTGAGGGCGTCGAGGCGCTGCATCACGGCGAGGTGAGCGGGCCGCGTGACTATCTGGATATCGCGCTCACCGGATCGGACGGCGAGGTGTCCACCGCACCGCTCGTCGCGGTGTGCGCGCACGGTAAACACGATCAGTGCTGCGCGGTCCGGGGCCGCAGTGCCACCGCGGCGATCGCGGCGCGATATCCCGAATTCACCTGGGAGTGTTCACATCTGGGCGGGGACAGGTTCGCCGCGACAATGCTGGTGCTGCCAGCGGGGCTGTGTTACGGGCGGGTGGATTCCACGGATGCGGCGGAGCTGGTGCGGTTGTATCTCGACGGGCGCCTGGACAACAGATTTCTCCGAGGCCGTACGTCGTTGCCGCATGCCGTTCAGGCCGCGCAGTACTTCGCCCGCGCGCAGTCCGGCGAGGACCGCATCGACGCGCTGTCTCCGCTCGATGTCCAGCACGGCGACAACAGGATTCGCGTACTGCTGGCCACCGAGTCCGGCCCGCTGGAAGTGGTTCTGACAGAAGACATCTCCGAACCCATCCGCTCCACCTGTGCGGCCACGGTCGCGGGCCGGGTCCGCACCTATGCCCTGGAATCGATCACCCGCAATAGTGATTTCGGCGCGCCCTGAACCGCTCACCGGTCGCGAGCGCGCCGAAATCACACTGAACAGGCGTGGCAGCGGCCCCAGTAGGTGACTTCGGCTTCGTCGACGGTGAACCCACCGTCACTGGACGGCACCAGGCACGGCGCCGCCCCGACCGCGCAGTCGACGTCGGCGATGGCTCCGCAGCCGCGGCAGACGAGATGGTGGTGATTGTCGCCGACCCGCGATTCGTAGCGGACGAGAGCGCCTGCGGGCTGGAACCGTCGGATGAGTCCTGCGGCGGTCAGCGCGTTCAGCACGTCATAGACCGTCTGTCGGGACACGTCGGGCAGCAGCGTGCGGGCGGCGGCGATGATGCCGTCGGTGTCGGTATGTGGATGCATACCCACCGCCTCCAAGACGCTGACGCGGGGGCGGGTCACCCGCAGTTGCGCTGCGCGCAGCGATTCAATGGCGTTCTGGGCCAAGATATCTGGATTCACGCCGACGCCGACGTCTGCATTGGCTGCCGGAGGCTGCGGATCGACCGTCATGGTGAACCCTTCGATGGTGGGTTACCGACGGCTCAACGGTGCTGGCGAAGCGAGCGGCACAGGAGTGGTACCCGCGATGTCGGCAAGTCAACCCGTGCCCACTCCACACCGACCAGTGTGCTGGGAAAGAGGTGTGAAACAGCTGTGAGCGGCCATGTCCCCTGCATCCACCATCCGAGCATCACTACAGTCCCTACACCGCTGTGCGGGTCTGTGAGCTGGGAAAACGCCCTGTTCAAAGCATTTTCGCGAGTGCGGGCCACCGCCCGTCGCGCTGGTTTGCGGCGAGCCTTCAAGATCAGTTGATTCGCAACGCGTTTCAGCCACTGTTTCGCAGATCCGCTTAGCGGGAAAGCCGTTCGCGTAGACGGCCTGATCGGGCTACGCCTTCATTGGCGCGGAGTCTGCGGGACGTCAACCGGAGGTGCGTATGGCCGCAGTCGAAGACGGCGCGGTCGATACCGAGAGAGCCGCAGACGGTCACCACGATCAGGTCGCACAGCCCCATTCCGACGAGGAAGGCCCGGTCGCCGAGGCCGAGATACTCGCCGCGGAAATGGTTTCCGACGATCAACCGTTGGGTGCCCTGGGGCCGCGTTTCAATCGGCGGTCTCCGTTCTACATCGGTCTGACCGCAGCCGCGGGGGTAGCGGTGACGTACGGCGCGGTGCGGGTGCTGGCCTCGTTGTCAGAGGTGTTGGTGCTCATCGGGGTTGCGTTCTTCCTGGCACTCGGACTCGAACCGGCGGCCTCGTGGTTCGTCCGCCGCAAACTGCCGCGATGGGCAGCGACCACCCTGGTGTTCGTCATCTTCTTGGTGATCATGGGCGCATTCGTGGCGGCCGCGATCCCGCCGCTGGCACAGCAGGCGGGCGACCTGATCAACCAGGCGCCGCAATATCTGCAGCAGGCGCAGGACCATTCGTCGGCGATCGGCCGACTCAACGACCGGTTCCACCTGCAGCAGCGGGTCACCGACACGATCAACAGCTCGGGTGGTTCGCTGGTCAACGACATCGTCAGCGCCGGTAGTGCACTGTTCGGTGCGGTGGCCAACTCGCTGATCGTCATCGTCTTGACCGTGTACTTTCTGGTCGACCTGCCCCGCATCCGGACCGCCATCTACCGGCTGGTGCCCAACACCCGTCGGCCCCGCGCCATCCTGATCGGTGACGAGGTGTTCGCCAAGGTCGGCGCCTACGTGCTCGGAAATGTGCTGATCTCGGTGATTGCCGGCACCGCAACCGCCATCTGGCTCACCGTGTTCGACGTGCCCTACCCGCTGCTGCTGGGCATCTTCGTCGCCCTGCTGGACTTGGTGCCGGTCGTCGGATCCACAATTGCCGGTGTCGCCGTCGCCGCGGTCGCACTGACCGTGTCGATCCCGGTCTGTGTCGCGACGATCGCGTTCTTCGTCGTCTTTCGGCTCTTGGAGGACTATCTGCTGGTGCCGAGGATCATCGGTCGTGCGGTGAAAGTGCCGGCCTTGATCACCGTGGTGGCCGTGCTCATCGGTGGTGCGCTGCTCGGAATAGTCGGCGCGCTGGTGGCCATCCCGATCGCGGCGGCCATCCAATTGGTGACGCAGGAAGTGCTCTACCCCAGGCTCGACGAAGTCTGACCGGGTCAGGCGCCGGTCAAGCTCTGTAATGCCGCGGGCAGCGTGGGGAACATCGACAGCACGGTGTCCAGTCCGAGCAGCTTGATCGGCCTGCTGGTCATCGGACTGTCCGCCACCACCGCGAACCGTGTCGCAGGTGCCAGGTCGCGTTGGGTTGCCACCAGCACGTTCATCCCGGTGGAAGCCAGAAAGCCGACCTTCGACAGATCGACGATGACACCGGTCGGGGATTTCTGCACCGCGGCGTTCACCGCTTCGATCAACACGGGAGCAGTGAGCAGATCCAGTGCGCCCGACACCGCGACGACGACCACGCTGTCGAACCAGATCTCGTCGACCCGGAAACCGCCCTCGTTGGCAGGGGCGACGGCGTCCCTGCCGTTCAATCGTCCAGTCATGGTGCGCCTCGTCTTCTACGAACAATGGCAATCCGGACATCGGAGTTGCCAACTGCTGCTTACTCAACCAGCTGAAGAATGTCGCCAGTGCTGATGGGAACGTGGCCCAACCTGGTACGACGTCGATGCCAGCCTAGTCCTGTCGCAGCGCGCCGGGCGTCGCGGTGAAGTTCAGGCCAACCCGCCAGGGAAATGGCGCGTCACCAGAGCGCGGGCCTGCGGGTATTCGGCAAGCGTGGACACCAGGCACTCGCCGAGCTCACGAACCCGTGCATGTTCCAGGCCACGCGTGCGTACCAGGTCGGCAACCCAGTCGAACGTCTCGGTCACCGGGCGCGGATCGTCGGTCAGCAGCGCCGCGGAAACGGCGTACAACACTTGTGGCAGCACGTCCTCGGCAGCGGCCCCGACTGCCGGTGTCGGCTGCGCCCCCGGACTGGGGGCGGAGGTCAAGGACCACTGCTCGCGTAGCACCGCGACGAGTCGTCGGTGGCCCAGTTCCAGCGCCGCCTGTTCGTCTGCCGAGCCCCCCGGCAGCGGTGCAGCCGGCGGCACGAATGCGGGGAGACCGGCCACGGCAGTGACCGCACCCTGTGCATCCGGCGCCCAGGCCGTCGCGCCCAGCGCCCGAGCACGACGGTCGTCGGAGCCGAATGCGGCGCCACCGACCACGATGGGGACACCCGCGGCTGTGCTCGCCTCGATGAATCGCCTGGTGGTGGTCAGCGCGCCCAGCATCGAGCAGCTCACCGCAACCGCCTCGGGACCGAGGTCCTGCAGATGCTGGTTCAGTCGCAACGGGGACGTCGACGCGCCGAGCAGGGTGGTATCCCAGCCGTTGGCGCGCAAAGCGCAGTCGATCATCATCGCGGGCAGGGCGTGCCACTCCCGTTCGGCACACGCGATGACGACCCGCCCGTGCGTGACTGGCGTCTGGTGGACGAATTGCGACACCGTCTTCGTTGCCGCGACGGCCATCGCGGTGGCCGCGTGCTCCTGGGCAATGGTCCATTCGCCCCGGTGCCATCGGGCGCCGACGGCACGCTGCGAGGCAGCGATCACCTCCGTCAGCACGGCAACGGGGGGAAAGCCGGCGGCCAGCATGTCGTTGATGACCGCCGCAGCCGCGGCGGTCCGTCCGGAGGCGACGGCGTCCTCGTACTTTTCGAGCGAGCCAAGCACCGGGCTAACTTCCGCAGGTGATCGCCAGCAGGGCGATGTCATCATGGCCGCGACCGTCGAGATATTCGACGACGTTCTGTTCGACGGCGTCGCAGACCACCTCGGGTGAGGCTCCTGCGTAGGCGGGTAACAGCGCAGTCAGTCGTTCCACACCGTAGAACCCGTCGTCCCCGCGGGCCTCGTCGATCCCATCGGTGAACATCAGCACGGTGTCGCCGCGGTCCAGGCTGATCGACGCAGGTCGATATCTCACATCGGGAGCCAGCCCGATGGCAGTGCCCGAGACGTCGATCTCTTCGACAGAACCGTTCGCGCGCAACAGGATCGGTGCGGGATGCCCAGCGGCGGCAAGCTCGATCTCGGCGTGACTGCCGCTGGGCGAGGTGCGCATCCTGGCGCACAGCACGGTGACGAAACGATCGAAGCCGGCGTCATGGAAGACGCTGTTCAGCGCTTCGAGCAAGGCGGCGGGCCTGCGGTCGAAATATGCCGCGGTGCGGATACTCTGCCGCGTGCGGTCGGTCAGTACCGCCGCTTCGACGCCTTTGCCGCAGACGTCACCGATGGAGATGAGCCAGTCGTCGTCCGCGCCCTGCACGTCGTAGAAGTCGCCGCCGACGTCGAGATGTTCCGCTGCGGCGCGATAGGTCGCGGCCAGCCGAACCCCGGCGATCTCAGGCAGGGTGACCGGGCGCAGCCGGTGCTGAAGCTCGGAGGCGATCTGGCTGCGCTCCTCATACATGCGTGCGGACGCCAGTGCCATGGCCGCGCGGGAGGCGATGCGCTCGGCGAACGCGATCTCGGCGTCGTCGAAACCCTGGCCGTGACCGCGGACCATCACCAGCGCACCGACCGTCGTGCCACGGGCGTTCAGGCCCAAACTCAGGACGGCGGACGGCTGTAACTCGGCAGCCTGCGCCCGCAGCACCCGGTGCGGGATCGTGTTCGTCAGGTTGTCGGCGGAGAGCGAATCCGTGGCATGGGCACACTCGGCGCGGCCCGTGCGGAGCACGCGATCCACGGCGAGGCCGATCACGGACTCACGGGCGACGACCACGTTGAACCCGGCGTCATTTCCACCGAACAACTTCAGCCCGCCGCTGACACTGTCGGGCATGACCAGAACTGCCCAGTCCGCCAGGCGCGGGCGGAGCAGGGTGAGCAGACCGAGCGCAGTGCGGCGCAGGTTGAGCGAACCTGACAGGCTCAGCGCTTCCTCGGCCAGCTCAGAACGGGCGTCGGCCAGTGCGAGTTGATCGATCTCGATGGCCATCGCACGTCCCTCCTCGCGTGAATCGGTGTCTCCCAGCGATAGCCGACTCGTGAGAACGGTGGCCCGCGACGGTGGTCCAGCGGAGCGGCCGGGCCCAGACGGGCCGGCGCGCGTTCGAAGCGATTGGATTGCTGGTGATCCAGCTGCTGGAGCAGGCTGACTTCACCCAGGGGCTGCGTATTCAACCAGGATTGACGCTACACCGCGTGCAGAACCGTGCCTCGTGCGGTAGCAAAGGCCGCCGGAACTCTGCGACGCCGGGGTCAACCTCGCGGGTATCGAAGCCCGTGACACGCGACAGGCTGACGACGGCTCCGGGTCCGCATGAGGCGCCATCAGCGCGGATAGACTTCGGCCACCATGAACCAGTCCTCGACCGCGCGCCGCATCGGGCGCGGGGTGTCGGCGACGGTGTTGGCGGCGGCCGGGCTCGTGATCGGCTGGCTGGTGGTCAAGGGTGTACTGGCACTTCCGTTGCCGGAGACCGCGCTGTTCGGGCTGAGTGGACTCGGCGCGCTCGCTTTCCTCGCCGGTGCCGTGCTGTGGAAACAGCTCTGGGGACGAGCCCTGCTGATCGGCGGCTGCACCGGGGTGGTGCTGGCTCTCCTCCTGGTGCTGTTGGTGGTGGGGTGAGCCGAGGTACCCGATCAGCTCGGGGCGGCAAGAGCTAGAACGCGAGCAGATTCTCCCGCAGGGTGTCGTATTCGTAGGATTTGCGTACCCGGCCGAGGTCGCGCAGCGCCGGTATCAGCCCTTCGGTGATATCGGTGACGTATCTGCGGCTGAGATGTTGAACCGGGGTGGTCAACAGGAAGCCGTCGCCGCCGACCGCATCCATCGCGTCGGCCATCTCCGCCGCGACGTGCGCCGGTGTCCCCACCAGCGTCAGGCAGCTGGCGAAACCTGTTTCGGCGGTGGCCAACTGGCGTAGCGTCTTGCCGCTGCCCTCCTGGGTGAACTTGGTCAACGAGCCCGATTCACCGTTGGTGGTCAGCGGCGGCAACACCTCGTCCAACGGGAATTTCGCGAAGTCGATATCGGTGACGGTCGAGATCATCCCGAGCTGATTGGTGATGAACGCGTCGGTGTTGACCATCTTGAAGCGTTTGTTCTCCGCGTCCGCGGCGCTGTCGCCGAGGACCGGGGTGATCAGGAACATCACCTTGATGTCATCGGGGTTACGGCCGGCGGCCTCGGCCCGGCCGCGAATATCGTTGCGGTAGTCGATCATTCCGTCGATACCCTGGGCGATCGCGACAATCGAGTCCGCAGTCTCCGCGGCGAACTGGCGTCCCCGCGGCGACCCACCCGCCTGCAGGTAGATCGGTCGGCCCTGTGGGGTCCGTGGCACGTTGAGCGGGCCGCGCGACTTGTAGAACTTGCCGACGTAATTGACCTCGTGGACCTTGGTGTAGTCGACGAAGGTGCCTGTGGTGCGGTCCATCACCACGGCGTCTTCTTCCCACGACGCCAGCAATTTGGATACCACGTCGACGAACTCGTCGGCCATGTCATAGCGCTGCTGCCGAGGCGGCAGGGTGTCCAGGCCGACGTTGTGGGCGGCCTGCTCTTCGCCCGACGTGACGATGTTCCAGCCGAACCGGCCGTCAGAGAGGTGATCGAGACTGGCGATGAGCCGGGCGAGGGTGAACGGCGGATAGGACAGGATCGAGGCCGTCGCGATCACGCCGAGCTTCGTCGTGGCCTTGGCGACGGCTCCGGCCAGCACGGTGGCGTCGAGCTTCGGCACCTGCAGCGCGTGTTTAAGTGTCGCCTCGGTCGACCCGCCGAACGCGTCGGACACCATCAGCGTGTCCTCGATCATCAGATAGTCGAAGCACGCGCCCTCCAGCATCTTGGCCATCTCGATGTGGAAATCGGCGTTCGTCCAAGACGGGTTCACCCGGTCGAACGGGTCCATCCACTGCGGAGGCGCGTAGTTCATGAACCAACCCAGATGCATTTTCTTCGGCACCACACGAGTGCATCGCCCGGCGATTTCCGGACTGTGGCCGCAGGTGAAATTCGGCATTGCGCCAGTAGGTCGGGTGATGGGTGCAGGTCAGGGCTGTGGTGGCAGCCAGTCCGCCGCGAATCAGCCGGCGGTTACCTCATCTGTCCACACCGTGAAGCTGGTCAACAGGTTTGCCCCGAAGGCGTTGCTGAGTGCGACGTCGGCCGCGTCCCTGCCGCGGGCGATCAACACCCTGCCGATGCGCGGCACGTTGTTGCGCGCGTCGAAGGTATGCCATTGCCCGCCGAGGAACACTTCGAACCAGGCGGAGAAATCCATCGGACCGTACGGCGGTGGCACGCCGATATCGCCGAGGTACCCGGTGCAGTACCGCGTCGGGATGTTCATGCAGCGACAGAAGGCGACGGCGAGGTGCGTGTAGTCGCGGCAGACTCCGACCCGTCCGTTGAACGCCTCCAGTGCGGTCCTGGTGCTGTCCGCGCGCTGATAGTCGAAGGTGATGTGTTGGTGGACGTAGTCGCAGATGGCCTGGACGCGCTCCCACCCTGGCGGCGTCTGTCCGAACAGATCCCACGCCGTCTGCGACAGACGATCGGTGTCGCAGTAGCGGCTGCCGAGCAGGAAGATGAGCGTCTCGTCGGGCAGCTCCGGAACGGGAATCTGTTGAGCCTCCGGCACCAGGATGTCGGGGAGTCCACTGTCGTTGACCACGGCGTCCGCCGAGACGCGGGTGCGCCCCGTGGGTGCGACGATGCGCGTGCACCAGTTGCCGAAATCGTCACGGTAGGCGGCCATCGGGACCCGGGGCTCGACCACCAGGGCGTCGCGGCCGATCAGGTCGGACACGCGGGTGAAGTGAACGTTGAGATTCAGGATCATCGGGGTTGGTTGGGGGCATTCGAAAACCATTTCGAAGCCGACGTGGATCTGCATAGTTGACCTCCGTATGACCTTTGCTACCAACTCAACTCGGGCAGTTCACGAAACACCTGCCGCGTGCCCGCGCCCCAGTCCTGGCTGAGCGCAGTGAAATACGGGTCACCCTCGTCGAATCGCCGCCGGTGTTGGACCGCGAGGCTGTCGCGTTCGTAGCAGATCAGATCGATCGGCATGCCCACCGACAAATTACTGCGCAGGGTCGAATCAAAGGACACCAGAACGCATTTGGCGGCGTCGCCAAGTGGTGTGCTGCGGGTCAGGACGCGATCGAGGATCGGTTTGCCGTATTTGGTCTCACCGGTCTGCAGGAACGGCGTATCCGTCCCGGCTTCGATGAAATTGCCCTCGGCATAAATCCGAAACAGCCGCATCGGTTCGCCACGGATCTGGCCGCCGACGATGAACGAGGCGTTGAAGCGAATCTTGTTGCCTTCGAGGTATTCCGCGTCGCGGCTTTCGATACCGCGCATCGCGTCGGCGATCAGTGTGGCGGCGTCGAACATCGTGCGGGCGCCCAGCAGGTTGCCGGTGGCCGCGCCGTCCGCGCACCGCTGGGTCAAGACGCTGATGACCGCCTGCGTTCCGGCCAGGTTCCCCGAACTGAGCAGGACGATGACGCGGTCGCCGGGCTGCTCGAACACCGTCATCTTGCAGAACTTGGCGAAGTTGTCCATGCCGGCGTTCGTGCGGGAGTCCGAGGCGAAGATGATCCCGTCATCGAGCATCACACCGATGCAGTAGGTCATGCGAGCCTGAGCAATCCAGCGGGTACTGACCGGGACGCCCGGCGCAGAGCGTTCGCTCATCGAGGACAGCGGCGGACAGCTGTCCTCATCCCGGACTGGTTGATGGTCTCAACGTCGCCGAGGCTACACCGGGTGTTCACTCCCCGCCTGGGCGCGAGTGCCGTTCAGTCCGTCCCACCGAATGACAGGTCAAATGAATTCACCCAACGACGGGTCGGCTAGCCGCCAGAATGGCGGGATGCGCTTCGGCAACTTCATGGCCCCCTTCCACCCCGTCGGGCAGAACCCGACGCTTGCGATCGAACGGGACCTCGACCTGATCGTGGCGATGGATCGCCTGGGTTTCGCCGAGGCGTGGATCGGCGAGCACCACTCCGCCGGATTCGAGATCATCGCCTCACCCGAGGTGTTCATCGCGGTCGCCGCAGAACGCACCAAGCACATCAAGCTCGGTACCGGTGTCAGCTCCCTGCCGTACCACCACCCGCTGATGCTGGCCGATCGAATGGTCCTGCTCGATCACCTCACCCGTGGCCGGGCGATGCTCGGGTGCGGCCCAGGCCAGCTCACGTCCGATGCGCACATGCTCGGCATCCCCGCGGACGAGCAGCGGCCGCGGATGGAGCAGAGCCTCGACGCGATCATGCGACTGCTGCGCGGTGAGACCGTCACCATGCACACCGACGGGTTCACGCTGCAGGACGCCCGGTTACAGCTCAAGCCTTACAGCGATCCGTGCTTCGACGTTGCAGTCGCGGCGTCGTTTTCGCCGACCGGTCCCCGCGGTGCGGGCAGACACGGCGTGGGCATGCTGTCCATCGCGGCCACCGCGAAGCAGGGGATGGACCTCCTCGCCCACCACTGGAGCACCTGGGAGCAGGTGGCCAAAGAACACGGCCACGTCGCCGACCGCTCGAAGTGGCGGCTGGTGGGGCCCATGCATCTGGCCGAGACCCGCGAACAGGCCGAGCGCGACGTCGAATACGGCATCGAAGAGTTCTCGCGGTACTTCGCGCACATCCTGCCCGCGGGACCGGTGCAGGGGGAGACGACGGCCGAGATCATCGCCAACAACCGGGAATCGGGGTTCGCGGTGATCGGTACACCTGCGGATGCGGTCGCCAAGATAGAGGAGCTCATCGAGGCGAGTGCCGGCGGCTTCGGCGCGTTCCTGCTCTTCGATCATGACTGGGCGCCGCCCGCGGCGAAGCTGCAAAGCTACGAACTCTTCGCGCAGTATGTGATGCCGCACTTCACCGGCCAGCTCACCGGACCGGCCGCGTCGCGTGACTGGGTCACTGGCAGTGGCACCGAATTCGTCGACCGGGCCGCGCACGCAATCGGTAAGGCGATCGAGGACCACGCGGCAGAGCAGGAGGCCAAGCAGGCGCCCGCGGACGATGCGCTAGCCTCCGACCGGTGAAGGTTCTCATCACCGGTGCCACGGGATTCGTCGGCGCGTGGACGGCCAAAGCTGTACAGGCCGCCGGACATCAAGCACGGTTTCTGGTGCGCAGCCCGGGCCGGCTCGCCACCAGCGCCGAGCAGATCGGCGTCGACATCAGTGACCACGTCGTGGGGGATATCGCCGACGCGGCTGCCACCGCTGCGGCGTTGGTCGGCTGCGATGCGGTCATCCATTGCGCTGCAATGGTTTCGACGGATCCTGCGCGCGCCGACGAGATGCTGCACACCAACCTCGAAGGCGCCAGGAACGTGTTGGGCGGGGCCGTCGCGGCGAAGCTGGATCCGATCATCCATGTCTCCAGCTTCAGTGCGCTGTTTCGGCCCGGTCTGAAAGTGCTCAACGCCGACCTGCCGGTGGTCGGCGGTTCCGACGGCTACGGCAAGTCCAAGGCGGTGGTCGAGGCGTACGCGCGAGGCCTGCAGGATGCCGGTGCACCGGTGACGATCACCTATCCCGGCATGGTGCTCGGACCGCCCGCAGGCGACCAGTTCGGCGAGGCCGCAGAAGGAGTCGAGGCCGCCGTCAAGATGCACGGCGTGCCCGGTCGCGGCGCCGCCTGGATCGTGGTGGATGTCCGCGATCTCGGCGACCTGCATGTCGCGCTGCTGCAGCCCGGCAAAGGACCGCGGCGCTACATGGCCGGTGGCCGTCGTATTTCGGTTGATGAGCTGGCGTCGCTGATCGGGTCGGCCGCCGACCGCGGGCTCGTGGTGATCCCGGTGCCCGACGTCGCACTGCGTGCGCTGGGTGGCCTGTTCGACGTGATCGGTG
Source organism: Mycobacterium sp. (assembly GCA_040511255.1). Classification (GTDB taxonomy): domain Bacteria; phylum Actinomycetota; class Actinomycetes; order Mycobacteriales; family Mycobacteriaceae; genus Mycobacterium. The sequence continues at coordinate 1,269 of JBEVHL010000376.1, read as the reverse complement.
ATCACTTGCCGTTCGAGACGCCGATCAATTCGGCGGCCATGCAGTACTACACCCAGATGCCGCCGTCGGATGACACCCCGTGGGCGAAGGATTTCGACTTCACCCCGCGTGCTCCGGCGGACACCTTGGCCGAGACGGTCGCCGGACTCAAGCAGGTCGGCCGCCTGTAGCCCGGCGGGGCCCTACCCGGCGAGGTCCAGCGCCGCACCGATCAGCGCGAGATGGCTCAAACCCTGCGGCAGATTGCCGAGAAACGCATGGTCTTCGGCGTCGATCATCTCGGCCAGGATGCCGACATCGTTGGTCAGCGCGACCATCTCGGCCATCAACTGACGGGCCTCGGCCTGGCGTCCGACATGGTGCAGAGCTGAGACCGCCCAGAACGAGCAGGCGACGAATGCCCCTTCCCGTTCGTCCTCCCTGGCCCCGCTATAGCGGAAGATCAGCGGTCCCGCCCCGAGGTCGCGGCGGATGGCGTTGATGGTGGCCGACATTCGCGGTCCGCGGTCGAACCCGCTGCCTGCGTGCAGCAGGATCGACGCGTCGAGCTTTCCGCTACCCGGATACCATTCGTAGGCTCCGAGTTCCTCCGACCAGCAGGAGCGCTCCACCCAGTCGCGAATCCGGTCGGCCTCGCAGGCCCACCGGTCGGGATCCCCGGAGATCTGACCGTCCTTGGCGAGTTCAACCGCGCACCGGAGTGCTTGCCAACAACCAATTTTCGAGCTGGTGTAGTGCTGGCGTTCCGGCAGTTCCCACATGCCGGCATCGCGTTGCCGCCATGCGTCGCAGGCCTGGTCGGCGACGCTGGCCAGCAGGTGACCGGTGTCGGTGTCGAGCATGTGCCCGCTGTTGACATAGTGGCGCACCGTGGCGAACAGATCGGCGAAGGTGCCGAGCTGCAGTTGGCCGCCGGCGGGGTTGCCTGTGGTGACCGGACCGATGCCGTGCCAGCCGGGCACATCGTGGGTTGTCGTACCGTCTGACTCCGAGCCGTCGAGACGATAGAACACACCGAGCTCGGGGCCGTGATCGCGCAGGGTGCGCAGCAGCCAGCTGATCGACGCGTGCGTCTCTTCCCGCAGACCGAACCGGCGCAACGCATCCAGCGCATAGGCGGTGTCGCGAATCCAGGCGTAGCGGTAGTCCCAGTTCTTGCCGCCCGCATGGCTTTCCGGAAGCGACGTGGTCGCCGCGGCCGCGATGGCACCGGTGGGAAGATCAGTAGCTTCAGGGCGAGTGCACTGCGCCGAACGGCGTCGTGCCAGT
>JBEVHL010000375.1:0-2903 GCA_040511255.1 Mycobacterium sp. | reverse complement strand
GGCAGGCCAAGCGCGGCAGCGTCGGTCGCGCCAACCCAGGTGCCCAGCTGCGCGTGGTCGACGACGCCGGCGCCCAGCGACCCCCAGGTGAACAGGGGCTGCTGGAGGTCAAACCCGCACAGCTCGGTGCCAGCGCGGACTGGATGCGCACCACCGACCTGGCCCGCATCGACGAAGACGGCTTCGTGTGGATTGTGGGCCGCGCCGATCAGGCAATCATCCGGGGCGGATTCAAGATCATGCCCGACGACGTCCGCGCCGCGCTGGAAAGCCATCCGGCGGTGCGGGGCGCCGCGGTGATCGGCAGGCCCGACCCGCGACTGGGTGAAACTCCGGTGGCACTGGTCGAATTGCGTACCGACGCCGGCACCGACGCGGGCCAGCTCACCCGGTTCTTGCAGACGCGGTTGGCGAGCTACGAGATACCCACTGATATCGCCATCGTCGACGCCATCCCCCGAACGCCCTCTGGCAAACCCGATCTCGGCGCGGTACGGACATGGTTCCCGACTCCCTGACCGTTCCCGCCGTGCTGGCCCGACAGCAGCGCGGCGACCACCCGCTGCTGGTCTGCGACGACCAGCGGCTCAACTACGCCGCCGCCGAACATCATTCGGCCCGGCTGGCGCGGGGCTTACTCGCCCTTGGCGCGGGCAAAGGCACACACATCGGTCTGCTGTATCCCAACGGCGCCGACTTCGTCATCGGGGCGCTCGCCGCGGCCCGGATCGGTGCTGTCGTGGTGCCGTTCTCCACCTTCTCCACCACTGCGGAACTGACCACCCAGCTGGTCAGCAGCGACGTCACGGTGCTGTTGTCCGCCCGGACGTACCGCTCCCATGACTACGTACAGCGCATCGCCGAGGCGGTCAGCGGTTGCGAAGTCGATTCGCGCGAACCATTTTTCAGCAATGCTGCCCCCGCTCTGCGGCACGTCGTGTGCGACACCGACAGGCTCGCCGCACTCGGCGACACCATCGACGAATCGTTCCTCGCCGCGGTGGAATCCGATGTGGGCGCGGGCGATCCGTTGGCGATCATCTACACCTCCGGTTCCACCGGAGCGCCCAAGGGTGCGGTACACACGCACGGCGCACTACTGAGCCATCAAACGAACCTCAACGACATCCGCGGACTGACCGCCACAGATCGACTGTTCAGCAATTCACCGTTCTTCTGGATTGGCGGCTTCGCCTTCGGTCTGCTAGCCACGTTGCTCGCCGGTGCCACCTTGATCTGTTCCAACGCCACCGACGCCGACGCGACGCTCGATCTGATCGATCGCGAACAACCCACCATGACAAACGGTTTCACCGCGGCCATTGCCCACCTGACCCGGCATCCAACCTACGCAGACCGCACGTTCTCCGCACGCCGCGGCAACCTCTACCCGCTGATGGCCGCCGATGTCCGGCCAGCCGACCCAGCGCTGCGGCACAACATGCTCGGGATGACCGAGGCCGGTAGCGTGCTGCTGCTCAGCGGCGACGAAACCGACCAACCCGAAAAGCGACGCGGGTCTTACGGTCGACCCGCACCCGGCTTCGAGACCAAGGTGATCGACACCGACACCGGCGGCGAGGTGGACATCGGCGACACCGGCGAACTCTGCATCCGCGGGCCCTATGTGATGCAGGGCTACTACGGGCGCACTCGAGCCGAATGCTTCGATGCCGACGGGTGGTTCCACACCGGTGACCTCGTGCATACCGATGCCGACGGACTCTTCTACTTCGCCGCCAGGGCGGGTTCGATGATCAAGACCTCGGGCGCCAATGTCACCCCGGCTGAGGTGCAACGCGCGCTGGCGGACATCTTGGCCGACAGCGATGCCACGATTCATGTTCTCGGAATTCCCGATTCGCAACGCGGTGCGGTGGTGGCCGCGGTGATCGGGCTGGATGACGTATCGCAGTGGGACGAACCCGCCGTGCGTCGGGCACTCAAGGACCGGCTGTCCGCATACAAGGTGCCCAAGGTGTTCGCGATCTGCCCGCGCGCGGACATCCCGCTGATGTCGAGCGGGAAAGTCGACCTGCCGGCCCTGGCGAAGCTGTTCGATGACTGACACCGTCGATACCCTGCTGCGGAACCAGGCCACTCGGTTCGGCGACAAACCCATGGTGATCGACCCGGATCAACGACTCACCTACCGCGACCTCGACGCCTCGACCCGGGCGCTGGCCGCCTGCCTGCTGCACGTCGGTATCGCCAAGGGCACCCGTGTCGGGCTGATCATGCCCAATGGTGCCGAATGGGTACGGCTCGCACTCGCCCTGACCCGCATCGGTGCGGTCCTGGTCCCGCTGAGCACTCTGCTGAGACCGGGCGAACTGGTCGCCCAGTTGCGCACCGCCGCAGCGCAGCACCTGATTGCTGTCGAGGAGTTCCGCGGCCATCGGTACCTGGCCGAGTTGCGCACCGAACTCGGTGCGCCGCAGCTCGACAACGCCAGCTGCCTCCACCCGGATCTGCCTGCGCTGCGGAGGATATGGACCGTCGAGCAGATCCGAGACCACGACGCCACTGTCATCCCCGAGCAAATTCGTCGATGCGCTGGCCGCCACGGTCCGCCCCGGTGACCCGCTGACCATCATGTTCACCTCCGGCAGCCGCGGGGCCCCCAAGGGCGTCATCCACACCCACGACACCGCGCTGCGCGCCGTGCGCTCCGGCCTGGCGGCGCGGTGCATCACCGCGGACACCCGCCTCTACCTGCCGATGCCGTTCTTCTGGGTCGGTGGCCTCGGTGCGGGCGTGCTCGCGGCGCTGCTCGCCGGGGCAACCCTGGTGACCGAACCCGCGTCGGAGTCCGCCGCCACCTTGGCACTGCTGCAGCGCGAGCGGGTCACGCTGTTCCGCGGCTGGCCCGATCAGGCCGCAGCCCTGGCCCGGCAGGCGGG
>JBEVHL010000374.1:0-2845 GCA_040511255.1 Mycobacterium sp. | reverse complement strand
AGAACAACTCCGACCAGGTGGAGATCGCGCCGCGCCTGGCCGAATCGTGGGATGTCAACCCGGCCAACGACGTCTACACCTTCCACCTGCGCAAGGGAGTGAAGTTCCACGACGGGACGCCGTTCACCTCGGCCGCGGTGAACGTGGCGTTCCAGCGCCGGATCGCGGTGAAGGGTGGCGCGGCCTACATGGTCGACGTCGTCAAGAGTGTTGCCACGCCCGACGACTACACCGCGGTGATCACCCTGAAAGAGCCCAATACCGCGTTCCTGAGTTATCTGGCCTCACCGTTCGGCCCGAAGATGGAGTCGCCGGAGGGGTTGCAGACCAACGCCGGGTCGGACAACGCCCAGACGTACCTGTCCAGTCACGACCTCGGTACCGGCCCCTACACGCTCAGCACCGCGCAGACCGGGGTCAAGTACGAGCTGACCCAATTCGACGGCTACTGGGGAGCCAAGTCGCCGTTCAAGAAGGTCGAACTGCCTGTCTACACCGACGAATCGGCCCTGGAATTGGCACTGGACAACGGGTCCGTCGACACGGTGGTCGCCGCGTTGCCGTCATCGAGCCTGGACAAATACGCGAGCAAAGACGGGGTGTCCAACTACTTCCTGCCGACGCTGCAGGGTGCGTTGGTGACGGTGAACTCCAGCCACGACTTCTTCAAAACCCCTGAAGCGCGGGTGGCGTTCCTGAAGTCCATCGACCAGGCGTCGCTGGTGCAACAGGTGCTGGGTAAACGCTCCGCGGTGGCCACCACCATGTACGCCAAGGGCATGATCCCCACCGGCCGACCTGGCGTGGTCGACAAGCAGGCCATCTCGTTCGACGCCAACGCGCTGAAGTCCTACGTGGATGCGCTGCCGCCGGGCGCCGGCAAAAAGCTCGTCATCGGGTACGCCAACGGCAACGTCAACGCGCAGTCGATGACCAACATCATCGTGGCCAACCTGCAGACCCTCGGCCTGCAGGCGTCAGCGCAGGGCTATGACACCTCGACGGTGTTCGGCTGGATCAACGACCCGCCCAGCGGACCCGACGCGTTCGTCGACGGCAACAACGGTCCCGACGGTGGCGATCCCTACATGTGGGGACACGTGTTCTGGGACGCTTCCGGTGGCATCAACTACTTCGGTTGTCAGTCAACAGAAGTCAATCAATTGCTCGGTGACGCGGTGCGCACCGGCGACCTGGCGACCTACACCAGAGCCGGGGACCTCTACGGGCAAACCGGATGTTTTCTGAACCTGTCCTACAACAGCGACTGGGTGGTGGCGCAGAAGTGGCTCACCGGAGTGCCGGAGAGTCAGAACATCGGTGCCAACGAGCTCAATTTCTCGCTGCTGGGCATCGCCGGTTAACACCGTGAGCAGCGAGACGAGATGACCGAAATCGACGTCACGGCAGACGGTGTCGCCGACGCTGGGGTGGGCGACACCGACCCGGTGTTCGACACTGGGCTGTCGCTGACCCAACGCGTTTACGCCACCGTTCGGGAACGGATCATTCTCGGGCAGTACGCGCAGGGCAGTCGGCTGCCGGAAAAACGCATCGGTGAAGAACTCGACGTGTCGCGCGTGCCGCTGCGCGAGGCGGTACCACTGCTGGAACGCGACGGTTTCGTGCATTCCTTTCCGCGGCGCAGCGCGGTGGTCAACCGATGGGATGCCACCGTCATCGACGAACTGTTCGACGCCCGGTTGTCCCTGGAGGTGGTCGCGGCCCGCTATGCGGCCCGGCAGGTGGGCCGCGGCGGGTCGATGGCGGCGCTGGAGGACGTTCTGCTGAGGTCCCACCAGGTGGTCGCGGCCGGTGATGCCTATGCGATAGCCCAGTGCAGCACGGCTTTTCACGAAGCGGTGGTGGCCATCACGGGCAACCAGCTGATGATCCAGCTGATGGCGACGATCTCGGGTCGCATCACCTGGTTGTTCTACTTGAGCAGCGGCCTACCGGCGGACGAAGCTTTTCACGATCACGTGTCCCTGCGCGACGCCATCGCATCCGGGAACGAACGCGTCGCCGAGGCGGTCGCCTATTCCCATATCGAGCGTGATCGCGAACCGACGTTCGAGGCCATGCGTGAAGTACTCGCGCAATCGGCCGGCTAGGCCCCACCACACCGATCCCTTTGGAGTGCCGTCATCACTGCTTCTGCGAAACACCCGTTCCATCTGATCGGCGTGCTGCACCTACCTGCCTTACCGGGTGCGGTCAACTACGCCGGCGGGTCGGTGCGCGAGATCGCACTGAACGCCGCCGAGGATGCGCGGGTGCTGCGCGACGCAGGCTTCACGCACGTCATGGTGCAGGACGCCAGCGACATGCCGCAGGCGGTGCGGGTGGACGCACCGACGGTCGCTGCGCTTTCGGTGGTGGGGGCCGCGGTCACCGAGGCGGTGGACATCCCGGTCGGCGTCGTCGTCGGCCACAACGACGGCCCGAGCGCTGTCGCCATCGCACACGCCATCGGGGCGAGCTTTGTCCGAGTCAAAGTGCTCACGGGTGTGTCAGTCGGCCCGACCGGCTGGATCGAAGGCTGTGCGCATGATGTCGCCGCGATGCGCCGCAGGCTGGGCAGCGATGTCGAAGTGTGGGCAGATGTCCACGAGGCCACCAGCATGGCACTCGCGTCGACGAAGCAGTGGGCGGCGCAGGAGGCGCTGAACTTCGGACGGGCCGACACCTTGATCGTGACGCGGGATTCGGGGGTTGCCGATGCGCTCGACGACATCGAGGAATTGCGTACCGACCATCCGGGCACTCGGTTCCTCGTCGGCGGTCGGGTGAGCCTCGACACGATCACCATCACCTCGCAACGAGCGGACGGAGCGATTCTCGG
>JBEVHL010000373.1:0-3342 GCA_040511255.1 Mycobacterium sp. | reverse complement strand
GGGGCAGTGCCTCGTCGCGGATGAAGTCCTCCAGGAAGCTCAACGCCCGACCCGAGGCGGTGTAGTCGGCATAGGTCACCCGACGCGGCCCGTACGGACCGGGCATCACCTGATCCTCACCGATCACCGAGTCCCGGATCCGCCGTAGCAGCGGGGTATCGAGGGGTACGGACTGATTCACATCACCGAGGGTAGGCCTGGAAGTGGTCGTGGTTATCCGAACTCAAGCGCGAACCGGGCCGATGCCGTGCACCGCCTCGCCAGTAAAGGGCCGCTGCACCCCATAGACACACTCGACCCGGTCCGGCTGCTGATATACCTAGAGGGGTATAGGACTCGATGACTGCCCCGTATGGGCGTTTGTTGTGAACGGATCCGCGCGAGGAGTGCTTGATGAGCGGCGACTGCCGGCGCGAGCCCACGTCGCGAACGCTGCCGGCGTGGAGTTCGATGCTGGCCGTCGTCGCCCACCCCGACGACGAATCCTTTGGCCTGGGAGCGGTTCTCGACGCAGTCGAGCGGGCGGGGACCCGGATTTCGGTTCTATGCTTGACCCGTGGCGAGGCTTCCACCGTGCACGGCGTTGCGGGCAACCTCGCCGAGGTGCGTGGTCGGGAATTGGCGGCCGCTGCCCGGACATTGGGTGTTGCTGACCTCACCCTGCGCGATTACCCCGACCGCAAGTACGGGCGCCTTACGCAGTCGCGCCTCCGCCATGCCGTGTTCGATGACGGACTCGTTGTCGGGGTGATCATCCACGACCACGACGATCGGGTCGGTATCGCCCGCCGGCGCGTCATGCGGAGTCCGGATGATCGCGACCGGGCAGGACGCCTTCTCAGCGAGCGTGGCTGCGGTCGACCCCAGCAGTTTTCGGGCGATGGGCCCGATACCCAGCGATCCGACGCAGACCATGGCGGCCCCGTGCGACTCATCGATCAACGCGGTGTCCGGTGGCCCCCACAAGATTTGCGTCTCGACGGTTACCGGCTTCTTCCCGGTGGCCTTCACCGCGGCGGACGCTGCACGCAGCGCCGCCTCGGCATATTGGACGTCGAGTCGGAAAGCGTCCTCCGGCGCGGCCGCCTGTTCTTCGATGTGGGTGACGTGGACGAGTCGTAGCGGAACGTCGCGGCTGACGGCTTCGTCTATTGCCCATTTGACCGCAGTGATCGAGGCTTTCGAGCCATCGACGCCGACCACGACGGGCGCAGATGCATTCGACACGGTCCAATCCCTTTCCGTTTGTTTGGGTGCCCGCACGGACCGGTGCAAGACAGCCGGTGCTCCCGGACGGTATTGGTCGGCGGCAGCGCCCGGATGGGGTCATTGGTCCCGGGTGTGGTGCCGATGGTCCCACACCGTCGCGGCGCGCCGCTGATGGTGATGACATCTGCCGCCGGGGAAAGGCCATTCGGCCCTGGGACTGCCGGGTCTTGATGTCCAGGATCGACATGTCGACAGCGATAGAAGCGCTCGATGACTCGAAGGACAGGTCCATGCAAACCTTCACAATTGGCTTGGGGCGCCTCTGGTGGATTCGAGCTTTTGGACGCAACCCGTTGCTGCGGCGCAGTGACCGGATCGAGGCCGCCGTGTTCATGCTGGCGGTCCTGATTGTTGTGATTACCACGCCGGTCGCCGGCGCGATCGGCACTTCGGTGCATGACGCTCATGCTCGGCTCTATGCCGAAGAGGCACACCACCGGCATCAGGTGATCGCCACCGCGATCGAGGACGGCGCCGTCGTCCCACATCCCAACACCGTGTTGTTTACCGTGCGGGCCAAGTGGAGTGCTGCCGGGCACGACCACAGCGGAATTGTCGCGTGGGCCGATCAGGCAAGAGCCGGTGAACAGCGGGACATTTGGGTGAATGATCAAGGTGAGCAAGTCGGGCCCCCGTCACCGCTGAGTCGCGCGGTCGACGATGCTGTGGCCATTGCCGTACTTGTGTGGGTCGGCGTGGCCGCTGCCGCGGCGGGATTCGTCTACGTGGTCCGGCGCTGGCTCGATCGCCGACGGTACTTGCAATGGGACCGCGAGATCAACGCGTGTGCCGGCGATGGATGGGCTAACAACCCGTCATGACCGGCTCGATCGAGTGCCACAGCGCGGTGGAGGAGGTCAAACGGCCCCCGTTGGTGGACGACGAGCTCGCGAGCGTTGTCTCGGCATTGTGCGCAAAGTTTCCCGACCGAGACGGCGATGAAATTGCCGAGCTGGTCATCACTGTTTATCGGCGGCTCGCTGAACACGCCACTGTAACGGCTCACTTGATTCCGCTGACGCTCAACCGCTGTCGCCGCCTTCTCATCGATCGTGCCAAGGTCTCCTGAAGCCGTGCACCATCGTGGTATCGCGGATCGATGCCGCTCGAGGGTGTTCATCGGGAGGGCCCAATGGCATCTTCTTGGTGACCAATACCTCCAGACCCAGCTAATGGCCAACTCTAGCGTCGTGCACAGACCGACGTCGTCAGCCAACCGACAAAAGGCGTACGCAAATGTCCACCACCACAACGCATCACGGAATTATTGTGGGCGTCGACGGCTCGCCACCGGCGAAGGTCGCTGTCGATTGGGCAGCCCGCGACGCATCGTTGCGGGGCCTTCCCCTGACCCTCGTCCACGTCATGCTCTCACCCATGATGCGCAGGTGGGCCGAGTTAGCTGCGGCTGCCGATTTCCAGGAGTGGTTTGAGTCGAATGGTCGTCAGGTCCTTGCTGATGCCCGCACGATCGCCGAGGAAGCGACAAAGGGTCCGCCGGCGTAGGGGTGGAAACGGAGTTGGTCACCGGGGGCGCTCGTCCGACGCTCATCGACCTGTCCAAGGACGCCGCGATGGTCGTGGTGGGCTGCCGCGGACTGGGTGCGATCGGCCGGCGCGTGCTGGGGTCGGTCAGTTGGGGTCTGGTGCACCACGCGCATTGCCCGGTCGCCGTCATCCACGATGAGGATCCGTTGATGCCCCAGCCCGCGATGGCTCCCGTCGTCGTGGGGATCGATGGGTCACCGGCCTCGGAGTCGGCGACAGCGATCGCGTTGGAGGAGGCGTCGCGCCGCGGAGTCGAACTTGTTGCCGTCCACGCGTGGAGCCACTACACCTACGACGACTTTCCCGGCGTTGCCTTCTCGTCGCAGTTGGAGGAGCAGGCCAACGAGACGCCGGCCGAGCGGTTGGCCGGATGGCAAGAGCGCTACCCCGCTGTGGCGGTTCAACGTGTGGCGGGCGAGGTAGCTGGCGAGCGTCTTTATCCGAACGTTCTCGGCGACGTTTGTGGCTTCATCGGCGACATAGGCTGCGCCGCCGATCACCAGCAGAGCCAGGCCGGCGATCCAC
>JBEVHL010000372.1:0-6334 GCA_040511255.1 Mycobacterium sp. | reverse complement strand
CGGCCGCGGTGGTTTCGGTGGTTTCGGCCTGCGAGTCCGGCGAACTGCTGCAGCCTGCTGCCAGCAGACCCGTGGCGATCGCGGCGGCTGCCCATGCGTAGGTGAGGCGTGTCATCTCTATGTCTCCGTTTTTCTTTAATCGGTTCGGGTTGTTACTGGTGGTTCTGGTGGATCGAGGGGCCGGGTCTGGCTTAATCTCCTTGCGCGAGTTGATATTTGAGTGTGCTGGCCGGTGTCTTCCGGCGATGACTCAACTATGTCCCACCCGCGGGTCACCGGCCGTCAGCCGACCGGACCTTGACCGGGATGAACCCGACCTCCCCCGATCGGTGGACAGCAGCGGCCGTCGGCCGCCAATCTCCAGCCGATCTCCACCCAACCTCCATGCAGTGACCTGCGGTTATGCGACAGCATCGAATCAGTCACCAACACGCGAGACCTCACGGTCTCGCCCGCAGAAGGGATTCACATGAGGACCATCGTTTCGACTGCAGCCATCGCACTCGCGGCCACCGCCGGCGTGCTGCTTGCGCCGTCCGTTCCAGCCATGGCCGCCAACTCGGCAGCCGTCGAGATCGGCCTGCTCGAGGCCCAGGGTTTCGACGTCAGGGTGGATCGCGTCGGCAGCGCACCACTGGACCAGTGCCAGATCACCAGCGTCCGAAACCCCCAGGAGCGCAAGCGACTTGTGCGCGTGAACGGACGCGGCGACCGGGACCGCTTCATCGAGGTCGTCGAGAATCGTTCGGTCACAGTGTCACTGGATTGCTCCCGCTGACGTGACGACGGTCACTGTCCAGCTTCTTCCCAGAGTTGGCGAACTCCGCGACCTTTCGGTTGAATGCGAAGGGTGGACCCGGACAAACCGGACCACGCAGGGTCGCTGTTGCGCAGTCTGGCGGCCGAATATGGCACTTTTCTAACGGCCCCGGCCCCAGGTCGCTGCACTACAGAGGTAATTTCATGGCATTGAAGACTGATATCCGCGGAATGACGCACACCTACCCGGATTACTTCGAGGTGAGTCGAGAGAAGATTCGCGAATACGCCAAGGCCGTGAAGGCCGTGGATCCCGCGAGCTTCGACGAGGCGGCCGCGACCGAGCAGGGGCATGACGCCCTGATCGCACCGCCCACCTTCACCTCGATCCTTGCCCTCCTGGTTCAGGAGGATTTCTTCCGGCACGTCGACATCGGGCTGGAATCGATGCGCATCGTTCAGGTCGATCAGCGTTTCACCTATCACCGACCGGTCAAGGCCGGCGACCGATTGTGGGCGCGGCTGGAGATCGAATCGGTCGACGAGCGATTCGGGGCCGACATCGTGGTCACTCGCAATACCTGCACAGATGACCAGGGTGAGCTCGTGATGGAGGCGTTTACCACGTTGATGGGTCAGCAAGACGGTGAATCGGCCAAGATTCACGGGCTATAAACCACTGAATTGGTTGCATCAGCAACGAATCGCAAACCTTTCTTTTGTTCCTTTTTGGTGGGATTCCTCAGGTAGGCTCAGCACCGTTTTGTCGGTCTAACTGCCTGAAATGGAATCGTCAATGACCCAACCGCCCGGTGATTACCCCCCGCCTCCTCCTGGTAATTACCCGCCGCCGCCACCGCCTTCCGCCGGGGGTTATCCACCACCCGGACAGGGAGTCCCCGGCGCTGCACCGAGCAATTACCTGGTGCTCGCCATCCTCACCACTCTTTTCTGCTGCCTTCCGTTCGGCATCGTCTCGATCGTCAAGGCGAGTTCGGTCAACGGCTTGTGGGCCGGTGGCAGGTACGCCGAATCGCAGGCAGCGTCCGCCAGCGCCAAGAAATGGGCGATCTGGAGCATCGTGGCCGCCGTCGTCGTCTACGTCATCTACGGAATCCTGATCGCGGCAGGCGTGGTTACCGGATCCTTCGACTACACGTCGTCCTGAGCCGGCTTGACCGTTTCATGCACGCCCGCGTCGCTCCGCCTCGGCGCACCACTGTTGGTGGCCGCCGTGGCGGGGTGCGCGTGCGCGGCGGTGTTGATCGGCGACCCCACCACACCCGGTGGGGTCATCCCGGTGTGCCCGACGAAAGCGCTTCTTGGCCTTGACTGCCCAGGATGTGGCAGCTTGCGGATGATCTACTCCCTGCTGCACGGCGATCTACTGGCGGCGGTGAAGTTCAACGCGCTGGGACTGGTCGGGCTCGGCCTGCTGATTGCTGCGTACCTGACGTGGACTTACGGCCGCATCGTCGGACGCCGCATCATCAGCTGGCAGCACCACCGGTGGGCCGCGGTGGTCACCCTCGCGCTGGTGTCGGTGTGGTTCGTGATTCGCAACTTGCCGTTTGCACCGTTCACCGCGCTGTACGTGTGAAACTCAGCAGTATTGGTATTCGACGTCCCAGTAATTGCCGTTCCAGGTGGCCTGAAATGGCCCGCCTAGGCTCGGATTGACATCGACGATCATTCCGGACCCGCCTTGCGGGGTGAAACCGGGCGGATACCAGACCACGGTCTGAAATGTGGGCGGCATGTCCGGCGTGCACTCGATCTGCTTTGCGATATAACCGTCGGCGATCGTCTTCTCCGCGCTGTCCTGAGTCTGGGCTGCATTGTTCTGCGTGCCCTCCGGGTCGGCGAGCGCCGTAGGGCCCGGCGCGGTTATCACCCACCCGCCGACTAGTGCGACCGATAGCGCTTTTGCGATTCCTCGCATAAATGGCAGCCGCACAATTTCCTCCGGTCGTTATTCCGAACTTGGAGTATCCACCCGGTGTCGTGCCCCGTAAAGGGGCCGTCGGCACCGGCTCGTCCGGGAGCGGCAGGTGACGAATAATCTTGCGCCATGACCTCACCCAGTCCGCGACCTCTGACCATCATGTTCTGGCCGGAGTCCGCCTACGGGCCCACCAACCAGTGCATCGGGTTGGCCGCCATCCTGCGCGACCGCGGCCACACCATCGTGTTTGCCGCCGAGAGCTCGTGGGCAGGCAAGCTAGCGCCGTTCGGCTTCATCGAAGAGCTGGTTGACCTGGCCGAACCTGCTGAGGGCGCCGCCGATGAGGATGCGGGCAAATTCTGGACCGACTTCATCGCCGAGACCTCCCCGGAGTTCCGCAAGCCCACGTGGCAGCAGCTCGAGACGTTCATCCAGCCCACCTTCCAGGCGCTGATCGACGGGGCAAAATACAGCGAGCCCAGGCTGCGCCAGATCATCGCGACCCACCGCCCCGATGTCATCGTCGAGGACAACGTGGTGCTGTTTCCGGCGCTGGTCACCGCAGACGCGCCGTTCGTCCGGATCGTGTCCTGCAGTCCGCTGGAGGTCCCCGGCGTCGACGTGCCGCCGCCGTTCTCCGGGCTACCGAGTGCCGACCGCTCCGAATGGGACACTTACCGCGCGGAGTTCGACCGCAGCCACCGGGCACTGTGGACCGATTTCGACGCCTGGGTCCGCGCGCAGGGCGCCGCGCCGCTACCGGAGCTGGAGTTCATGCCCCGTGACAACTCTGCGAACCTCTACGTCTACCCGGCGGAGGCCGACTATCTGACGGCCCGGCCGCTCGACGAGTCCTGGACCCGGATGGACTCCAGCGTGCGAGAGACCGACGAGGAGTACGTCGTCCCCGCCGAGGTCGCCGACCGGCCCGACGGCAGTGCGTTGATCTATCTCTCGCTCGGTTCGCTCGGCGGCGCCGACGTGGAACTGATGCAGCGCCTCGTCGACGTCCTGGGCACCACCCGGCACCGCTTCATCGTCAGCAAGGGCCCGCAGGCGGACCGGATCACGTTGCCGGACAACATGGTCGGCGCCCAGATGGTGCCGCAGACCAAGGTGATCCCACAGGTCGACCTGGTGATCTCGCACGGCGGCAACAACACCGTCACCGAAACGCTGCATTTCGGTAAGCCGCTGATCGTGCTGCCGTTGTTCTGGGATCAATACGAAAATGCCCAGCGCATCGACGAACTCGGGTTCGGCATCCGGCTGGACACCTATGCCTTCGCCGACGCCGAACTCACCGACGCGGTGGACCGGTTACTCGGCGACACCGCGTTGCGCGCCAGGCTCGCCGAGATCGGCACGGCGATCCGGGCCAGAGACGGACTGCGGGTGGGTGCCGACGTCATCGAGCGCGTCGGTATCGAACACCGCACATCCTGATGAGCCCACCGCCCACCCTGGGCACGGTGCTCGACGTCCTCGACCTCGGGCAGGACCGACGCCTGGTCATCACCGAGGGCCCCGACGGCCTGGCAGCGGTACCGGCGGCGCCGGACGCGGACGGCGGATGGCGCCGGGCCCGCCCGGGGGACGGCGCCGCCGAAGCCCTGCTGCACCTGCTGGCCGGCGTGCGCGGATCCGTGCCGCACGGGAGTTTCACGGTGCGCTCCTGGACCGAGCGCGCCGCAGTCGGTGAGCGGCCCATCGCGGCCGTCGATCAGACCAACGAGTCGGTGATCGTCGGTGACGCCGCCGTGGTCAAGTGGGCGACCCACCTCCAGGACGGCCCGCATCCCGCACCCGTCCGGATCAGCACGTTGCGGGACAACGGGTTTCGGGGCATGCCCACCCCGTGGGGCCTGATCACCTGGCAACCGCCGACCGGGGCGCAGACCCTGGTCGCCACCATCGACGAGTACGTGCCCGGGGCAGTCGACGGGTGGACCTGGGCGGTGGATCTGATGACCGAGGCCGCGCGGGGGCCCGACGCCCGGCCGGCCCAGGTGATCACCGCCACCACAGCAGTCGGTCACGTCGTCGCCGAGCTGCACGCCGCGCTGGCCGGCACCGCCACCGTCGCCGACGACGCGGCGGCCTCGCACTGGCGGGATGCGGCGTTCGCGACGTTGGCCAGCGCGGCATCGCTGGGCACCTCTGCGCTGCTGCGCGAGCGTCGCAACGAGATCGACGTCATCCTCGACCAACTCGGCGCACTGGCCGGCACCAGGGTGATCGAGGGGCACGGCGACCTGCACGTTGGTCAGGTGCTCTACGGCGACGGGCGTTTCGTGGTGACCGACTTCGACGGAAATCCGGTGCTGACCGCGGCGGAGCGGGTGCGGCCGATACCGGCCGCCCTCGACGTCGCGGGCATGGCCCAGTCGCTGGCCCATGTGATGATCGTGGCGGGTAAGCATTCCGCCCTCGACGCCCGGGCCGCAGCGGAAGTGGACAGGATGGCCCGCCAGGCGTTTCTGCGGGCCTACACCAGCCGCCTGACCGAGCTCGGTCACGCCGATTTCTACGACCCGGTACCGTTGCGTGCCTTCCGCCTGCAGCAGGTACTTCGCGAAATCATCTATGCGGCAACCCATCTGCCACGGTGGATGTACGTTCCGGACGCGGCACTGCCTGCGCTGCTCGACGAAAGGAACGTGCCGTGAAACCCGATGCCTTCGCCCAGGACCTGCAGCGCAAACCCGAGGTGCTCGGCAGGCTCGCCGAGGCCTTGGCCGCAGGGAATCCGTGGGCACAGGTCGTACCGCCGGGGATCGAGCGGGTGGTCCTGCTCGGCATGGGGTCCTCGGCCTACGCCGGTGGTGTCGCCGCCGCGCGGATGCGGGCACGTGGCCTGACGGCAGTCTCGGAGCTGGCGTCCTCGGCACTGCTACCGCGTTGGGGCGCAGGCACACTCGTCGTGGCCACGTCGGCAACCGGCAGCTCGGTGGAAACGCTCGATGCCCTCGACCGGTTGGCACCCGGCGTCAGCACGGTGGCATTGACCAACACCCCGGGCTCGGCGATCACCCAGCGGTGCGCAGCCGTCGTCGAACTCGGCGCGGAGCAGGAGGCCGGCGGCGTCGCCTGTCGCAGCTATCAGCACACGCTGGCCCTGCTCGCTGCGCTCGAATTGCAGTTGGCCGGTGCGGAGATCGGTCCGCTGGCCGCGGCAGTCGCGGCGGCGGCGACGGCGAATGCACACCTGCTCGACACCGAGGCCGACTGGCGCCCGCAGGTTGCCGAATTGCTCCTCGGCCCGGCGGGCACCCACCTGGCCGCACCGGCACATCGGTTCTGCTCGGCGCAACAGGGTGCCCTGATGCTGCGCGAGGGGCCGCGGCTGGCCGCGGTGGGCTGTGAAACCGGCGACTGGAGCCATGTCGACGTGTATCTGACGAAGACGACGGACTATCGGCTCCTGGTATTCGCCGGATCGGTGTGGGAGCCGCAGCTCGCCGAGTGGACCACGTTGCGTGGCTCCGCCGTGGTCGGCATCGGCGGAGAGGTTCCCGGGGCCCAGCTCACCGTGCGCTACCCGGGCGACGAGAACGACGACGTTCGATTGCTGACCGAGGTGCTGGTGCCCGAACTCATCGCCGCCCGCGCGTGGCAGGCTCAGGGCGC
>JBEVHL010000371.1:0-4310 GCA_040511255.1 Mycobacterium sp. | reverse complement strand
GACCGGCCCCAAACTGCTTGACACCGAGCCGGATACGGTGGCGCGGGCGCTGGTCGCCGCGGCGGGCCGACAGTCCGACCCCATGAAAGCCATCGCGGCCGCCCGCACGCTGCGCCGCCGCGAACTGGCCCGTATCGCCTCGGCAGATCTGCTCGGCATGCTCGAAGTCCGCGATGTCTGCAAAGCGCTGACTGCCGTCTGGGTCGCCGTCCTGCAGGCCGCTCTGGAAGCCGTCATCCGCGCGAATACGCCCAAGAGCGGCCAGGTTCCCGCGACGATCGCAGTGATCGGCATGGGCCGCCTCGGCGGTGGGGAACTCGGCTACGGTTCCGACGCCGACGTGATGTTCGTCTGCGAACCGACCGACGGCGTCGAAGACAGTGCCGCGGTGAAGTGGTCGGTGACGGTCGCCGAACAGGTGCGGGCGCTGCTGGGCACCCCGAGTGCCGACCCGCCGCTGGAAGTCGACGCCAACCTGCGGCCCGAGGGCCGCAGCGGCCCGCTGGTACGCACCTTGGCGTCCTACGCGGCGTATTACGCCCAATGGGCCCAGCCGTGGGAGATCCAGGCCCTGCTGCGGGCGCACCCGGTGGCCGGTGACCTGGAACTCGGTGAGAGGTTCCTGCATCTGGTCGACAAGACGCGCTACCCGGCGGGCGGGGTGTCTGCGGAGGCAGTGCAGGAGATCCGCCGGATCAAGGCCCGGGTCGACGCCGAACGGCTGCCCCGCGGGGCCGATCCCAACACCCACACCAAGCTGGGCCGCGGGGGACTGGCCGATATCGAGTGGACCGTCCAGCTGCTGCAATTGCGCTTCGCGCACCGGATTCCGGCGCTGCACAACACCTCGACGCTGGAATCCCTGGACGCCATCGGCGCGGCCGAACTGATCGCCGAAGGCGACGTCGACCTGCTGCGGCAGGCCTGGTTGACGGCCACCAGGGCGCGCAACGCGTTGGTGCTCGTCAAGGGCAAACCCACCGACCAGCTGCCCGGCCCAGGGCGGCAGCTCAACGCCGTCGCCGTCGCCGCGGGCTGGGCCAATGACGACGGCAGCGAGTTCCTGGACAACTATTTGCGGGTCACCCGGCGGGCAAAGGTCGTGGTTCGCAAGGTGTTCGGGGACTAGCTTTACTGCCCCTCTCGCGTTTCACAGAACCCTTGATGTTATTAAGGACAGACGCGGGACGACGGCAGGAGATTGTTCGGGTGCACCAGTTCACTCACGAGGCGATTGACAACGTTGAGTTCGACCGGCAGAAGGCGCTGTACGCGCCGTTCACCCAGTCCGTTCGCGAGCTGCTCGACGCGGCCATTCGCACCCAGGTCGACGACGACACCATTCGCGAGGCTCAGCGCGCCATCGAGGCGGTGACCGAGAAGCTGCGGGCCCAGCAGCTCGAAGGGCCCTACGGCGTGCGTTACGCCGTCGACGGCCGCGGCCAGGCCTGGGGCAATCCCGTGATCGGCGTGCGCAACGCGATGGCGCCGCCTCTGGTGATCCACACCGACCCCGACCTTCGGTGCTGGTCGGACTTCGAACTCGGCGCCGCCTACGAGGGCCCGCCGGGGCACGTGCACGGCGGCGTCTCTGCGCTGGTGCTCGACCACATCTTGGGCGAGGCGGCCAGTGCGGGCATGACCAAGCCGAACTTCACCGGCACCATCACCTGCCGTTACCTGCGCGGCACCCCGCTGGGCGCGTTGCGTGCCGAGGCGTACATCGACCGGGTCGAGGGCGTGAAAACCTTTGCCCGGGGCTTCATCTCGGATGCCGAAGGGCACACCGTCGAGGCCGAGGGCGTGTTCATCAGGCCTGTCTGGGCCAGGGAGGTGGACTGAGATGGCGCTGCAGCACTATGTCAGCGCGGCCTTCCTGGACACCCGCGAAGCCATCGAAATCGCCAAAGCTGCAGACGATCTCGGGTATGACGGATTGGCCATCCCCGATCATGTGATCAACCTGGAGATGCTGGCCACGCCCTACCCCTATACCAAGGACGGCAAGCGACGCTGGGAGCCGTTCACCGACTGGCCGGACCCGTGGGTGCTGATCGGCGCCGTCGCGCAGGTCACCACGCGGCTGAAATTCGTCACCACCGTCTACATCCCCGGTATGCGCGAGCCCTACACGGCCGCCAAATCCATTGGCACCGCGGCTTATCTGGCGGACGGCCGATTGCAGCTGGGCATCGGCGTCGGGTGGTGTGAGGAAGAGTTCACCCTGCTGGGTCAGCGCTTCGACCGCCGCGGCAAGCGCACCGACGAGATGCTGCTGTTGATGAAGGAGCTCTGGAAGCCGGGGTGGACGGAGTTCGACGGCGAGTTCTATCAAACCCCTCGACTCGAGATGCAGCCCACACCACCACACATCCCGATCTACGGCGGCGGCCTGTCCGAAGTCGCGTTGCAGCGGGCCGCACGCAACGACGGCTGGATCGGTGACCTGATCTCCACCGAGCAGGCGCTGGTCCGGGTGGAGCGGGTGCGCCAGATCCGGGCCGAAAAGGGTTTGACGATGGACGGTTTCACGGTCCTGACGCCGCTGACCGATGCCTTCACCCCCGAACACTTCGCCCGCGCCGAAGCCGGCGGTATCACCGGCATCGTCACCATGCCGTGGATGTTCTATACCGCCCCCGACGCGCCGCTCGCGGACAAGGTGGACGGAATGAAGCGCTACCGCAAGGACATGGCGCTGGATTAACTGCGCCGGCCCGTGCTCACAGGCCTCCGGCCGATCTCCCGGCGATCTCCATCCAATCTCCAAGCGTCCCAACGCCCTCGAAGACGACTATCGATGTCGAACAGGACATCTGATTCGTCCAAGTGGGAGGTACCGACCGTGGCAGACCGATTCGATGTGCGGGGGCTGAGCGTCCCAGTACTGGCCGCACCCATGGCAGGTGGGCCGACGACGCCGGAACTCGTTGCCGCGGCGACGAACGCCGGTGGCCTCGGCGTGCTCGCCGGAGGCTTGTTGTCCGCCGAGGACCTGGCCGCGGGCATCGTGGCGGCACGTGCGCTGACCACGGGCCCGATCGGGGTGAATCTGTTCGTCCCGCAGGCAAGCGCCGCCACCGATGACCAACTGGGTACCTACGCCCGAGCGCTCGCTCCCGAGGTGCAGCGGCGCGGCGTCGAGCTGGGAACACCACGCCGAGACGCGGCTGGCTGGCAGGCGAAACTTGCCGTGATACTCGAAATGGCACCTGCGGTAATCTCTTTCACCTTCGACTGCCCGGACGCTCAGGTGTGCGCTGAGCTGCGGGCAGCAGGTAGCACCACTGTCGCCACGGTGACAAACCTGGCGGAAGCGCGGACGGCGGTAGCGCGCGGCGTCGACGCCCTCATTGTGCAGGGCCCGGCGGCGGGTGGGCATCGGGCCACCTTCGACCCCGTGGCGCGACCGTCCGAGGAGCCCCTGCTGAGCCTGCTGGACACGATCTGCGCCGCCGTCGATGTGCCGGTGGTGGCGGCCGGCGGTCTGGCGACGGCTGAGGATATCGCTGGTGTCCGGGCCGCGGGTGCGATGGGCGCTGCGCTGGGCACCGCATTTCTGCTCGCCGACGAGGCTGGTACGCATCCCGTGCAACGAAGCGCGCTGCGCGACGATGCATTCACCGAAACCGTTGTGACCCGGTCATTTACCGGACGCTACGCCAGGGGACTGCGCAACCGGTTCATCGATGAACACGACGCCCACGCGCCCGCGGGCTTCCCCGATCTGGCGCAGATGACCGGACCGCTGCAGGCCGCGGCGGCGCGCGGGGGTGACCCGCACGGCGTGGCGATGTGGGCCGGCACCGCGTTCGGCCGGGCGCGGACCGGACCGGTCGCCGACATCATGCGCGAGCTCGGCTGACCGCGTCGTCGGTGGGTCAGCGACGCCAGCCCCTACGGCGGGTGGTGCCGGTGGTGACCACGCGGCGGCGGCGACGTGAGTCGATGGCGTACAGACCGCCGCCGGTGAAGACCAGCAGGAAGAAGGCGAAGCAGTAGAGCACTGCGGGTTCACCGCCGCCCTGCACCATCGGAGGGAAGGCGTTGGGCAGGTGCTGGGTGAAGTAGGCGAACGCCATGATGCCGGAGGCGATGAAGGCCGCGATGCGGGTGAACAGGCCGATGGTGATCAGCACGCCGGTGACCAGTTCCAGCAGACCTGCCCACCAGTACGGCCACAAGCCGACTGGCGCGGCGGGGCCGGCGGCCGCGGGCCAACCGAAGAGGTGCGACACAGCGTGGTTGAGGAACAGCAGTCCGAATACGACGCGGAAAAGGCTCAAGACAGCGGGGGCGTGGGGGTTCAG
>JBEVHL010000370.1:0-11257 GCA_040511255.1 Mycobacterium sp. | reverse complement strand
GGCGCCGCCGCCGGAACCAGCCTTGCCACCGGCTGCGCCGGTACCACCGGCGCCGCCGAAGCCAACAGCTCCGGCCTTGCCGCCGGAACCGAAGATCCCGGAGCCGCCGGCCGCACCGGAGGCGCCGCCGGCGCCACCGTTGCCGCCGCTACCGCCATTGCCACCGTTACCGCCGGTGCCGCCGTTTCCGCCCGTGGCCCCGCTGACAACGCCGATCGCGGTGCCGCCGGTACCACCGGAACCACCGTCGCCACCAGTCGCGGTGCTGCTGCCGCCGTCGCCACCGTCGGCGCCTGCGCCGCCGGTTCCGCCGGCACCGAACAGGCCACCGCTACCGGCAGCGCCACCGGCGCCGCCCGCAGTGCCGCTTTCGGCCGAAGCCCCGTTGCCACCGTTGCCACCGGCGCCACCGTCAGCACCTTGCGCCGGAATACCGACGATCCCGACACCGTCGCCGCCGAGACCGCCGGAACCACCGCTGCCGCTGGCTCCGCCGTTGCCACCGTCGCCGCCTTCAGTGGCGCCGATGACGCCGGGGACCTGCGGGAGACCTGGCAGCCCAGGCGTGCCAACCACGGGCACGAGCGGGCCGGTCGCGTCGTCGCCGTCGACGCCGGCGCCACCGGCGCCGCCGTTGCCACCCTGGCTGAACAGCCCGAAGAGCCCGGAGTTGCCGCCTGCGCCGCCGCTGCCACCGGCAGACTTCACGAGGAGCGGGTTGAAGAACGGGTCGGCACCGGCTCCGCCGGCACCACCGTTGCCACCTTTGGCGAACGGCGCGAAGAGCCCGGTGTAGCCGCCGTTACCGCCGTTTTTGCCGACGCCGCCAGCGCCGCCGTCGCCGCCATTGCCCCAGAACAGGCCGCCGTTGCCGCCGTTGCCGCCGGTAGTGTCAGCCAGCCCGAGCAGGGTGGTGCCTGCCGCGCCGTTTCCGCCGCTGCCGATGAAGATGCCGCCGTTGGCGCCATCCTGGCCGGGCAGGACACCGTCGACACCGTTACCGATGAAGAAGTTCAGCACCGGGATGGTGCCCGCGATGTCGAGGAGTCCCTCGAACGGATCGCTGGACGGAGACAGTACGGCCGCCAGCGACGTGGGGGTCGGGGTGGACAGAGCGGAACCGAACAACGAGTTGTTGTTGTCGCCGAGCAGGTAGAGCAGATCCGAGCTGTATCCGGGAGCCGAAGGCGCCGAAACTACCGGTGCGGCGGCTGCCGTACCAGCGGAAAGCAGGACCGCGGCGGGAGCCGCGAGCATGATGCCCGCTCCGGCGACGGCGATGCCTGTCGCTGAGAGGGGACGGAACGACCCTCCGGTGCGGCCGTTCTTGACGTGCTTGGACATATAAGTGCATTCCCTCCGAGTGGGTGAACGTTGGTGCCACGTCCCCGGACCTGGCTCTAGCAACCTATCACCAGATAGTTGCAAAGGGAATCAATTCATCTCTATGTCGTTTGCAATTCCATCTCTACGACGTAGCTGAGGACGGTGACTTTTAGTTCATGCTGAGAAAAACGTAAACGTCCACCTTGGTCCGAAACTGTCAGCCGCTGACAAACTATGCAGTTCAACCGTAGTTTTACGTGTGGAAGTCGTTGACGATGCAATAACCACAGGTCGACCCAGTTGCAGAGTCTCAGCAGACACACAGCCTTGCAGATGTCGCTGATCCGACAACCCCCCGTTGCTGCGAAGGGGGTACTAAACCTGACCGGTGCGTCAATTACCGTAGTGCTCAGGAGTGCAGCAAATATGTTGTACCGGCTACCGATCTGGATCGTCTTGACGCTGGGCTAAACGTGCGTTTAGTCTGTTAAACATGCGTTCAGCCGATATGACTGCCACCGCCCGCATCCGAGATGCGGCCATCGAGCAGGTCGGAAAACACGGCTTCGGCGTGGGCCTGCGGGCCATCGCCGAGGCCGCCGGCGTGAGCGCAGCGCTGGTGATCCATCACTTCGGTTCCAAAGACGGCCTGTTGCGCGCGTGCGACGAGTACATCGCCGAGGAAATCCGCAGCGAGAAATCCGAGGCCATTCAATCCAATGATCCCGCCACCTGGCTGGCGCAACTTGCCGAGATCGAGTCGTTCGCACCGATGATGGCCTATCTGGTGCGCAGCATGCAGTCCGGCGGCGACTTGGCGAAGACGTTGTGGCGCAAGATGATCGACAACGTCGATGGCTATCTCCAGGATGGTGTCCAAGCTGGGACCATCAAGCCCAGCCACGACCCGAAGGCCAGGGCGAAATATCTGGGAATCACCGGCGGCGGCGGCTTCCTGCTGTATCTGCAGATGCACGACAACCCCACTGATCTGCGTGCCGTGCTGCGGGACTACAGCAATGACATGGTGCTGCCCGCCCTCGAGGTCTACACCAAAGGCCTGATGACCGACAGCACCATGTACGACGCATTCCTCAAATATCAAGAGCAGCAAGGGGAAACACATGACAACGACGTCTGACACCCACTCCGCGATCGACGTCAGGGGCCTGACGAAGAGCTTCGGCTCTGTGCGGGCACTGGACGGGCTGGACCTGACCGTCGCCGAGGGCGAGGTGCACGGCTTCCTCGGGCCCAACGGGGCGGGCAAGTCGACCACCATCCGCATCCTGCTGGGGCTGGCCAGGGCCGACAGCGGCCAGGTGCACCTGCTCGGTGGCGACCCCTGGCGGGATGCCGTCGAACTTCACCGCCAGATCGCCTACGTGCCAGGCGATGTCACCCTCTGGCCGACGCTCACCGGCGGTGAGACCATCGACCTGCTGGCCCGCATGCGCGGCGGAATCGATGCCACCCGACGGGTCGAGCTGATCGACCGGTTCGACCTCGACCCGCACAAGAAGTCCCGCACCTACTCCAAGGGCAACCGGCAGAAGGTCTCGCTGGTGTCGGCATTCTCCTCCAACGCCCGGCTGCTACTGCTCGACGAGCCGAGCTCCGGCCTTGACCCGTTGATGGAGAACGTCTTTCAGCAGTGTGTGACCGAAGCGCGTGACCGCGGTGTGACCGTGCTGCTGTCCAGCCACATCCTGGCCGAGACGGAAAAACTGTGTGACCGGGTCACCATCATCCGGGCCGGCCAGACCGTCGAGAGCGGCACCCTGAAGTCCCTGCGCCACCTCAGCCGGACGTCGATCAAGGCCGAGATGCTCTCCGATCCGGGCGATCTCACCCGCATCAAGGGTGTTGAGGACATCAGTTACTCCGGACAGACCCTTAGCGCCCAGGTCGACGGGGACAGCATCGGTGAGCTCATCCGTGTGCTCGGCGACGCCGGCGTACGCAGCCTGGTCAGCTCGCCACCGACGCTGGAGGATCTGTTCCTGCGCCACTACGGGGTGACCGCCGATGACGGAATTTCGCGAAACACCCACGAGGTGCACGCATGAGCACCGCGACGCTGCACCGGGCACCGCATCACGCGCACCGGTCGGCGGGTGCGGGTGGATTCACCGGCACCGTAGACCTGCTGCGGCTCAACCTCCGTCGCGATCGCATCGTCGCACCGCTGTGGATCCTGCTGCTGTCGGTACCACTGGCCACGATCTACGTCGGCAGTGTCGACACCGTCTACCCGACGGCTGCCGACCGCGCGAACTTCGCGGCCACCATCATGGCCAGCCCCGCGCAGCGGGCGCTCTACGGCAATGTCTACAACGACAGCCTTGGCGCCGTTGGGATTTGGAAAGCAGGCATGTTCCACCTGCTGATCGCGGTCGCAGTCATTCTGACGATGATCAGACACACCCGTGCTGATGAGGAGACCGGGCGCACAGAACTGCTGGGCTCGACGGCGGTTGGCCGCTACGCCGGCCTGACCGCAGCGTGGGTGCTGACGTCCGGAGCCGCGATTCTGACCGGGGTGATCGGCGCGGCCGGGTTGCTCACCCTCGACATTCCGGCCACCGGATCGTTGGCCTTCGGGCTGGCCCTGGCCGGCTCCGGGTTGGTCTTCGCCGCGGTGGCCGCCGTGGCCGCGCAACTGTCACCCAGTGCCCGTGTCGCCAGGGGCGCGGCATTCGGCGTGCTGGCGGCATCGTTCACCCTCCGGGCGGTCGGTGACGCCGGTGCCGGTGCCCTGTCCTGGCTGTCGCCGTTGGGCTGGTCGTTGCAGGTCCGGCCGTACGCCGGAGACCATTGGTGGGTGCTGTCGTTGCACGTCGTGACCACCGCGGTGCTGACACTGCTGGCCTACCGACTGCTGGCGCACCGCGATGTCGGTGCCGGCTTGATCGCCGAGCGTCCCGGCCCCGCTGCTGCAACACCCGCGCTGCGCGGCCCGCTGAGCCTGGCCTGG
Organism: Mycobacterium sp.; assembly: GCA_040511255.1. GTDB lineage: Bacteria > Actinomycetota > Actinomycetes > Mycobacteriales > Mycobacteriaceae > Mycobacterium. Next base: position 6,954 of record JBEVHL010000370.1, on the reverse strand, counting down.
CGGCTGGACCGCGGCGCGCTGACCCTGTGGACCGTCGGGCTGTGCCTCTACGGGTTACTCATCGGCAGCGTGGTGAACGGCATCGGCGACGAGATCGGTGACAGCGGGATGGCCCGCGATATCGTCGCTCGCCTCGGTGGCACCGACGCGATGGAGCAGGCCTTCATCACAGTGGCGTTCACCATGCTCGGCATCATCGCAGCGGCGTTCGCCACCTCGATGACACTGCGGTTGCACCAGGAGGAATCCAGTCAACGTGCCGAGCCGGTGCTGGCCGGTGCGGTCAGCCGAATTCGTTGGTTGGCAAGTCATTTGGTGATCGCGGTGGTCGGTTCGGCGGTGGCTATGCTGATCGCCGGTGTGGTCACGGGTCTGACCTACGGCCTGGCAGCGGACGATGTCGGCGGCAAACTCCCGACCGTGCTCGGCACCGCAGCGGTCCAGCTTCCGGCGGTCTGGTTGCTCGCGGCGGTCACGGTCTGTCTCTTCGGGTTGCTGCCGCGCCTCACCCCGGTGGCCTGGGGGGTGCTGGTGGCCTTCATCGCGCTGTATCTGCTGGGCTCGCTGTCCGGCTTTCCGCAGTGGGTGCTCGACCTCGCGCCGTTCGCCCACACGCCGCGAGTCGGTGCGGATTTCACTGCGGCACCACTGCTTTGGCTGTCGGTCATCGATATCGCGCTGATCGCGTTGGGAGCCATGGGTTTTCGGCGCCGGGATCTGCGATGAGCGGTGGAATGAAGCTCGCAGCGCAGAGTGCCGGGTCGATGGTGTTCGGGCTGGTGTTCTTCGGCCTCGGGTTGTTCGTACCCGCCTGGACGTTCCACTATTGGCAGGCTTGGGTGTTCATCGGGGTGTTCATGGTGTCGACCCTGGGTCCCAGCCTGTACATCGCCATCCGATATCCGGAGGCACTGCAGCGGCGACTGCACGGGGGTCCGACCGCGGAAACCCGGCCAGCGCAACGCATCGCCATCACCGCCATCGTCGGATCGGTGGTGGCGCTGCTGGTGGTGAGCGCTCTGGATCATCGGTTCGGCTGGTCGACAGTACCGCTGCCCGTCATTGTGGCGGGCTGCGCCATGGTGTTCGCCGGACTGACCTTCGCGCAGGTGGTCATCATCCAGAACAACTACGCCGCGGCGAACGTCATCGTCGAGCAGGGTCAGACCGTGGTGAGCACCGGACTCTACGGAATCGTGCGGCATCCGATGTACAGCGGCACGCTGATCATGATGCTCGGCACCCCCTTGGCGCTGGACTCGTTGTGGGGGCTCCTGGTCCTGATTCCCGCGCTGGCCGCGCTCGCACTGCGCATCGGCGACGAGGAGAAGATGCTGACCGAGGAGCTGGACGGCTACCGCGAATATCTCGAGCAGGTGCCCTACCGGCTGGTTCCGCATGTGTGGTGACGCGGCGCGGCCATACTGAAGTCGTGGAGCAGCTCCTGACCGGACTCGGGCTGGCGACCGCGGCCGGGCTGAACGCCTACATCCCGATGTTGATGCTCGGTCTGTTGGCCCGCTTCACCTATGTGCTCAATCTGCCGCAGGGCTGGTCGTGGCTGGAGAACGGCTGGGTGCTGGGGATCGTCGCGGTGCTGCTGGTGGTCGAGGTGGTCGCCGACAAGGTCCCGGCGTTGGACTCGATCAACGACACCGTGCAGACCTTCGTCCGACCGACCGCGGGCGGCATCGTGTTCGGGTCGGGCACTGCCGCACAGACCGCGGCCGTCGCCGATCCCGGTGAGTTCGCCCAGTCGGGCAAATGGATCCCGGTGGCAGTCGGCGTGGTGATCGCGCTGGTGGTGCACCTGACCAAGTCCGCGGTCCGGCCCGCGGCGAATGTCGCCACCGCGGGTGTGGCCGCGCCGGTGCTGTCGACGATCGAAGACATCGCCAGCGTCGGCCTGGTGTTCGTCGCGCTGCTGATCCCGGTGCTGGTGCTGGTCGCCGTGGTGGTGCTGGCGTGGGCCGGTTGGTCGATGCTGCGGCGCAGGCGGCGCCGCCGGAAAGAAGCCCCCGGCTAGATCCAGACGCCCTTGCCGACCGCCACCACACCGCCGGAGCTGATCGCGTACTTCTCGCGATCGTTGTTCAGGTCGACGCCCACCATCTCGCCGGGGCCGACGACGACGTTCTTGTCCAGGATCGCCTTGCGCACCACGGCACCCCGACCGATGCGGACCCCGGGCATCAGCACGCTGCCCTCGACAATGGCCCCGTCGTCGACGACCACGTTGGACGACAGCACCGAGTTGCGCACCGACGCCGCCGAGATGATGCTGCCTGCGCCGACGACCGACTCCTGCGCGGACCCGCCGTTGACGAACTTGGCCGGCGCCAGGTTCTCCGAGCTGCCGCGAATGGGCCAGCGCTTGTTGTACAGGTTGAACACCGGGTGCACCGACACCAGATCCATGTGGGCGTCGTAGAACGCGTCGAGGGTACCGACGTCGCGCCAGTATCCGTGGTCACGTTCGGTGGACCCCGGGACCTCGTTCTCGTTGAAGTCGTAGACCGACGCCATGCCGTCGGCGACCAGCCTCGGGATGATGTCGCCACCCATGTCGTGATCGGAGTGGTCCTCGTCCGCGTCGGCCTTGATCGCGTCGATCAGCACCTTGGTGGTGAAGATGTAGTTGCCCATCGACGCGAACGTCGACTCCGGGTCGTCGGGTGTGCCCGGCGGGTCCGCCGGTTTCTCCACCCAGCCGCGGATCCGGCCGGATTCGTCGGCGTCGATGCAGCCGAATGCCGACGCTTCCGCGCGCGGCACCCGGATTCCGGCCACCGTCGCACCGGCGCCGGTGTCGATGTGGTGCTGCAGCATCTGCTCGGGATCCATCCGGTACACGTGATCGGCACCGAAGATCACGATGTAATCGGGGTCCTCGTCGTAGATCAGGTTCATCGACTGGTAGATGGCGTCGGCCGAGCCGGTGTACCACCGCGGGCCGAGACGCTGCTGCGCCGGGACCGGGGTGATGTACTCCCCCGCAAGCCCCGATAACCGCCAGTTCTGCGAAATGTGCCGATCCAGCGAATGCGATTTGTATTGCGTGAGAACGCAGATCCGCAAGAATCGCGCGTTCACCAGATTGGACAGGACGAAGTCGATCAACCGGTATGCCCCGCCGAAGGGAACCGCGGGCTTTGCCCGGTCGGCCGTCAACGGGTATAGCCGCTTGCCTTCCCCGCCGGCTAGGACAATGCCCAGCACATGTGGCGCTTCCCTCATGCGACAAACTTATCGGCCGCTGCCGACCGCGGCTAGGGCAATCGCCTGATTGGTCCAGGTTCGTGGGTCTCTGTGGGATTGTCTGTCAAGGTATTTGGCGCCGTGCGAGCCGAAAATCAGGAAAAATGGCGCAGGTTCAAAAACAAGCCTGCGGCGGCGCGCCGGGACAACTACCGTCGGGCGTATGCGGGTAGCGATGATGACTCGGGAATATCCGCCAGAGGTCTACGGCGGTGCCGGCGTCCATGTCACCGAGCTGGTGGCCCAGTTGCGTCGCCTCTGCGAGGTCGACGTGCACTGCATGGGTGCCCCCCGACCGGGCGTGATCCTGGCTCAGCCGGATCCGGCGCTGAAGGACTCCAACGCCGCGTTGGCGACGCTGTCGGCGGATCTGGTGATGGCCAACAACGCTTCTGCGGCCACGATCGTGCATTCGCACACCTGGTACACCGGCATGGCCGGTCACCAGGCCTCGTTGCTCTACGGTGTGCCGCATGTGGTGACCGCGCACTCGCTGGAACCGCTGCGACCCTGGAAAGCCGAACAACTCGGCGGCGGCTACCGGTTGTCGTCGTGGGTGGAACGCACCGCCATGGAAGCGGCGGACGCGGTGGTGGCGGTCAGTTCGGGCATGCGCAAGGACGTGCTGCGGGTCTACCCCGCGCTCGACCCGGACAAGGTGCACGTGGTGAAGAACGGCATCGACACCGACGTCTGGTATCCGGTGCAGCCGGATGCCGACGATTCCGTGCTCAGCGAGCTGGGCGTCGACCCGAGCCGGCCGGTGGTCGCGTTCGTCGGGCGGATCACCCGGCAGAAGGGCGTGGCCCATCTGGTGGCGGCGGCGCACCAGTTCGCCCCCGAGATCCAGCTGGTGTTGTGTGCAGGTGCCCCCGACACGCCGGAGATCGCGGCGGAAGTCGCCGACGCGGTGGAACAGCTGTCTAAGGCGCGCACCGGGGTGTTCTGGGTGCGCGAGATGTTGCCCACCAGCAAGATCCGCGAAATTCTCTCGGCTGCAACGGTTTTCGTGTGCCCATCGGTGTACGAGCCGTTGGGCATCGTGAACCTGGAGGCGATGGCCTGCGCGACTGCGGTGGTGGCGTCCGATGTCGGCGGCATTCCGGAAGTGGTCGACGACGGTGTCACCGGTTCGTTGGTGCACTACGACGCCGACGACGCGACCGGATTCGAGGCGGATCTGGCTGCCGCCGTCAATGCGTTGGTTGCCGACCCCGCGAAGGCCACGCAGTACGGGATCACCGGACGGCAGCGCTGCATCGACGAGTTCTCCTGGGGCCGGATTGCCGAGCAGACCCTGGAGATTTACCAGAAGCTGCTGGCCTAGGCCACCGAGCACAACACGAACCCCGCGCTCGCGCGCGGGGTTCGTATGCACTCGTCGTCGACGAGCGAGAAGTTCTAGCTGGTCACGCTCTTGAGTTCGTCACCCAATGCAGCGGCCTCGTCCGGTGTCAGCTCGACTACCAGTCGTCCGCCGCCCTCCAGTGGTACCCGCATCACGATGCCGCGCCCCTCCTTGGTTGCTTCCAGAGGACCGTCGCCAGTCCGGGGCTTCATGGCCGCCATCGAGTGTCCCTCCACATCTGAGTTGACCCGCCGTCGCGGGCATCAATCGGCGCCTGGACCGCCAGTCCGTTGCTACCGGCGGCACCGAACTGCCACTTCACACCACCATTGTTCCCTATCGGGGCTGACACGTGTGCAAGACCCGGTTCTGTGGCCCGGCGCGGTGGCGCGGCGGGTAGCTCTCCGGACGTTATTTGGCGGCCGGAACCCAACAGGCCTGCACGTGGTCGTCGACCATTCCGGTGGCCTGCATCAACGCATAGGCCGTGGTGGGCCCGACAAATTTGAATCCATGACGCTTGAGTTCCCGAGCCATCGCGACCGACTCGGGGCTGGTCGCGGGCACCTCGGACAGATCCTTCGGCCGGGGCCGCTTCGGCGGGGCGAATGACCACAGCAGGTCCGACAGATCGGTGTCGAGGTCGATGGCCGCCTGCGCGTTGGCGATGGTGGCCGCGATCTTCGCGCTGTTACGCACAATGCCGACATCGGCCATCAGCCGCGCGACGTCCGTCTCGTCATAGCCGGCCACGGTCTCGATATCGAAACCGTCGAACGCCTTACGGAAATTCTCCCGCTTGCGCAGGATGATCGCCCACGACAGGCCGCTCTGAAACGCCTCCAGGCTCATCCGCTCGAACAACGCGATGCGGCCGCGCAGCGGGCGACCCCACTCCTCATCGTGGTAGTCGCGGTACATCTCGTTGTCCGTCTGCGCCCAGCCGCAGCGGATGCGGTCGTCGGCGCCGGTCACGACGTCTCCTCGGAGAGCTCACCGGCGGTCGCCGACACCTCGAAGTCGTCGACCTCGGACTCCAGCGCCGTCGTACCGCGCAGCGTCGTCAGCTCGCCACGCAGCGAATCGAGCTCCTGGCCGAGGCGCTCGAGCACCCAGTCGACCTCACTGGTCTTGTATCCCCGCAGTACCTGGGTGAACTTCACCTCTTCGACGTCAACGCCGGTGACCCCGGAGGCGGGCAGCACCGTGGCCGTCGTGGCGCGGGGCAGCGGTGGGAGTCGCTCACCGCGGCCGAACAGCAGGCTGCCCAGACCGAACAGCACGACGGCGACCAGGATGAGGACGACGAGGTACAGCAGAACCAGTGTCACGACACCGATACTGCCTGATGCGGCCGACAGCCCGTCAGGGTGCTCAGCGGGCGCGCAGGGTGTTCATCGGCGGCCGGTCCTCCAGGGACACCGAGGACATGCGCGGGGTGAAGCCTTCGCCGTCGGAGAAGAACTGGGTGAGCCCGACCCCGGAGTCCGGAATGCCGCACCGGCTGAGCAGGGTGGCGATCACCTGACGGCTCATCGCGCCGAGCTCGGGCAGGGGCCGGTTCCGGTGCGCCCGCACACCGAGGTTGACCTGGGCGATGGCATCGAGGCCGAGCCGGTCGTAGGTGTCGATGAGCAGTCCGATCTCGACGCCGTAGCCGGGCGCGAACGGGACCGACGTCAGCAATTCCCGGGTGCCGGCGTATTCGCCGCCTAGTGGTTGCAGGACGCAGCCCAGATCGGGGCGCAGTGCGGTCAGCAGCGGCCGCGCGACCAGTTCGGTGACCCGCCCGCCGCCATTGGCGTCTTCGCTGCCGCTGACCTTCAACGGGCGCCGGTAGAAACCTTTGACCAGATGGACGCCCTCTTTGAGGAGCAGCGGACCGAGCAGGCGCGGGACGAACATCGGGTCGGGTTCGATCAGGTCAGAGTCGACGAACACGATGATGTCGCCGGTGGTGGCGGCCAGTGAACGCCACAGCACCTCGCCCTTGCCCGGATTGGGGGTGACCTCCGGAAGCGCTTGCTCGCGGCTGACTACTTTGGCGCCGGCGGCGATGGCCCGGATTTCGGTGTCGTCGGTGGTCCCCGAGTCCAGCACGATGACTTCGTCCACCAGTCCGCCCAGCAGCGGGGTGATGGTGTCGACGACGGACGCGACGGTTTCTTCCTCATTGAGGGCGGGCAGGACGACGGAGATGGTCCGTCCCTTTTTAGCGGCCACGAGTTCCGCGATCGTCCACGAGGGACGGCTCCAGCTGTGATCGGACAGCCACGCGTCGGCGGGCAGTGTGTTGTCGATGGCCAGCTCTGGTGTTGCAGTCATGCCAGTCCCCTCACCGTGCGCGT
>JBEVHL010000369.1:0-20300 GCA_040511255.1 Mycobacterium sp. | reverse complement strand
GGAGCGGCAGAAGAAGTCCTACGCCTACCGGGTGCCGGGCGCCAATCCTCCGTAGTCGGGCCAGAGCGTACGGGGTGCGACGCTACCGGCAACAGTTCGGGTCGAGAACGGCACACAGTGCGGCGACGGCATCGTGGTGCGGACGGTGGTAGACGTTCATGCCGCGACGTTCAGATGCCACCAGCCCGGCGTTGCGGAGTTGTGTCAGATGGTGGCTGACGGTGGATTCGGTCAACGCCAGGGCGGTTGCCAGCTCGCCGCTGTTCTCTTCTCCCGCAGGGGAACTGAAGAGAAAAGACATGATCTTGACCCGTGCCGGATCGGCCAGTGCTTTCAGCCGCAGTGCCACGTGCAGTGCGTCGTCGTCGCTCATCGGGCCCGCGGCCACCGGCGCACAACAGACCGGGGAGGACATGTCGACGACCGGCAGTGTCTTGGGCACGGTGCGATCCTGCCAGAGGGATTGACATATATCAAAGAGGTCGGCATTGTGAACCGGACGCGCGCTCGATATATGTCCCGTACGTAGAAGGATCGCCGATGTCCCGTATGCAGCTTGCCTTGAATGTCGACAATCTCGACGAAGCAGTCACGTTCTACTCCAAGCTTTTTGGTGCCGCACCGGCAAAACTCAAAGAGGGATACGCCAACTTCGCCATCGCTGAACCGCCGATGAAACTCGTCCTGCTGGAGAACCCCGGTAAGGGCGGCACCATCAACCACCTGGGCGTCGAGGTCGAGTCGAGCGATGCCGTGCACGCCGAGATCGCCCGGCTCACCGGTGAAGGACTGTTCACCGACGAGGAGATCGGCACCACCTGTTGCTTCGCCACCCAGGACAAAGTGTGGGTGACGGGCCCGGCGGGCGAAAAGTGGGAGGTCTACACCGTCCTGGCCGACTCGGAGACGTTCGGTACCAGCCCCGAGATTTTGGGGGAGAGTCCAGGCGAACCAACGCCTCACTGCTGCAGTTGAATTCATCAACTCAGTGTGACGCCGTTTGCGTTTGATATCGATATCTGTCAATATCGACCAATGTCGAAGTCACTGCCACTGACCGATGTGTCCCCGTGCGCAGTCACGCCCCTGGTCCGCGAGCAGTTGGCGCCGCAGGCCGCCGTCGAGATGGCGGCGAAGCTCAAGGCGCTGGCTGATCCTGTTCGGTTGCGACTGTTCAGCTCGATCGCCAGCCATGCCGATGGCGAGGCCTGCGTCTGCGACATCTCCCTCGGCGTCGACGTGACCCAGCCGACGATCTCCCATCACCTCAAGGTGCTCCGTGACGCTGGACTGCTCACCTCACAGCGTCGTGCCTCCTGGGTCTACTACGCCGTAGTGCCCGAAGCGCTGCGCGATTTGTCGGCGCTGCTCAGCATCGAACCGGTCACCGCGTCCGCGTGACAGACGTGACGAGCCGCGACACCCACCCGGGTGTCGTCACGACGCTTTCCAGGTTGGACCGCTTTTTGCCGGTGTGGATCGGGATCGCGATGGCCGCAGGTCTGCTGCTGGGCCGGCTCATCCCGGGTCTGAACACCGCGCTGGACGAGGTGCAGGTCGATGGCATCTCGCTGCCGATCGCGCTGGGGCTGCTGATCATGATGTATCCGGTGCTGGCCAAGGTCCGCTATGACCGCCTCCACACCGTCACCGGCGACCGCAGACTGCTGGTCAGTTCGCTGCTGCTGAACTGGGTGCTCGGGCCCGCGGTGATGTTCGCACTGGCCTGGCTGCTGCTGCCAGATCTACCCGAGTACCGCACGGGGTTGATCATCGTGGGGCTGGCCCGCTGCATCGCCATGGTGATCATCTGGAACGACCTGGCCTGTGGTGACCGCGAGGCCGCCGCTGTGCTGGTAGCGGTGAACTCCCTCTTTCAGGTGTTGATGTTCGCCGTGCTCGGCTGGTTCTACCTTTCCGTCCTGCCGGGCTGGCTCGGTCTGGCGCAGACCAACATCAGCGCCTCGCCCTGGCAGATCGCCAGATCGGTGCTGATCTTCCTGGGCATCCCGCTAATGGCCGGCTACCTGTCCCGTCGGATCGGCGAGAAGGCCAAGGGTCGCGACTGGTACGAAGCGGAGTTTCTGCCCAGGATCGGCCCGTGGGCACTCTACGGACTGCTGTTCACCATCACCATTCTGTTTGCGCTGCAGGGGGATCAGATCATCGGCCATCCGCTCGACGTGGCCCGGATCGCGGCGCCGTTGTTGGCGTACTTCGCGATCATGTGGGGCGGCGGATTTTGCCTCGGCGCCGCCCTGGGCCTTGGTTACCAGCGCACCACCACCCTGGCTTTTACCGCCGCGGGCAACAACTTCGAACTCGCCATCGCGGTGGCTATCGCCACCTATGGCGCCACCTCCGGGCAGGCCCTCGCCGGCGTGGTCGGCCCGCTGATCGAAGTCCCGGTGCTCGTCGCGCTGGTCTATGTCTCGCTGGCCCTGCGCCGCCGGTTCACCTCGGCCGCCCCATGACCAAGCCCTCGGTGTTGTTCGTCTGCGTGAAGAACGCAGGCAAGTCACAGATGGCCGCCGGGCTGATGCGCCACATGGCCGGCGATGCCGTCGATGTGTATTCCGCCGGCACGCACCCGGGCACGGCCGTCAACGCCCTCTCGGCGCAGTCACTCGAAGAGATCGGTGTCGACATCACAGGGGAGAGGCCCAAAGCGGTTGACCCGCAACTGGTCCAGACCGTCGACGTCGTCGTAACGCTGGGCCGGGAAGCATCTGTCGAGCCGCTACCCGGGCGGGTGTTCGAGACCTGGGATACCGCTGAACCGTCCGAACGCGGCATCGACGGCATCGACCGCATGCGCCTGATACGCGACGACATCGCCGGCCGCGTCGCCGATCTCTACTCCCGCTTGATCTGACGCCGCCGGTCAGCTATTCGGCGTTGGGTCAGGCGGTGACGTTCCCGCACAAGATGGGTTCGAAAAACAGCGTGGGCTTGCCATCCTTTTCGATCTGGTCATGCGAGCCAAGATGAACATTGACGTACCACCCCGTGGTCGGCGGAGCCTGGTCGACGTCCGGAACGACGGTGGTTGTCTCCGCCACCCCGTCGGGTCCGGCGACCAGATCATTGAGGTGGTACTTCACCTCTCCCTGCGAGTCGCAAGAGCCGCTGTGGATATGCACCGCGTGGGCGCTTCCGGCGACAAGGCCGGTGGCACGGGCAGATACGGTAAGTGTCTTGGCCGTCGGGTCGTAGGACAGGATTGCCTGACTCTGAGGGTGATTCCCGTTCTGCGGTAGCGGCGCCATTTGCAGCGTATCCCCAGCGGCGGGGTTGATATCCGCACACGAAACCGGCATGTAGGTCTGCGAGCCGGGATCACCCATTTCATTGGCAGGTGCCAGATGGATGTTCAGCAGAGTACCTGCCGCCAAGCCGTTGGCGGACGGCTGCGCACTGATCACCGAGTCGTTGATTTTCCCCGTCTTATCGGCGGTCACGTCGAGAAACGGAACCAAGATGTCGCCCTGGTCCGTGCACTTGCCCTGATGGATGTGCATTGCGTGCGTACTGCCGGGCGTGAGACCCACCATCGCCAACTTCGCGGTGACGAACTTGGTCTGTGGGTCCCAGGTCAGCGTGACGGTGCCGGACGGCTCGTTGCCCAGCGGGACGATGATCTGGGTGGGACCGCTGGCCGCAGCGCTGGTGGCTGCGGTGGTGGTTGGTGTCGATGACTCGACGACAGTGGAGGTCGCGCCACGGGAGGTGGTGGCCGCCGGCGTCGAATTCGAACCGCAGCCACCAGTGACCGCGCAGAGGACGGCTGCTCCGATCACGATCGGGAAGGCCGATCCTATTCTGCTGAGACTCATCGAGTTGTTCTGCCTTCCTACTGGATGCATTCGCGGAGGGTGAAAGCGGTTGTCTGATAGGGGGTGCGAGCGGTGGTGCCGTCCAATAGCGAAATCGTCTGAAGGAACGCCGGATTGACACCTGCTCTCGGACCGTCTTGTCGATCGGTCAGCCCAGCATGATCGAGTCACCCTGTACTGAAACAGCTTTGGCCGACAATGGACGGTTTGCCGGTCCGTTTGCGACGGAGCCGTCGAGGTTGAACTTGCTGCCGTGGCAGGGACAACTGATTGTTCCGTCCGCGATCTTGTTGACGGTGCATCCCTGATGGGTGCAGATTGCCGACAGTCCGGTGAACACGCCAGCCGCCGGCTGCGTGATCACGGTGTCGCCGATGATGACGCCGGAGCCGAGTGGCACTTGCGCCGTCTTGGCGATGGCCTTGGGCGCAGTCGGGACGACTTGCTCGGTGGTTTCTGCAGCGGTGCTGTCGGCGGCGGCGCCAGACGCCGGTGCGCTGCTGCCGGTCGACTGCTGCGTATCTGTCGAACAGGCCGCGGCGGCCGCGGCGATGACACTGATTCCCGTACCGACAAATACGGTTCGGCGGTTGAGTCGGGGATGTTCGAGATCCATACGCTGGACTCATTCCTCTCGCATCGGTGGCACCGACTTGCACTGTTGCATGAGATGTTTTGCTGGGCAGCAGCAAGACGAAACTGCAGTAGTCGGCCACCTCCGGGCCACAAAAATGCAGTAGTCAGCTCTCTACCGGGCAGGCGGCCACGTCCGCGACAATCAGCCATCAGTGATGGCGGCGACGCGCCACCGCTCGAGCATCCGGGCGCCAACGTCGCCGCGGACGAGAGGAATCGGTCCATGACAGCGGAGAACGTCGCGGATGCCGAAGTAGCGGACGACGAATGCCGAGACTGTGGCTACGAGCCAGAGCTGAAGCGAACTCTCGGCAGCTTCCAGGTGTTTGCGGTGTCGTTTGCGTTCATCTCGGTGGCGGTGGGCATCTTCGCCACCTATGACGACCTACTGATCACCGCGGGACCCGTGGGAATCTGGCTGTGGATCCTGGCCGCGGTGGGGCAGGCGCTGATCGCTCTGGTGGTCGCGCAGTTCGCGGCCCGCATCGCACTGAGCGGTTCGTCCTACCAGTGGGCGTCGCGGCTGGCGAATCCGAAAATCGGCTGGCTGTTCGGTTGGCTGACCTTCTGGTACCTGGCCATCGCGGTGGTCGCCCTGGACAACGCGCTGGCCAGCCAGGCGTTCATGCCTCTGGTGGGAATGGCGGAGAACGAGGACACCGCGCGGATGATCACGGTGGCCATCCTGGTCATCCAGTCGGTGCTGGTGATCGCCTCGACGCGACTGCTCGGCATCATCACCTCCAGCGCGGTCGGCATCGAGCTGGGCATCATCGTGGTGCTGGTGATCGCACTGGCGATCGTGATGGTGTTCACCGGCAGCGGCCACCTCACCAACCTGACCTCGCGAGGAATCACGCTGGACTCCCCGAACTACTACGCCATCGGCGGCGGTCTGATGGCCGGGATGATCATGGGCCTGACCACTTTGGTCGGCTTCGACTCGGCGGCGAACCTGGCTGAAGAAGCCAAGGATCCGTTCAAGAGCGTGCCTCGGGCCATCGTGGCATCGGTGGTTGCCGCAGGTGCGTTGGGGCTGTTGTTCCTGATCGCCCTCACCGTTGCGATCAAGGACATCCCCGCGGTGAGCACGGGCGGCTCACCGGTCGCTGCGATCATCCGCAGCCAGCTCGGCGTGGTTACCGAGCGAATTCTGCTGGCGGGTCTGGCATTTGCAATGTTCGGCGCCGGAATGGTCATCATCGCCGCGTGCTCGCGGCAGGTGTTCGCCATGGCCCGCGACAAACGATTCCCGGCGCACGGCCTGATGAAGAAGGTCAACCCCAAGACCCAAACCCCGGTCCCGGCGACGATCCTCATCCTGGCGGTGGGAGTGGTGTTGATGATCGCGCTTCCCGGTGAGGCGCTGGTGCCGCTGATCGTCGGGTCGACGCTGCTGCCGTCCCTGATCTACGGTGGGATCATCATCCTCTACTTGGCGGTCCGGAAACGTTTGGAGCACAAAGAGGGCGGGTTCAGTCTGGGGCGCTTCGAGATGCCGGTGGCCATCGCCGCGCTGATCTGGGAGGCGTTCGTCCTGTTCGTGCTCGTCACACCTGACGACGCCACCGTGCCGACCATCATTGTGGTCGGTCTAATTCTGGCCGGCGGGGTGTACTTCGCCTACATGATGCTCTTCCACCGCGAAGTCCTCGACACCGAACCAGGGGAGGATTTCGCCACGGCCACCCCAGAGGGAGCCAAATGACCTCCGCCCCAGCAACTCTCGCCGGGCTGACCGGCCGCGTCGTTCGCCCGGGCGACGCCGACTACCCGGTGGCGCGGCGCAGCTGGAATCTGCTGTTCAATCACGAGCCGGCGGTAATCGTCTTCGCCCAGGAGACGCAAGACGTGGTCAACGCGGTGGCGTGGGCGCGCCGGAACGCGGTTCCGGTCCGGGTGCGCAGCGGTGGGCATTGTCTGGAGGGCTGGTCCACCGTGGATGACGGCATCGTGATCGATGTCAGCGAGCTGAAGTCGACCACCGTCGATAACGCAGCCAATACCGCAATTGTCGGCGCGGGACTCAACCAACTCGAAGCGGTGACCGCGCTCGGCACGGTGGGCGTCGCAGCGCCGACCGGCACGGAAGGTACCGTCGGGTTGGTCGGTGCGACGCTCGGCGGCGGGTTCGGGTTGTTGACCCGTAACTTCGGGATGGCGTCGGACAATCTGTTGGCCGCGGAAGTCGTGGTCGCGACGAAAGATTCTGGTGCCGAGGTGATTACGGTTGACCAGCACACCAATGTCGACCTGCTCTGGGCGCTGCGGGGCGCTGGGAACGGCAACTTCGGCATCGTCACCTCACTGACCTACCGCGTACAGCCGTTGACCCAGGTCAGCTACCTCACCGCGACGTGGTCGGGTCTCGGCGATCTCCCGGATGTCTTCGACGCCTGGCAGCGCACCGCTCCCTATACCGACAATCGCCTCACCAGCCAGCTCGAAATCGCCACCGACAGCTTCCAGCTGGTAGGCGTGCTGGCCGCAGGATCGGCGGAGGAGGCGACGCAGTTGTTGGCGCCGATCCTGTCGCTCGGTGCACCGACGGTCTCGATCACGGATGCGGACTGGGCCGACACCTACGCGGGTTTCCAGATACCGACGGCCGACGAACCGGTGAACTGGAAATTCAACTCGCAGTTCATTTATCAGCCGTATCCCGTCGAGGCGATCGACTTGATCGTCGAGTTCATGTCGAAAGCCCCGTCGCCGCAGTGCAACTACTTCACCAATGCATTCGGTGGAGCTGTGACAGGCAGCGAACCGCCGGGCGGTTCCGTCTTCGCGCACCGAAACGCGCTGTTCTACGCCGAACCGGGTGCGGGGTGGGGTGGTGCGCGCGGCGGGCAACCCGAGCCGGCAGGGTCGGATCCGTTGACACCGGCCTGCCTGGCCTGGGTGGCCGAGTTCAGTGCCGCCTTGGCGCCGTACGTCGACGGTGCCTACACCAATGTGCCCAACGCCGGCCTGGTGGACTACGAAACCGCTTACTGGGGCGCGGGTGTCGACCGGTTGCGCCAGATCAAGGCGAAGTACGACCCGGACAATGTGTTCAGCTTCGACCAGGGCATCGCCCGGGTCGAGTCGTGATGACCGGAACAGCGGGCAGGCTCGTCTCGGCCGTTGTCGTCGGTGTGCTCTGTCAGCTCTGCACGTCTTGGCCCGCGGCCGCGGAACCGCAGGCAAGATGCGCCGATCAAGGCTGGCTCGGTGTGTGGGCGGCTGCCCCGTCGGATGCGTCACGCGGCACCGACGACCTCGACCAGTTCGATCTGTCGAACAACCCCAAGCCGGTGGTGCGCGATGAGACCGTCCGGGCGATCCTCACGCCGACCTACGGCGGCACGACTGCGCGGGTCCGGCTGTCGAACCGATTCGGTACCGTCCCTGTGACATTCGCACAATCCACCATCGCCCGTCGTTCGTCGGGGCCCAGCCTGGCGCCCGATACCGTCGTGCCGCTGACTTTCGGTGGCAACCGCAACGTCACCGCCGCGCCCGGCCAGGATGTGGTCAGCGATCCTGTCCAGATCGCGTTTCAGGCGTTCGAGCCGCTGGCGGTGAGCATGTTCGTGGCGGGCGACGTCGGCAAGCCGACCGAACACTACGCAGCGCGGCAGACGTCGTTCGTCACCTCGCAGGGTGCCGGCGACCATACCGCGGACGTCGATGGTCGCGCCTTCACCCAGCGCACCACCACCAGACCGTTCGTCAGCGGAATCGAGGTGCTCGCGCCGATGTCCACCGGCGCGGTGTTGACGTTCGGCGACTCGATCACCGACGGCTACCAGGCGCAGAAGGACGGCGAACCCGAGACGACGGAAGGTCTCGACGCCGACGGACGCTGGCCGGACGTGCTGGGCCGCAGGCTGGGTGCAGGGGGCCGGGCGTTGTCGGTGCTCAACCTCGGTATCGCCGGCAACCGCGTACTGCAGGATGCGACCGCAGGGGACAACCCGGATGTGTATGGACCGGCGGCGATTCATCGACTCGACGCTGACGCGCTGGGCCAGGCGGGCGTCACGACGGTGATCCTGTTGGAGGGCATCAACGACCTGCTGATGTCGCCCAACGCCACCGTCGATGGCCTGCTCGGCGGCTACCGCGAAGTGATCGACCGGCTGCATTCGCGGGGCCTGCGGGTACTGCAGGGAACGGTCACGCCGGTCGGCGGTAGCGCCTCAGCGCTGCCCGACACCGAAGAGAAGCGTCAGGCGGTCAATGCCTGGATTCGCGACGAGAGCCCTGCCGATGCGGTGATCGACTTCGACGCTGTGGTCCGTGACCCGGCAGAGCCGTCGCGCATCAATCCGATCTTCGACGGCTCAGACCATCTGCATTTCAATCTGGCCGGCTACGAGGCGATGGGAAACGCCGTGCCGCTGGATCAGCTTGCGGACGCGGTGTGTTCACCGACCTGATTCGCTTCGTCGGCGGCGTAACTGCCCATGAACTCGATGAGCACGCCGCCCACCGTGCATTTGAACAGCTCCACGCCCGGCATCAGCGCTTCGAAGGGTGTCACGTCGGTGGCAAAGGCGTGCGCGTCCTGCTGCACCTTGGTGTAGTCGTCGGTGAGGAACGACATCGCGGCGAGTCCTTCCGGAACGGTCGGCCGGAGCTCCTCGGGCACATCGAGGATTTCGATCATGCCGGCCTCGCCGTTCCCGAGGATGGACACCTCAGCTCCGTCGTTGGGCGGCCAATCCATCGTGGTCACCAGTAGCTCGCCGGGCACTCGGAACGTGTGCAGCAACGTCATGCCGACGACATCGGTCAGGAACCGGATGAACTCCGCGGAGGAGTGGCTACGGATGATGACGTGATGCAGCTGGTTGGGCACGACGCCCCTCCCTGTCGATGGTGGTGCGCCCTCCAACTGGGCTCATGATGTGAAGTACTTGAGATATTTTGTACCGCACCTGCCGGGTCGACGGGGCGGAACGCGAAATCGGGATAAGGATCTCCAGCCCGGTCACCGGAAAGTCGGGACAGGACAAAGAAATCCGTGTACAGCTTCGGGTCGGAGCACCACAAACCTAGGAGCGCACGGCTTTGATGATGAAATCCGCACTCGCCGCGTTGCTGGCTGTGTCGCTGGTCCTGGCGGGGTGCCAGGGCGCTAAGTCAGCCTCTGACGCCTACCCGTCGGGGCCGGTGACGATGACAGCCGGCGCCAATCCCGGCAGCGGGTTCGACATCACGATCCGCGCCGTTGTCGACGCCCTGCAGAAGGAAAAACTGGTCGATGTGCCGCTGCCGGTGCAGAATCGGCCGGGCGCATCCGGGGCCGACTTCCTTGCGACCATGGTGGAGCAGCACAAGGGCGACGACAATCAGGTCTCGGTCACGTCCCTGTCGATGATGATGAACGAGCTCCGCGGGACGTCCAAGTACGGCTACGACGACGTCACCATGATCGCCCGCTTGATGACTGAGTACTTCGTCGTGGTCACCCGCTTCGACTCGCCGTACCAGAACCTCGATGACGTCATGGCGGCCATCAAGACCGACCCGACCCGCGTGTCCGTCGGCGCGGCCAACGATGACCAGGCGCCCTTCGATCTCTTGGTGTCCGCAGCGGGTGGGCACCCGTCGACCATCAACTACGTCCCCTTCGAAGGCGGCGGTGATCAGATCACCGCTCTGCGCACCGGCGCCATCAGCGTCGCGATCGGCGGGGTCAGCGAGTTCGTCAGCCTGTTGACGTCGCGAGATCTCCAGGCCCTCGGCGTGCTGTCCGAGGACCGACTGCCAGGTCTGGACGCCCCCACCGCCCGGGAGCAGGGACTCGACGTCACCCTGTCGAACTGGCGAGGACTCTATGGGCCGCCGGACATGTCGAAGCCCGCGGTGCAGTACTGGCAGAAAGTGCTCAGCGAGATGGTCCAGACGCCCACCTGGAAGGACATCGCGGACCAGAACCAGTTCACCACCACCTTCATGGTCGGCGACGAATTCCAGACGTTCCTAGGGGAAACCCAGGGGGACGTCAAGACTGCCCTCGACGAGGCGCACAAGTGACATCACCAAACACGTTGACGCTCAACGGGGTTACCGTGAGGCCGTAGCCGGGGTGTAGTAGCCGCGCCCGCCCGTCGGCCCGTCCGGGTATGGTCCGGGCTATGGCCGATGGACGAAAGCGGAGCGCCGCCAAACAGGCCAGGCGCGATGCCAGACGCAGGAAGGCGCGTCGCGAGGGCGTCGGTGTGCCGCAGACTCCCGAAGATGTGCCTCTGATCGACGAGATACGCCAGGCACTGGCCGGCGGCCAGCCACTGGATCTGCTGGCTCTGGTGAGCATGGTGGTGGTGGCCACCACTCCGAAACCGGAGGTGTTGCAGGGCCCCGGCGACGAGGATCAGCTCAGCCTGACCGAACTGGTGCCCGCCTTCATCGACCTGCGGGTGCCGGAGACCACGGCGCTGCTGGCAGCGCTCGGTGAGCTCGTCGTCGACGACGATGTGCTGCGCGACCAATGCCGACGTGCGGTCGCCGCCCGCGACGACATCCTGCCGCGATGGCTTGTTGGGCTGGGGCAGACCAGCGTGCACCGTGCGGTGCGGATGATCGACGTGTTCGGTGACGGCGAAGAGTTGCTTCTCGCTGTCCGGCTGCCGGACGGCCAGGAGATGACAGGCGCGGTCTTCATCGACCATCTGACGTTGTCGACGGTCAAGGACGCGTTCTTCGTGCCGGGCACCATCGATACGGTGCTCACTATCGCGACAGCGAACCAAACCGATCCGGACACCAGCTTTGTCGAGACGGACCTGGCGGAAGCCGGTGCCCGGTTGCACAAGGCGCTGACCGGCCCGCTGGCCATGTACCCCGTGGAGGAGTCGGACACGTGGCCGGCGTCGCGCGCGCTGCTGGACTGGATCGGCCGGCTCCTGCCAGCGGACGGGGTGATACCCGAAGTGCCGCAACTTGATTCAGTGGCCACCCTGGATCTGCTCGAGGGGTTCTTCGCCTCGCAGGTGGGTATGCCGTTCGACGACGTCGATCACCGCCAGCTGCTGGACGTGTGTATCGAGGAGGGTACGGGTGATCCCGTGCGGTGGAGCGCGCCTCGGCTGAACCAGCTGCTCGACGGGCCGGTGGGCTACGACCACGCCATTGCGTTGGAAGCCCAATTGGACCTTCCTGAGCTGCTGGGCGCCTTCGTGCCATATGCACACGCGTACAGCGGGATTCGGCTGGAGCTCACCGCCGAGGCGCTGGCGGCCATCGCGGAGGTAGCTGACTACTACCGGGCTGAGGTGCTGGAGGAAGCCGAGGAATGGGCTGAGGAGGAAGACGCCGACGAGCCGGTCTGACGGCTCACATCATGACGTCGCCGCCGGAGACGTTCACGGTCGACCCAGTGGTGAAGCCGGACTGACGAGCCGCCAGCAGTACCACCGCAGGCACCACCTCGCCCACCGAGCCGAACCGGCCCACCGGCATCTCCCGCTTCTTGTTGTCCAGCCACTCCTGCGGCAACGAGCGCAGCATCTCCGTTTCGATCGGTCCCGGTGCGATCACGTTGACCGTCACGCCGGCCGAGGCGAGTTCGAGGGCGGCGCACCTGGCCAGCGCATGCACCCCGCCCTTCGCGGCGCCGTAGTGCGAGATGTCCACCCCACCCTTGAGGGCGATCTGCGAGCCGAACAGCACGACGCGGCCATAGCCGTTGCGCCGCATGGTCGGGACGGTGGCCTTGAGGCAGTAGAACGTGCCCGAGAGGTTGACATCGATCACCTGTCGCCAGGATTCCACGGGCATGTCGATGATGCTCACCGACTCGTCGACAGCAGCGGCGGTGACCAGCACTGTGGGATCACCGAGGTCGCGATGCACCCGCTCGACGGCAGCGGACACCGACGGCCAGTCGCTGACGTCGACGGCATAGGACGCCGCCGTGCCGCCCGCCGCAATGATGTGGGACTCGCTGTCTGCCAACGTAATCGGATCGCGATCGAACAGGGCGACCTTCGCGCCGGAGGCCGCCATCTGCTCGGCCACTGCGCGGCCCAGGCCTCTGCCCGCTCCGGTGATGATGGCCACGTCGTCGCTCATGTCGATGAACATGACTCAGGCTAGTCGGCGCCCACCGGAGTCTGCAGCCCGGCCACCTCGCGCATCTGCCCGAGAACCCGGACCACCACCTGAGCGGCCAGCCACAGCGACACCTGATCGTCGTCCGACACCGCAGGCAGCATGTCTGCGATGCGTTGGCGGCGGACTTCGGCCCTGCCCTCCCAGTTCTGCCTGCCGGACGCACTGAGCATCACCAACGACGCCCGGCCGTCCTCAGGGTCGCTCCATCTCTCCAGCAGCCCCTGGCGTTCCATGCGCTGCACCAATTGCGTCATCCCCGACTGGCTGGCGCCCTCGGCGCTGGCCAACGCCGTCAACCGCATCGGACCTTCCCGGGCCAGCCGGTTCAGCACCAGCGCTGCGCTGGCGCTGAGGTCATCCCGATCGATCAGGTAGCGCCACATCGTGTCGGTGCCCAGCGCGATCATCTCGCTGATGGCATCGACACCCGCTCGTTCCATACGAGATTTATATCATTGAAGTGATGCATCCAGCGGTAATGGAGCGCGTTGGCCAGAATCAGACCACACCCGGCAACTGTAATGCCGTGCCGTCGGGATCTATTCCTGTCAGAACGCTGTGGAGCCGTCTCCTGCGGTTGAACTATCCATTGCAAATAGGATATAAATCGATCGGTCCGAAATGACTCCGGCTTCGGGATGTGGTCGGCTGCTTTGCGGGGCAGATTCCGAAAGGTAATCGATTGAGCCGACGTTTCGCCGCCAGGAGGATCCTGGGCAGAGCCTGGCTACCCGTGGTCATCGTCGTCGCGCTCGCACTGGGTGCGCTGTGCATGTGGAAGGTGCACCAGTCGTCGGCCCCTGGGCCGGTCCTGGCCGTCAACCCCCCGCAGGCACCCGAGGAGTTCACCCCGAAGCGGCTGACCTACGAGTTGTTCGGCGACGTCGGCAGCGGTGGTCTGCTGGACTACATCGACATCGACGGACATCCGCACGAGGTCCAACTCACCGAACTCCCGTGGTCCCACACCGAGACGACGACGCTCACCGTGGTGTCGGGCAGCATCTCGGTGCAGGTGCACGGAGGTCAGGTCGGCTGCCGGATGTTGGTCAATGACGTTGTGCGCGACGAACAATCGGCCACCCGTGAGGATGCCGACGTCACCTGCAGGGTGAAGTCCGCGTGAGCGCACATCAGGCGAAGCGCCCGTTCTTCCCCAGAATGGTCCGCCTGCTGGCGATCCCGATCATCATCTTCTGGGCACTGCTGGCCATCACGACCAACACCTTCGTGCCGAAGGTGGAGGACGTCGCCACCGAACTCGCCGGCCCCGAAGTCCCCACGTATGCACCCTCGCAGGTCGCGCTGCTCCACATCGGCGATGTGTTCAAGGAGTCGAACTCGACCAGCCTGACCATGGTCGTGTTGGAAGCCGACCACCCGCTCAGCGACTCCGACCACCAGTACTACGACGGCCTGGTGCAGCGCCTGAAGAGCGACACCCAGCACGTGCAGTACGTGATGGATCTGTGGGGTAAGCCGATCACCGCGGCCGGCGCGCAGAGCATCGACGGCAAGGCGACCTATGTGCTGCTGCGGCTGGCGGGCAACGTCGGCCAGATTCAAGCGAACGAGTCCGTGCAGGCCGTGCGGGACATCGTCGCAAAGGACAGCCCCCCGCAGGGGCTGAATGTCTACGTCAGCGGTTCGGCGCCGATGGCCTCGGACACCCTGTCCATCGCGAACTCCAGCCTGAACAACATCACGATCGTGACGATCATCTTGATTCTGGTGATGCTGCTGCTGGTGTACCGCTCGCTGACCAACGTGGCCGTGCCGATGTACAGCGTGCTGTTCGAAATCCTGATCGCCAAGGGTGTGGTGTCGACGCTGGGCCATTATGGGGTCATCCCGATGTCGTCGTTCGCGGTGAACATCGTGGTCTCGCTGACGCTGGGGGCAGGCACCGACTACGGCATCTTCCTGCTGGGCCGCTACCACGAGGCACGGCAGTTGGGCGAGACCCGGGAGGAGGCTTACTACACCGCCTACCGCGGGGTCGCGCCCATCATCATCGGCTCAGGTCTGACCATCGCCGGTTCGTGTTTCTGCCTGAGTTTCGCGCGCCTGGACTACTTCCACACCATGGGCCCCGCCGTGGCCATCAGCATGTTGTTCACCATCGCGGCGGCATTGACCCTGGCCCCGGCCCTGCTGACACTGGGCACCCTGTTCGGGCTCTTCGATCCCAAGTCGACCACCCGCGGGCGGTTGTACCGGCGCATCGGCGCCAGCGTGGTGCGCTGGCCGGTGCCGATCCTCGCCGCCAGCACCGCCGTGGTCCTGCTGGGTGCGATCTTCGTGCCCAGCTACCGGGTGAGCTACGACGACCGGGCCTACCAGCCGGTGACCGGAGCCGCCAACCAAGGCTTCACCGCCTCGGATCGACACTTCCCGTCCAGCAAGCTGTTCACCGAGATGATGATGATCGAATCCGACCACGACATGCGGAACTCGGCGGACTTCATCTCGCTGGACCGGGTGGCCAAGGAACTGATCCGGCTGCCCGGAGTGGCGATGGTGCAGAGCATCACCAGGCCGCTGGGTCGACCGCTGGACCACGCCAACGTGCCGTACCTGTTCACCGTCCAGGGTGGGGCAGCAGGTCAGCAGTTGCCGTTCAACGAACACCAGAACGACAACACCGATCAGCAGGCCCAGATCCAGGCCGAGACCGTGGCAACGCTGGGCAAGACCATCGACCTCACCCAGAAGCTGGCCGACGATCTGCACACCACGGTGCTCACGCTGGAGAACCTGCAGCAGGTCACCGACGAGGTCAATGACGACATCTCGAACCTTGACGATTTCATCCGCCCCCTGAAGAACTACTTCTATTGGGAGCCACACTGTTTCGACATCCCGCTGTGCTACTCGTTCCGATCGTTGTTCGACGGGCTCGACGGCATCGACGCCCTTGACGAGCAGATCGGCAACGCCGTCACCGACTTTCAGGCCGTCGACGCGCTGATGCCGCAGATGGTCGCCCAGTTGAAGGTGATGCGTGACGAGACCCAGTCGCTGCAAGCGGTCATCGTCAACAACTACGGGCCTGCGCATCTGCAATCCACCCAGACCAACCAGACCTTCGACGACCAGATCAACGTGGGCAACGACTTCGACGCCTCGCGCAGCGACGACTACTTCTACATGCCTCGGGAGGGCTTCGACAACGAGGACGTCAAGACCGGTGAGCAACTGATGATGTCGCCGGACGGCAAGGCGGCTCGGTTCGTCATCACCCACGAGGGCAACGCGATGGCGCCGGAAGGCATCACCCATGTCGAACAGTTCCCCGACGCGGTGAAGGCGGCGCTCAAGGAGACCTCGTTGGCGGGGTCGAAGATCTACATCGGCGGCGCGGCGTCGAACAACAAGGACATCAAGGAGTACGCCGCGTCGGATCTGAAGATCGTGGCCATCGCCGCATTCGTGTTGATCTTCCTGATCATGTTGGTGCTGACCCGTTCCCTGATGGCGGCCATCGTGATCCCCGGCACCGTCGCCTTCTCCTTCGCCGGCGCGTTCGGTCTGTCGATCTTGTTGTGGCAGCACCTGATCGGGCTGCAGCTGCATTGGCTGGTGCTGCCCATCACGTTCGTCATCCTGGTGGCGGTCGGTTCCGACTACAACCTGCTGCTGATCGCCCGGGTCAAGGAGGAGATCGGCGTCGGCTTCCAGACCACCGGGTTGCACACCGGACTGATCCGCGCCCTGGGAAGCACGGGCGGTGTGGTGACATCGGCAGGGTTGGTGTTCGCCTTCACCATGCTGGCCATGCTCGCCAGCGACCTCAAGACCATCGCCCAGGTGGGTTCCACGGTCTGCATCGGTCTGCTGCTGGACACGCTCATCGTGCGCTCGTTCATCGTGCCGTCACTGATCAGGCTCCTCGGGCCATGGTTCTGGTGGCCGACACTGGTGCGCTCGCGCCCACTGCCGCCAAGGAAACCGACGGACTTTGCGGGAGTGAACCGATGAACCTGAGCACGCACACCACGGGTCTGGGCCTGTGGGGCCTGTTGATGTTCGTCGCGCTGGGTTTCGAGGTGGTGTTCGCCACGTGCGCGTTCATCTACACCCGACGACTGCTTCGGTTGCATGCCCTGCCGGGCAGCGATGACTTGAACGGCTATCAGAAAGCGCTGCGCAAGCTGCGCAAGAACGAACCCATGACCCGCGACGAATGGCACCTCGCGGAGCGCATCATCGACATCCGTCGTTCTCCGCTGGCGTTCTCCGTCCCGGCCGCCTTCATGACCATGGGGATCTTCTACATCCTGGGCAGCCTCGAATACCTGCACGGCCACGGCGCCTCGGAACGCACCTTCCTCGGGGTCATCCCGATGTTCACCTCCACCAACCTCATCATCCAGATGCTCAAGAGTGCCAAGCTGAAGAAACGCCTGAAACACGCCCAGACGCCGGTCGCCGAACCCGTCGTAGCCGGCTGAGCACGTCACCACAGGAACGAGGCACCCGATGGCCGTAGAACTGCCCGACACTGCACTGGAACTGCGGTCATTGGTGACGTCGGAGGGCACGCTGGAACTGTCCCTGCACGATGTCCCCGTTCCTGTCCCTGCCGCCAACGAAGTGCTGGTGCGCGTGGAAGCCTCGCCCATCAACCCCTCAGACCTGGGCCTGCTCACCGCCGGTGCCGACCTGACGACCGCGACGGTGACGGGCACGCCCGAGCGTCCGGTGGTGACGGCGGCACTGCGTGCGGGGGCGGTGGCCGGGCTCACGGCTCGGTTGGACAAGTCGCTTCCCGTCGGCAATGAGGGCGCGGGAACGGTGGTGGCGGCGGGATCGTCATCCGCCGCCCAGGCCCTGCTCGGCAAGAAGGTCGGCGTCGCAGGCGGTGCGATGTACTCGCAGTACCGCGCAGTCGATGCGGCCGCGTGTCTGGTGTTGCCCGAGGGCGCGAGCGCCAGGGAGGGCGCATCATCTTTCGTCAACCCGCTGACCGCGCTCGGGATGGTGGAAACCATGCGCCGTGAAGGACATTCGGCTCTGGTGCACACCGCCGCCGCATCGAACCTGGGACAGATGCTGGTCAAGATCTGTCTCACAGACGGCATCCCGCTGGTGAATGTCGTGCGCAAGCCCGACCAGGAGCAGCTGCTGAGGTCCCTGGGCGCCGTCCACGTCCTCAACTCGACATCGCCGTCTTTCCCGACCGACCTCGTCGAGGCGCTCGCGGCCACCTCAGCGACGCTGGCGTTCGACGCCACCGGCGGTGGGACGTTGGCCGGTCAGATCCTCAACGCCATGGAGAGAGCGGCCAGTGCGACGGCGACCGAATACTCCCGGTACGGGTCGACCGTGCACAAGCAGGTCTATATCTATGGCGGGCTCGATACCAGTCCGACCGTGCTCACCCGGAACTTCGGGATGGCCTGGGGGATCGGCGGCTGGTTGCTCACCCCGTTCCTGCAGAATGCCGACGCCGAAACCCTCGGCCGGCTCCGGGCCCGCGTGGCCGATGAGCTCACCACGACCTTCGCCAGCACCTATACCCAGGAAGTCTCACTGGCCGGTGTGCTCAAGCCTGAGGCGTTCCACGTCTATGACAAGCGGGCAACCGGTGAGAAGTTTCTGATCACCCCGCAGGCCGGGTAGCGCGGAGCCCATTCGCCGCATCTGTCGATGTGGCTTTCGTCACATTCGCCGTCCCGAGGCGGACGGCCGATGCCGCAGAACCCTCCGGCAAGTTAGCCTTACCTTAGCGTTAATTGCGCATTCAACAAGATGCCGATCGCGCGGCCGTCGTGGTGCAGAAATATCCCGTGGCCAGCGCGTATACCAGAGCAATCGCCCTCGTCTCTGCAGCCACCAGCCTTCCCTGACCCACTTGAGTTAGGTTAGGCAACCCTATTGCTCCTCAGGAGTTTCTCAGTTAACGTCTGATCGCCGCCCCTAGGCGACACCCCATTCGAAAGAGGAGAGCTCCCCGTGCAAGACGCACTTAGCCCCTGGTCGGCCAGCCCGGCTTCCGGGACTGCAGCAACGCAGTCCAGCCGCATGAACAAGCTGATGATCGGCAGCATCGCCGCTCTGGGCGCCAGCGTCATCGCGGTCAACCCGATCGCCCCGAGCACCGCCGCACTCGAGATCCAGCACCGCGCGGTCCAGCTCGTCGCCGACGTCACCGGTTCGCCGGCAGCGGTCTACGAGGAGCTGTTCACGAACACAGTCACCAGCCTCAACGGCCTCGGTGCGCAGATCTCCGCCAACCCGCTCCCGATCCTCAGCGCGCTCCTTGCGAACCAAGAGGGCTACGCCACGAAGGTCGGCAACGCATTCACCGCCGCCGGCACGGCATTCGACACCTGGTGGAACGTCGGAACCAGGGAGTCACCCGCCGGAAAGGTGTTGCTGGAGAACATCCAGGCCGCAATCTCCGTCGGCGACTTCGGTGTCGCGTATGACAACTTCAACAAGCTGGCACTGTTCGGCATCCAGAACACCGTGCTGCCGATCCTGAACGGCACCATCTTCACCTCGGGCACGAATCTCGGGATCCCGCAGCAGATGGCGCAGAACTTCGCCGACGCCATCGGTGCCGTTCTGAACACCGGCACCATCGCCTTCGGTGCGTTCGCGTCGATCTACGCTCCGCTCAGCGGCGCGGCGTTCGAAGGCTCGCGGGCACTCGGCGACTTCGCGACCGCCCTGTCCACCGGAAACGTCGAGGGAGCGGTCAACGCGCTGATCAACACCCCCGGCGTTGTCGCAGACGCGTTCCTGAACGGATTCGACTACAACGAGGGTGACGCCACCTTGCCGTGGGTCGGCCTGCTGTCCCCGGTCTCGACGTCCCCGGTTCGCCCGACCCAGGGTGGTCCGTTCCAGCAGTTCCTGGTCACCATCCCGAAGAAGATCGCCGCCGCGATCATCAACACTCCGGTGACCCCCACGGCCACCGTGGCTGCCGCACCGAGCACCGCCGCGATCACCGCCGCACCGACCGAATCCGCGAAGGTGCAGACCTTCGATCTGAAGGTCACCGACGACACCGCCGATACGGCGGCCGCCGTCGCCACCGGCGTCACCGAGACGGAAGCCGACGATACGACCGCTGTCGCGAAGCCGACCACGGCCAAGCCCAGCACCGCCACGTTCACCGATCGGCTGGATGCGGCTGTCAAGAAGGCCACCAAGGTGTCCTCGGATGACTCGTCGGGCAGCAAGGCCGGTTCCACCAAGAGCGCGTCGAAGAAGTCGTCAGGCAAGCACGCCAAGTAATTCACCACGGCACCAATGCCGGGCCCCCTCCGCAACGGAGGGGGCCCGGTTTTTTGCGTTGCGCCGGGTTGTCGTTCTTCGACGTCAGGACCGGAATGTGCTTGTGGTGTCGCACTTTTCCAGGTGGGAACCGACCGGGCCCAGCGGCGAACGGCAGCTGTTTCCCGTAGCGTGGTGCGTGACGTCGCCCGGGCAGCAGAGTTCGCTGGCGGATCTGACGTGGTGTGACACCCTCTGCCCGGCGTGGAGGCGGGGTTCACCGAATCCTTCCGTTGTTGTGGTCGCTGCAGCCTGCGCGGGTCGCGACGGATGACCACTCCGACCACCGAGGATGGCACTTGACGAGAGAGCCCAGACCATGCGGCGTGCACCGTCGAGCCGCCCTCAAGCTGCCGCTGTTGGTGGCCGGAAGTGCTGCGCTGATGCAGGCCCCGCGTGCCGGGGCCGAACCCGGTCGGTGGTCGGCGGATC
>JBEVHL010000368.1:0-3036 GCA_040511255.1 Mycobacterium sp. | reverse complement strand
GGCGTCGGCGAGCTGATGGATGTCCTCGCTGGTTTTGTTCAGCGCGGTGCTGAGGTAGCGCCGCCCGACCTCGAGCCCGGCCCAGCCGGCGGCGCCGACCAACAGCGCCGACACTCCGAGGGCGGCCAGTCCTTTGCCGCGGCCACGAGACGCGGCGAGGGTCAACAGCGCGAACACTCCGGTGAGCACCGCGGCAGCCACACTGACCCAGGGACCGAACCGGCCCACCTGCCGCAGCTGCCCCGGCCGCAGCGCATCCGGTGCGTTCTCGGTCAACGGCACCTCTAGCGTCGACGGCGCCCGAATCCCGAAGTCCCGCAGCGTGTTCTGAAACGATGTGTCGGCAAGCATCGGACCCAGATCGACGATCCAACGGCCGGACGCGTCGGGCTGGGACACGACGTCGGTGAACATCCAGGTGTGCGCGATCCGATTGGCCGTCGCGAACTGACCAGGAAACGCCGAACTGCGCGTGTACCCGGTGGCGGCCGCGCTCAACAGGTCGGCGCGGACGTCGTAGCCACTGTTGCCGGCCAGCTTCACCAGCTGGGTGGTCAGCTCGGCAGCCATCGCATCCTGCACGGCGGGATCTGCGGCGGCGTCCTGCGCGAAGCGGGCGTAGCCGTCCGCGTCGACGACGTTCTGCTGCGCCCAGGCGGCGGGCACCGCGACGGCCAGCAGGATCGTGGTGACGAGCCAAAGCAGCGTCGTCAGCACGAAGCGCACGAGGTGTCCTCCCTGGCAGATGTGGGTCGGACACCAGCGTGATCAATCGGCGAGGGCGCGCCCCACGATCAGCGGGTCGGCCCGACCGACCACGTCAAGGTCCTTGTTGTCGTAGTCGAACTTACCGAGCACGTGGCGCATGGCGTTGATCCGGGCGCGCTTCTTGTCGTTGCTCTTGACCACGGTCCACGGCGCGATCTCGGTATCGGTCCAGGCGAACATGTCTTCCTTGGCCGCGGTGTAGGCGTCCCACTTGTCGAGCGAAGCCAGATCGGTGGGCGACAATTTCCACTGCCGAACCGGGTCCACCTGGCGAATGGTGAACCGGGTGCGCTGCTCGGACTGCGTCACCGAGAACCACAGCTTGGTCAGGCTGATGCCGTCGTTGACCAGCATCTGCTCGAACAGCGGGGCCTGGCGGATGAACTCGGCGTGCTGCTTCTGAGTGCAGAAGCCCATCACCCGTTCCACGCCTGCGCGGTTGTACCAGGAGCGGTCGAACATCACCATCTCCCCGGCCGCAGGCATGTGCTTGACGTAGCGCTGGAAGTACCACTGGGTGCGTTCCCGGTCGGTGGGCTTCTCCAGCGCGACGACGCGGGCGCCGCGCGGGTTGAGGTGCTCCATGAACCGCTTGATGGTGCCGCCCTTGCCCGCGGCGTCACGGCCTTCGAAGACGAAGACGTGCCGCAGGCCGTTGGTCTGGCTCCACTTCTGCAGCTTGAGCAACTCGATCTGCAGAAGCCGCTTCTGCTCCTCGTAATCGTCGCGCTTCATCCGCTCGTCGTACGGATAGTTCTCGCGCCACGTGTCGACGACCTCGCCGTCGGGCAACAGGATCAACTCTGGGTCGTCATCGTCGTCGTCGCGGACGGTGTACTGACGCTGGGCATCTTCGAGTAGCACAGGCAAAAGTTACCGACCGCGGGGTACGCGCGGGTGACGCCCGGGTGAACGAACGGGGCTGTTACTTGGCCGTTCGCTTGGGCCGGACCAGCGCCATCTTGGTCATCAGCTTGTTCATCCGGTCCAGCGCCTTCAAGGAGTTGTTGTAGTAGTTGCCGCCGGCACCCGCACTGGTACGCGGTACGACCACGGTCTCCTGGCGGCAGAACTTACGGATGCCGTCGGCGCCACCGAAGCGGGCCCCGATCCCCGACGATTTCCAGCCACCCATCGGGGCGGTGGTGCACATCAGGTTGGAGATCACGTCGTTGATGTTTACTGCGCCGCAATCCAGGTGCACCGCAACGTCTTTGGCACGGTCGACGTCCTTGGAGAACACCGCGGCACTCAACCCGTACTGGCTGTCATTGGCCAGCTGGATCGCCTCGGCCACCGTCTTGACCTTCATGATCGGCAGCGTCGGGCCGAAGGTCTCCTCGGTCATCGCGGCCATCGAATGGTCGACGTCCACCAGCACCGTCGGCGGGTAGAACGTGCCCTTGCCCGGCGTCCGGGTACCGCCGGTCAGCGCCCGGGCGCCGGCTGCGACGGCCTCGTTGACGTGGCGCTCGGTGATGGCCAGCTGGCCTTCGTCGATCATCGCGCCGAAGTGCTTGCCCTCCCCCGCGCCGACTTCGAGCGCTTCGACGGCCTTCACGACGGCGGCGACGAACTTGTCGTAGACAGGCTCGAGGACGTACACGCGCTCGACAGACACACAGGTCTGGCCAGCGTTGAACATCGCACCCCACACCGCGGCATTGGCGGCCAGGTCGACGTCAGCGTCTTCGAGCACGATCATCGGATCTTTACCGCCGAGTTCCAGGCTGACCGGAGTGAGCCGGCGGGCGGCGCGTTCCATCACCTTGGTTCCGGTGGCGCTGGAACCCGTGAACTGGATGTAGTCGGCGACGTCGATGACGGCCTCGGAAACCTCACGGGCACCCTGAGCCAGCGCCAGCACCTCGGGGCCGCCGGACTCCAGCCAGCCGCGCAGCAGGAGCTCCGCTGTCAGCGGCGTGCGCTCGGAGGGTTTGAGTAGGACCGCACAGCCGGCGGCCAGAGCACCGATGGCGTCCATCAAGGCGTTGGCCACCGGGTAGTTCCACGGTGCGATGATGCTGACCAGCGCACGCGGGCGGTAATAGACGGTGATCTTTTTGATGGCCAGGAAGGGCAGTGCCGCGGGCCGGGTGTCCGGTGCGAGTGCCTTCTCCATGGTCTTGATGTAGTACGACAGGATCATGATCAGCAGCGGCACTTCCTGCGCCGCGTCGGTGCCGGACTTGCCGGTCTCCTTGATCAGCAGCTGCTCGATCTCGTCCCGGTGCTCGCCCAACCAGGTCGCGAAGCGCGCCAGTACCG
>JBEVHL010000367.1:0-17735 GCA_040511255.1 Mycobacterium sp. | reverse complement strand
TGGAGCTGCGCGCCGAGATCGGCAAGGCCGTCGTCGGGCAGGAAGCCGTGGTCAGCGGACTGGTGATCGCCCTGCTGTGCCGTGGTCACGTGCTGCTGGAAGGTGTTCCCGGCGTGGCGAAGACGCTGCTGGTACGCGCACTGGCCGCCGCCCTGCAGCTGGAGTTCAAGCGGGTGCAGTTCACCCCGGACCTGATGCCAGGCGATGTCACCGGCTCTCTGGTCTACGACGCCCGCACCGCGGAGTTCGCCTTCCGCGCCGGCCCGGTGTTCACCAATCTCCTCCTGGCCGACGAGATCAACCGCACCCCGCCGAAGACGCAGGCCGCGCTGCTGGAGGCCATGGAGGAGCGCCAGGTCAGCGTCGACGGTGATCCCAAGGCGCTGCCCGACCCGTTCATCGTGGCGGCGACACAGAACCCGATCGAATACGAGGGCACCTACCAGCTGCCCGAAGCCCAGCTGGACCGGTTCCTGCTCAAGCTGAATGTGCCTCTGCCGCCGCGTGATCAGGAGATCGCGATCCTGCACCGTCACGCCCACGGGTTCGATCCGCGCGACCTGTCCGCGATCCGGCCGGTGGCCGGTCCGGCCGAACTGGCTGCGGGTCGCCAGGCGGTGCGCAGTGTGCTGGTGGCCGACGAGGTGATGGGATACATCGTCGACGTCGTGGGTGCCACCCGGCAGTCCCCGTCGCTGCAACTGGGCGTGTCACCGCGTGGATCGACCGCACTGTTGGGCACGGCCCGCTCCTGGGCGTGGTTGTCCGGTCGCAACTACGTGACGCCCGACGACGTCAAGGCGATGGCGCGCCCGACGCTGCGGCACCGGATCGCCCTTCGTCCCGAGGCGGAACTCGAAGGTGCCACGGCGGACGGCGTGCTGGACGGAATCCTGGCCGCGGTCCCGGTGCCCCGGTAGTGGTGCTCACCCGTCGCGCCGGGCTGGTTGCGCTGATCGGCCTGCTCCCTATTGCGGTAGCTCCTTGGCCCGCAACGGTTTTCGTGGTGCTACTGGCAGTGCTACTGGTGGTGTTGGTGGCGGACGCCGCACTGGCGGCGAGCACCAGGAGCCTGCACCTGGCCCGCTCCGGCGATACCTCCGCGCGCCTGGGTGAGCCCGTCGACATTGCCCTGTTCGTCGCCAATACCGGCAAGCGCCGATTCCGCGGCCTGGTGCGCGATGCGTGGGCGCCCAGCGCGGGAGCCGAACCCCGCACGCACACCGTGAACATCCCGGCGGGACAGCGGTACCGGGTGGACACCCGACTACACCCGGCCCGTCGCGGCGACCAACAGTCGGCGATGGTGACCGCGCGGTCGATCGGACCACTGGGGTTGGCGGGCCGGCAGAGTTCGCATCACGCGCCGTGGACCGCACGCATCCTGCCGCCGTTCCTGTCGCGCAAGCATCTGCCGTCCCGGCTGGCCAAGCTCCGCGAGCTCGACGGCCTGTTGCCGGTCCTGATCCGCGGCCAGGGCACCGAATTCGACTCGCTGCGCGAATACGTCCCCGGCGACGACGTCCGGTCGATCGACTGGCGGGCCACCGCCCGCCGCGCCGATGTCGTCGTCCGGACGTGGCGCCCCGAACGCGACCGCCGGGTGGTGATCGTCGTCGACACCGGACGGACCTCGGCCGGTCGCGTCGGCGTGGACCCGACCGCCTCGGACCCCGGCGGCTGGCCCCGCCTGGACTGGTCACTGGATGCCGCCCTGTTACTGGCCGCACTGGCCGCGCGCGCCGGTGACCATGTGGATTTTCTGGCGCACGATCAGGTCACCCGGGCCACCGTCGTCGGCGCCTCCCGTACCGAGCTGCTGGCGCAGCTGGTCGCCGCGATGGCCCCGCTGCAGCCCGCGCTGGTCGAAACCGATTCGGCGGCAACGATCGCCGCGATCCTGCGTCGTACCCGGCGGCGGGCGCTGGTGGTGCTGCTGACGGATCTGAACGCGTCGTCGCTCGACGAGGGCCTGCTACCGGTGCTGCCGCGATTGTCGGCCAAGCATCAGGTGATCGTGGCCGCGGTCGCGGACCCGCGGATCGCCGACCTGGCGTCCGGTCGCGCCGATGCCGCGCAGGTGTATGACGCCGCGGCCGCCGAGCGGTACCGCAACGACCGCCGCGCCATCGCCTCCCGTATGCGCAACAGCGGGGTGGAGGTGGTCGACGCCCCGCCAGAGGACCTGGCGCCGGCGCTGGCAGATCGCTATCTGGCGATGAAGGCGTCCGGCAGGCTCTAGCGGCAGCTACCGGGTGGGCACCACATCGGGCGCGTCCGCCAGGTCACCCGTCTCGCCGGCCCGCACCGCCCGGCGGCCGAAGTAGACGATGTAGGTCAGAAACGCGGCCTCGGCCAGCACGCCGATACCCACCCGCGCGAAGGTGGGCAGCGGCGACGGTGTCACCATCGCTTCGATCAGGCCCGAGATCAGCAGCACCACAACGAGTCCGACCGCAACGGACACCACCGCCCGGCCCTGTTCGGCCAGCACCTGCGTCCGCGGGCGGTGACCGGGCGCCACCACCGACCAGCCCAGCCGCATCCCGGCCGCGGCCGCCAGGAACACCGCCGTCAACTCCAGCAGTCCGTGCGGCAGCAGCAGGCCGGCGAAGAGACCGCCCTTGCCCGCGTCGAACATCAGCCCGCCGATGACGCCGAGATTGGCGGCGTTGTCGAACAGCACATACGGAATCGGGATGCCGAGCAGAATCGAGTAGCCGATGCACTGGGCGGCCACCCAGGAGTTGTTCACCCAGACCTGCAGCGCAAAGGAGCCCGCCGGGTTGTCGCTGTAGTAGGACGCGACGTCGTGGTTGACCAATTGGTCTATCTCCGAGGGTGTTCCGATGGTGGACTGCACCTCCGGGCTGCCCGCCACCCAGAATCCGATCACCGCGACGACGATGAAGAAGGCCACCGCCGACCCCAGCCACCACCGCCAGGCCCGGTAGGCCACCACCGGGAAGGACACCGTCCAGAACCGGGCGAATTCACTCCACAACGGGGCGTGCGCGCCGGTGACCGCCGACCGGGCCCGCGCCACCAGTGTCGAGAGCCGCCCGACCAGCACCGAGTCCGACGACGTGGACCGCACCATCGACAGATGCGTCGACACTCTCTGGTACAGCTCGACAAGCTCGTCGACCTCGGCGCCCGAGAGCCGTTTGCGACGTTTGACCAGCGCCTCCAACCGGTCCCACGTGGCCCGGTGGGCAAGCACGAACGCGTCGACATCCACCGGGCGAAGTCTAGTAGCGTCGCGGGCATGGCTCCCTCGGCTTACACGTCCTATGGCGCGCAGCCGGGCACCGTCGTGACCGGGGACGCCGTGGTGCTCGACGTGCAGGTCGCCCAGTTGCCGGTGCGGGCGGTGGGCGCTCTGATCGATTGCACCGTGATGTTTCTCGGTTACCTCCTGGGTGTGCTGCTGTGGGCGGCGACGCTCAGTGATCTCGATCCGGCGCTCTCGGGGGCGGTGCTGATCATCTTCACCGTGCTGGTGGTCGTCGGGTATCCGGTGGTGTTCGAAACGGCGACCCGTGGTCGCTCGCTGGGCAAGATGGCGATGGGGCTGCGTGTCGTGGCGGAGGACGGCGGCCCAGAACGCTTCCGGCAGGCCCTGTTTCGGGCGTTGGCGTCGGTCATCGAGATCTGGACGTTCGCCGGCGGGCCTGCGGTGGTGTGCAGCCTGCTGTCGTCGAAGGGTAAGCGCATCGGCGACGTGTTCGCGGGCACGGTGGTGATCAGTGAGCGCGGCCCCACCCTGGGCCCGCCGCCGGTGATGCCGCCGTCGCTGGCGTGGTGGGCGGCGTCGCTGCAGCTGTCGGGTCTGCGTCCCGAACAGGTCGAGCTGGCCCGGCAGTTCCTTTCCCGGGCGACCGGCCTCGAACCCTCGCTGCGCGACCACATGGCGTACCGCATCGCCAGTGAGGTGGTCGCCCAGATCTCACCCCCGCCGCCGCCCGGGACGCCGCCGCAGTTCGTGTTGGCCGCGGTGTTGGCCGAGCGGCACCGCCGGGAACTGGCGCGCCTGGCCAACGCGGCGCAGGCCTTCCCGCCTGCACCGCCGCCGGGGCCTCCCGCCCCGCCGGTGTGGCCAACCCCGGCACCGCAGTCGTGGGCGCCCGCACCCCGGCCCGACAGCGGCGGGTTCGCGCCGCCCACCTGAACGCGCGGTGAACTGTCCCCTAATGGGACATGATTGTCTCATTTAGGGACTTTTCTGCTACATTTGTTACATGATCGACTTATCGCCCGACGACAGTGGGCCACGCGGCCGCACTCGGAAGGCGATTCTCGAGGCTGCCATGACCGTGCTCGCCGAGAACCCCGCCGCATCGCTGGGGGATATCGCGACCGCGGCGGGCGTGGGACGCAGCACCCTGCACCGGCATTACCCAGAACGCACCGACCTGATCCGCGCGCTCGCCATCCACGTGCACGCGCTGAGTACCGCGGCCATCGAGGAGGCCGACCCGGCCTGCGGCCCACCGATCGACGCCCTGCGCCGCGTGGTGGAGTGCCAGCTGGATCTCGGCCCGATCTTCCTCTACGTCTACCAAGAACCGACCGTGCGCACCGACCCCGAACTCAAAGCGCATCTGGACACCGGCGATGAGGCCATCGTCGAAGTCCTGACCCGAGTGTCGACCGAGCGGGCGATGACGCCGCCGGGCTGGGCCCGACGCGCGTTCTGGGCGCTGCTCGACGCAGGCGCCGAGGCCGCCCGAGAGGACGGCACTCCCCGGCATCAGATCGTCGACGCGATCATGGCCAGCCTCACCGAGGGGACGATCAACCCCCACCGGTCCTAATTCATATTTCTCAAGCACCACCCTCGCAGTACCAGGAGCTCCAAAATGTCTACCCGTCTCGATGCCGTGACGAATTCCGCCTCACGCGCCACCCCGCGCAGTGCGTGGCTGGCACTGGCCGTGCTGATGCTGCCCGTGCTGCTGATCGCCATCGACAACACCGTCCTCGCCTTCGCCCTGCCCGCCATCGCCGAAGAACTGCGGCCCGCCGCCTCGACACAGTTGTGGATCATCGACGTCTACTCCCTGGTGCTGGCCGGCCTGCTGGTCGCGATGGGCAGTTTCGGTGACCGGGTCGGGCGGCGCAAGCTGCTGATGATCGGGTCCACCGGTTTCGCGGTGGTGTCGGCGGTGGCCGCGTTCGCCCCCAGCGCGGCCTTCCTGGTCGGTGCCCGTGCGGCGATGGGTGTGTTCGGCGCCATGCTGATGCCGTCGACGATGTCGCTGATCCGAAACATCTTCACCAACGCGACCGACCGCAGGCTGGCCATCGCCATCTGGGCGTCCTGTTTCACCGCCGGCTCTGCTCTGGGACCCATCGTGGGCGGTGCACTGCTGCAGCATTTCCACTGGGGCTCGGTGTTTTTGGTGGCCGTGCCGATCCTACTGCCGCTGCTGATCCTCGCCCCGCGACTGGTGCCCGAATCATGTGATCCCAACCCGGGCCCGTTGGACCTGACCAGTGTGGTGCTGTCGTTCGTCGCGTTGCTGCCCCTGGTGTGGGCCATCAAAACCGCCGCGCACGACGGTCTTTCCCTCGCCGTGACGGCCGCCCTGGTCACCAGCATCGGCGCAGGCGTCCTGTTCGTCCGGCGCCAGAACCGAAGCGCGACACCGATGCTCGACATCAGCCTGTTCTCCAATCCGCCGCTGCGCTCGTCGGTGCTGGCGAACTTCCTGTCGATCGTCGGCCTGATCGGCTTCCTGTTCTTCGTCTCGCAGCACCTGCAGTTGGTGCTCGGCATGTCGCCGCTGGCCGCGGGTCTGGTCACGCTGCCCGGCGCGCTGGTGTCGATGGTGGCCGGAATCGGCGTGGTGCGGTTGACCAAACGTTTCCGCCCGCAGTTCCTGATGGTGGCCGGCCTGGTGTTGGTCTCCATGGGCTTCGCGATGATCCTGTTGTTCCGCCACGACCTGAGCGTCATGGCGGTGCTGGTGTCGTTCGTGGTGCTCGAACTCGGGGTGGGTGCGTCGCAGACCATCTCCAACGACACCATTGTCGCGTCGGTACCCGCCGCCAAGTCCGGTGCGGCATCGGCGGTTTCGGAGACGGCCTACGAACTGGGCGCGGTGGTCGGGATGGCGACCCTCGGCACCATCTTCACCGCGTTCTACCGCGCAAACGTCACCGTGCCTGCCGGTCTGACCGCGGCACAGGCAGCCGACGCCGGTGAGAGTATCGGCGGGGCGACGGCCGTGGCCGGCGAACTGCCGCAAGGCACCGCAGGCGCCCTGCTGGATTCGGCGCGTACCGCGTTCGACTCCGGTGTCGCGCCGACGGCGATCATCGCCAGCCTGCTCACCCTGGCCGCAGCCGTCATCGTCGCGGTGTCCTTCCGCGACCGGACGGCCCCGGTCAGCGGTAGCGCAGACCGGTCACCATCAGTGCCGAGCCGAGCAGCGGCGCGACCGTCCGGACGTGGTTCCAAGCGGTCCACGGTGCCCGATAGGCCTGCCACTGCGTCAGCGCCGCGGCGGGGGAAAGCCCGGCGGGATTCAGCGCGTCGAGCCGATTGTTCAGCGGAACGTTGATTGCGACGGTGATGACCGCCGCGACGATGGTCAGCAGCGCACCGGCCACCAGATAGCCGCTACCCGGTTGCCGCAGTTGCACCGCCGCGACGATGCCGACCGCGACGGCCAGCACTGTCGAACCGAAGAACAGCGCCAGGAACGGCGCATTGGCCTGGGCTTCGGCGTTGATGCCGCGCATCGCGGTGATCGCGTCGGTGGCGTCGGTGCGGTCCAGGCCGCGCATGACAAAGGTCGAGAACGCATAGAACAGGCCGCCGACGGCCGCGGCGCCGATCGCGGTCGCCGAGGTGAGGACGAGAAACGGGCTGGTGCTCATGCCCCCTAGTCAATCGCCGCGGATCAAGACGATCCATCGCTGTGCGTCCTGATTGCATGTGCGAGCGTCTCAAGATCTCTAACATCGACGGCGTGGATGCATTGGTCGGGCTGCTCGACGGGGTGCGGGCCCGTGGTGCGTTCGTGCTGCGGCTCTCGCTCGATCCGCCGTGGTCGATGCGCATTCAGGACGAAGCACCGCTGACGGTGATCTGCCAGACCCACGGGTCGGCGGTGGTGATCAGCGACGCCGGGGAGACCTGGCTGGGTCCGGGCGATCTGGCGCTGGCGCGCGGCGTCGAGCCGTACGTGTTCGCCGACGATCCGCGCACCCCGCCCCAGGTCGTCATCCACCCCGGTCAGCGCTGCACCACGCCGCACGGTGACGATCTCCGCTTCGAGATGGCCGTGGGAGTCCGCACGTGGGGCCAACAGCGCGGCGGGCGCGTCCCGTGCGGTGATCGGCGCCTACGAGGGCCGCAGCAAGGTGGGCTCCCGGCTGCTCGAGGCGCTGCCGAACCTGGTGGTGCTGCGGGCCGGCGAATGGGATACGCCGTTGGTCGGGTTGCTCAGCGATGAGGCGGGACGCGACGGCGACGGCCAGGAGGCGTTCCTGGACCGGCTGCTGGATCTGTTGCTGATCGGTGCCGTACGGACCTGGTTCGACCGGGACGGCAACGCCCCGCGGTGGTGGCGGGCCGAGCACGATGACGTGGTGGGGCCGGCGCTGCGGTTGATCTACCACAATCCCGCCTACGGTTGGACTGTCGCGAATCTGGCTGCGGCGGTGGGAAGTTCACGGGCGGCGTTCGCCCGTAGATTCGCCGAGCTGGTCGGGGAACCGCCGATCACGTTCCTGACGGGGTGGCGCCTGGCGTTGGCCGCCGACCTGCTGCGTTCACGGGAGAACACCATCGCGGCGGTGGCCAGGCAGGTCGGGTACAGCACGCCGTTCGCGCTCAGCAGCGCCTTCAAGCGGGCGTACGGCGTCAGCCCGAACGACCATCGGGCCGGAGCGGATCAGGCCGGGTCGGCCGCCGGGTCGCCTGCCGGGTCGCCTGCCGATTCGTCGGCGGGCTGACGGCGCGCGGCCAGCGCCCCGGCGACGGAGGTCGCCGCGATGGTCAGGATGGCGCCGAGCATCAGCGCCGCCGATTCTCCCGGCCGCAGCAGGTGTCCCTCCGTGCCGATGGTCGCCGCGGCGACGGGCACACCCAGTTGGGCGGCGGAGAACACCGCCAGGTTCAGCGGTTGGCGCAGCAGCCGACCCGAGGCGTGCGCCAACACCGCACCGGCCCCCAGGCAGATGCCGAGCAGGATCAGCCCGGGATTGGCCCCGAGATCCCGGATCTGCAGGGACGCACCCAGCCAGACGAAGAACAGTGGGCCGAAGAAGCCCTCGGTGATGCCGAACAGCTGTCGCGCCAGCCGGCGGGGTTCGCCGACCCCGGCCATCGCCACCCCGAGTGCGAAACCGGCCAACATGATCGAGACGTGCGTGCTGACGGCAAGGGCGGCCAGCCCGAACAGGACGGCCAGACTCAGCCGCAGCTCCAGGGCCAGGTCGTGTTTGCGGGAGTACCGGTGCGCCCGTCTGCGCAGACCGGCGCGGTCGCCGCGCCACAGCATCACGAAAAGCACGGCCGCGCAGACCGCGACCGCCAGGGAGCCGAGCGCGGCGCGGAATGCCCGTCCCGGGTCGATCACCAACGGCAGCAACACAATACAGGCGGTATCGGCGACGGCGATCTGAGCGGTCACCGACAGCACCGGCGGTCCCGTCAGGCGCAGGTCGGCGATGATGGGTAGGGCCAGCGCCGCCGACGACGAGGCCATCAACACCGCATACAGCGCCGCATGTCCGGTACCGAAGAGCGCGGCGACGCCGACGCCGAGTCCGGCCGCGACGGCGCCGACCAGCACCGCGCGCACCAGGGCTCCGGGAATGGCCGAACGCATCGCTTTGTCCCGCACCGGCACATGGGTGCCGGCAACGAACATCACCAGCGCGAAGCCGATATTGGCGAACAACGTGAACGTCGGATCGGTGTGGTCGATGAGCCCGAACCCGGTTCTGCCGAGCACCACCCCGGCAATCAACTCACCGACCACGACCGGCACCCGCAGGTGCGGCACCGCGGCGAGCAGCGGTCCGGTCAGGCCGACGACAACCAGCAGCGCCAGCGTGCCAAACCCGAACGTCATCCCCAGGGCACCAAACTGCAAGGGATATCGGTGTTCTCGTCAGTCAGATAACTGGCGCACACCCGGTGGTACCCGTCGGCGATCTGCAGGCTTACTGCTTTCGGGCCGTTGCCGCGGACCAACAGGATCGGCGACAACTTCTTGCCCGCCTCGATCTTCGCCAGATCACCCTTGACCCGCAGGTTCGTCTCGGGCAGCAACGCCAGGTCGGCGGCCCGCAGGATATCTTTGGCCTTGCGGTACACCGGTTTTGCTTCTCGCAGGGCCGCGACGGTCTTGCTGACGGTGTCCGCGTCGGCCAGCAGGCTCAGGTAGTCGGCCGCGGCGTCGTAATCGTGCGATTCCGGGTGCGCGAGCCAGGTGAGAGCCATCCGGACACAGTAAACCTCGCAATGCTGAACCGAACGGGTTCGCGACTCGTGGAACCTGATGTGGCTCTCACAGGTGCGTTACAGTTTGCTCGCGGCCACCCCGGACCCGGTCGGCGCTTTTCGACGGTGATGTTAGGGGGTATTCGCTCTCATGATGCTCCCCGCTCCCGTCGAACCGGGAGACGTGTATCGACGCAGGGGCCCGCCTGAGGTGAACCAGACCCTCGACCGGTTTCCCGTTCTCTCCGTCCTTGATCACCTGCCCGTGCCGGTCCTCGCTATCGGCAGTCGTGGCGCACTTTTATTCTGCAACAATGCTTTTGCCGAGATGATCGGCTATCCGAAGCCGACCTTGCTCGGGATGAACCTCCGCGACATCCTTCTCGGTCTCACCCTGGCCGAATTCATCCTTCCGTTCCTGCACGCGCGCGGCGGCACTGCCGTCAACCTGATCCACGCCAAGGGCTGGATCTTCCGGGTGCGGATGAGTGCCTCAGCCATGATGCGCGACAGCGACGAGGTCATGCTCTCGACATTCGAGCGGTTGGCTCCGGTCAGGCGCTGATCCAGTTTCCGTGGAATCCGAACGGCACCCGCCGCGGCATCCTGATCCGCGCCACCGGCGCACCGGTGAAGTCACTGGCATCCAGAATCACCAGGTCGCTGCTGTTGCGGGCGCGGTCGTAGACGTAGGCCAGATACCAGCCGTTGGCCTCGTCTGCCGGACCCGACGTGGACGGCACGAAGACCGCTTCCCCTGGCACGCCGTCACCGAGGTGATGTTCCTGAGCGGCACCGGTGGTCAGGTCGTAGCGCAATACGCTGTTCTTGCTGGGGGTGACGGCGAAGCGCGCAGGCAGGGTCGCCAGCCGGTCGTCGATCCGGGGGAACTCCACTGCCCGGTCATCGAGCGGACGTTCGCTGACCGTCCCGGTACGCAGGTCGATGTTCCAGGTCCACAGCACCCCGTCGTTCTCGAATCCGCCAGTGCCCCGCCACAATTCGGGGTAGCGAACAGCCTGAAGCACGATTCCTTTGCCGTCGGCGGTGTCGTGCGCGTTCGCCACGTGGAAGACGTAGCACGGGTCGATCTCGAACCACCGGACCTCCCCGTACGGATCGTCGCGACGCATCACACCCAGTCGGGCGCCGTAGTTGTCGTCCCAGCGGAACGGCATGTCACCCGTACCCGAGCTGGCGACGTCGACATCGAACACAATCGGCAGATCCATGAAGATCACATGCTTCGCGGTCAACGCGAAATCGTGCATCATCGTCAACGCATTCACCTCGAGCGGGCGGTTGATCGTCAGCTCGCCGTTGGCATCGGCACGGTGGTAGGTCACGTGCGGCTCGAAGAGATTGCCGTATCCGAAGAAGTGCAGTTCCCCGGTGGTCGGGCAGATCTTGGGATGCGCCGTCATCGAATCGACGAGCTTGCCGCCGAAGTCGTAGGCCCCGATGGTCTCCAGGTCGTTGCTGATC
Organism: Mycobacterium sp.; assembly: GCA_040511255.1. GTDB lineage: Bacteria > Actinomycetota > Actinomycetes > Mycobacteriales > Mycobacteriaceae > Mycobacterium. The sequence continues at coordinate 6,787 of JBEVHL010000367.1, read as the reverse complement.
TCATAGGGCAGCGACGACTCCACCAGCGCCAAGGTCTTACCGGCGTGGTTGACGACGTGCGTGTTCGCCTTCGCCGCGCGCAGGTTGCGGGTGCCGTCGGCGTTGTAGAGCGGAAAGTCCTCTTTGAAGCTGTCGGTCTGAACCCAGCGGTTGCGGTACCAGGCGGCGCGGCCGTTCTCGATGCGCACCCCGTGGATCATCCCGTCCCCGGTGAACCAGTGCGCATTGGCTTCGCGCGGGTTGGGCCCGTTGCGCAGGTACCAACCGTCGAGCTCGGCGGGGATTGCGCCTTCGACGGGCAGATCGAATTCGGTCAGCTCATCGGCCACGGGCGCGTAGTTGTCCCGCAGGAAGAACTGGCCGGTGCCGAACAGCTCGGAAACGGGGGCTTCGGTGTCGATATGGGTTTCGGTCATGCACCAAGACTGACACTCCAGTCATGACATGTCAATAGTGGAATGTGGATAGATCGGGCGGGCAGGCATGACACGTAGAAAGATGGCACCATGTCCGACCGCCGCCACTCTGCGCAGTTGTTCAAGCTCGCGGTAAACAGCACGGGCACCTCGCAGCAGACGATCGTCGACGAGCTGCGCCGGGTCATCCTCGACGGTGCGGTACCGCCCGGCACCGCGATCCCGGTCGGGGAGATCGCCGAGATGTTCGGCGTCAGCGCCATCCCGGTCCGGGAGAGCCTGAAAACCCTCAGCGGCGAGGGGTTGGTGGCGCACCGCACCAACGCCGGCTACACGGTGGCCCAGCTGACGGCCAGTGAGCTCGCCGAGATGTACGTGGTGCGCGAGACGCTCGAATCAGCGGCACTGGCCGCTGCGGTGGCCAATGCCACCGACGCCGACCGCGAGCATGTCGCCGGCGTCAACCGGCTGCTGGAAAAGGCTGTGCGCGAAGATGATTCACAGACCTACCATCGTCAGAGTCGACATTTCCACCTCGGGCTGACCCGGCCGTCGCGCATGCACCGGCTGCTGCACATGCTCGAATCCGCCTGGAACATCACCGAACCCGTGCAGTTGATGGTGCATGTTCCCAATGTGGACCGCAGCCTGCTGCACCAGGATCACAACGAGATGCTCGACGCCTTCCTCTGCCGCGACGTCGACCGCCTGCTGAGCACCGCAACGGACCATCACCAGCGGCTCAACGCAGTGGTGGCGACCCTGCCGCCCGACTCCGGCCTGATCACCGACGACCGTCCCCGCTGAGCCACGAAAATATATTCTCGGGGCAACGGTTGTGAAATATCTCCTGGCTACCTTGCCTTCATCGAGTTTTCTCTTTGACAGGAAAGCGGCGCCATGACAGACACCCGAGATTTACCACCGAGTGCCGTGGTCGGCGCCGGAGACATCGTCGAAGCTGCCGGCCATCCGGTGGGCGGCGGCTTGATCAAGGACAGCTACGACCCCCGGCTGACCAACGAGGACCTGGCCCCCCTGGCCAACCAGTCGTGGTCGACCTACAACATCTTCGCGTTCTGGATGTCCGACGTGCACAGCGTCGGTGGATACGTCACGGCGGGCAGCCTGTTCGCGCTCGGCCTGGCCAGCTGGCAGGTGCTCATCGCGCTGCTGGTCGGCATCGTCATCGTCTACTTCCTCTGCAACCTGGTCGCCAAGCCCAGCCAGCAGGCCGGCGTGCCGTATCCGGTGGTGTGCCGCAGCCCGTTCGGCGTGCTCGGCGCCAATATCCCCGCGATCATCCGCGGCCTGATCGCGGTGGCCTGGTACGGCATCCAGACCTACCTGGCCTCGGCGGCATTGGACGTCGTGCTGCTCAAGCTGTTCCCCGGCCTGGCCCCCTACGCCGACGTCGACCAGTACGGCTTCACCGGACTGTCGCTGCTCGGGTGGGGCAGCTTCACCCTGCTGTGGATCCTGCAGGCGGCCGTCTTCTGGCGCGGCATGGAGTCCATTCGCAAGTTCATCGACTTCTGCGGCCCGGCCGTTTACGTCGTGATGTTCATCCTCTGCGGTTACCTGCTGTGGAAGTCCGGCTGGCACGTCAGCCTGTCCCTCGGCGGTGAGAAGAAGGGCAACACGCTGGTCATCATGCTCGGCGCGATCGCGCTGGTGGTGTCCTACTTCTCCGGTCCGATGCTGAACTTCGGCGACTTCGCCCGGTACGGCAAGAGCTTCAAAGCCGTGAAGAAGGGCAACTTCCTGGGCCTGCCGGTGAACTTCCTGGTGTTCTCGCTGCTGGTGGTCATCACCGCAGCCGCGACCGTGCCCGTGTTTGGCGAGCTGCTCACCGACCCGGTCGCCACCGTCGCCCGCATCGACAGCGTCACCGCCATCGTCCTTGGCGCTTTGACGTTCTCCATCGCCACCGTCGGTATCAACATCGTGGCCAACTTCATCTCGCCCGCGTTCGACTTCTCCAACGTCAGCCCGCAGAAGATCAGCTGGCGGATGGGCGGCATGATCGCCGCCGTCGGCTCGGTGCTGCTCACTCCGTGGAACCTGTACAGCAACCCCGAGGTCATCCACTACACGCTGGAAACCCTCGGCGCCTTCATCGGACCGCTGTTCGGCGTGCTGATCGCGGACTTCTATCTGGTCCGCAAGCAGAAGATCGTCGTCGACGACCTGTTCACCCTGTCCAAGGAATCCAACTACTGGTACAAGGGTGGCTACAACCCGGTCGCCGTCACCGCGACAGTGATCGGCGCGATCCTGGCCATGGCACCCGTCCTGCTCGGCGGCATCGTCTACGGCATGGCCGGTGCGTCGCAGTACAGCTGGTTCATCGGCTGCGGCGTGGCGTTCGTCATCTACTACGCGCTGGCGCTGAACGGCCCGTGGCGGATGTCCGCACTGCGGGTTCCGGAAGGTGCCACGCTCGTCGAGAACTAACCGACACACCCTACGGCCCGACATTCCACTTGTGGAACGTCGGGCCGTAGACTGTCGCGGTGAGCCTTCGGATCGCCGCGCTCGGGCTATTGGCCCAGCATCCCGGCAGTGGTTATGACCTGCTTAGACGGTTCGAGATGTCGATGGCCAATGTCTGGCCTGCGACCCAGAGCCAGCTCTACGGTGAGCTCAACAAGCTGGCCGGCGCCGGGCAGATCGAAGTGAGCGATATCGGGCCGCGTGGCCGCAAGGAGTATCGGGTCACCGACTCCGGCCGCGCCGAACTGTTGCGCTGGGTCACCGACCCCAGCGGAGATACCCCGTCCCGTCACCCCGAACTGCTGCGGGTTTTCCTGCTGAACCAGATCCCGGCGGATGACGCCCGAAAGTACGTGCTGGCCTTCGCCGAACATGCCGAGGCAGAGCTGGCCCGGCTCGCTGAGCTGCGGGATTCCATCACCTGGGACGACGACCCGCCGGCCGACTTCTACGGCCGGGCGGCGCTGGAGTACGGCCTGCGAGGCGCGGCGATGGAGGCCGAATGGGCCCGCTGGCTGCTCTCCGCGATCGACGAACGGGCCCAGCCGCAAAAATAATCTCGCTCGATTGGTTGCATCACGATAGTTTCCGATATATCGTCAACGTATCGGAAGCGCACATCGTGCTTTCTTACTGAAAGAGAGAACCAACATGAACTCCCCATTCACCCCTCCAGGCGGCCCCTTCGGCGGACGCCAGCACCCCGGCTTTGGTTTCGGTTTCGACCCGGCGGATCGTCGCGCCCTGCACGAGCAGCGTCGCAACGCCCGTCGCGAGTTCCGCGACCAGGTGCGTGAACACGTCGCCGAAGGCGGCGGACCATTCGAGCGTGGTTTCGGCCGCGGCTTCGGACCCGGCGGCCCCGGCTTCGGTGGTCCCGGCTTCGGCTTTGGACCCGGCCGTCGCGGCGGGCCGGGCCATCCCGGCCGTGGTCGCGGTCGCGGTAAGCGCGGCGACGTCCGCGCCGCCATCCTGACGCTGCTCACCGAGCGGCCGATGCACGGCTACGAGATGATCCAGGAGATCGCCGAGCGCAGTAAGGATCTGTGGAAGCCCAGCCCCGGCTCGGTGTATCCCACCCTGCAACTGCTGGTCGACGAAGGCCTGATCGTCGCAGGCGAAAGTGACGGCAGCAAAAAGCTTTTCGAGCTGACCGACGACGGCCGCGCCGTCGCCGAGAAGATCGAGACGGCGCCGTGGGACGAGATCGTCGAAGGCGCCGATCCCGGCCAGACCAACCTGCGCGCCGCGGTCGGCCAGTTGTTCGGCGCAGTGGCGCAGTCTGCCCACGCCGCGACCGACGAGCAGCAGAAGCGCATCATCGAGATCGTCAACAATGCCCGCCGCGAGGTCTACCAGATTCTCGCCGAGGACTAGCGATTTCGGCGCGCTCGGTAGCGCTCACCGCTACCGGGCACGCCGAAACCGAGAGGGGCGCATTCGGAACAGAATGCGCCCCTTTCGCGGTTGGATGAACCCATGACGTCAACATTTCCGCTCGGCAAGTTCACCGTTCACCGTGTCGGCTTCGGTGCGATGCAGCTCCCCGGACCAGGGGTCTTCGGCCCGCCGAAAGACCACGACCAGGCCATCGCCGTGCTGCGCCGGGCCGTCGAGCTGGGTGTGGATCACATCGACACCGCGCAGTTCTACGGCCCTGACGTGGCCAATCAGCTCATCCGCGAAGCGCTGCACCCCTACGCCGACAACCTCGCACTGGTCTCCAAGGTCGGGGCCCGTCGCGACGACAAGGCCAACTGGATCCCGGCGGCGGAACCCGATGACCTGCGGGCCGATATCGAGACCAACCTCCGCGAACTCGGCGTCGATCAGCTGGCCGCGGTCAACCTGCGCATCCACGGCGACGACCCGTCCACCGCCGACGCCGTCGACCGCGAGCTGTTCGACCGGCAGCTCACCGCGATGATCGCCGCTCGCGACGAGGGCCTGATCGGCGGCATCGGGCTGTCCAGCATCACCCTCGAACACTTGCAGATCGCGCTGGACCGCACCGAGATCGTCACCGTCCAGAACGCCTACAACCTGGTCGACAAGTCCTCGCAACCGGTGCTGGACGCCTGCACCGAGCATGGCATCTCCTTCGTCCCGTTCTTCCCGCTCGGCTCGGCCTTCAACGCCGAGAACCCGGTATTGGGTAATGCGGCCGTCAAGAAGGCCGCCGCGGAGCTAGGCAAGACGCCGGCCCAGATCGCACTCGCGTGGACCCTGTCCGTCGCACCGAACGTGCTGCTGATCCCCGGCACGTCGTCGGTGGCGCACCTCGAAGAGAACCTGGCCGTCGCCGATATCGAATTGCCTGCCGACTTCGCCCCGTAGCCTTGGGATTTTGGCGCGCTCAGCCGCGCTCACCGGTCGCAAGCGCGCCGAAATCACCTAGAACGCCGCCACATTCCCGTCGCGGCGGGGGTCGGTGACGCCGAGGTAGCCGTCCTCCAGTCGCCAGATCGCCTGGCAGCTACCGAATTCGTCGTGCCCGTCCGGCCGTACGATCTGGTGGCCAAGTTCGCGTAACCCATCCACCGTCTGGGTCGGCCAGCCGGCTTCGAGATCGACATGCAGCCCGCCGCCCACCCGGAATCGCGGTGCATCACAAGCGGTCTGCGGGTTCTGGCCGTAGTCGGCGATGCGCACCATCACCTGGGTGTGGCCCTGTGGCTGCATGAACCCACCCATCACCCCGAAGCTCATCACCGCGGCGCCGTCCTTGGTCACAAACGCCGGAATGATCGTGTGGTACGGCCGCTTGTTCGGCCCCACCTGATTCGGATGTCCGGGTGTGGCAACGAAATTCGCGCCCCGGTTCTGCAATGCGATGCCCGTGCCGGGGACGACCACACCGGAGCCGAACCCGTCATAGTTCGACTGGATCATCGATACCATCATCCCGGCGGAGTCGGCGGCGGTCAGGTAGACGGTGCCGCCACGCGGTGTGCCTGCCGTCATCGGCGTCGCGTGCGAGGTATCGATCAGCGAGGCGCGGTGCCGCAGATAATCGGCGTCGAGCAGCTCGTCGGGCCGGACGTCCATGGTGGTGGGGTCGGACACATAGGCATAGGCATCGGCGAACGCCAGCTTGATGGCTTCGATCTGCAGGTGGGTGGCCTCTACCGAATCTGCTGCCAGAGCGCCCATTTCGAAGTGCGACAGGATTCCCAGCGCAATCAACGCGACGATGCCCTGCCCGCTCGGGGGTATCTCGTGCACGGTGTACCCGCGATAGTCCATCGCGATCGGTTCGATCCAGTCCACGCGGTGCGCCGCCAGGTCGGCGGTCGTCATCGCCCCGCCGTTGGCGGCCGAGTGCGCAGCCATCCGCTCGGCGAGCTCACCGGTGTAGAAGTCGGCTCCCCCGGTGTCCGCGATCCGCTGCAGCGTCGCCGCGTGCGCAGGAAACTTGAAGAGCTGCCCAGGTTTTGGCGCTGACCCGCCAGGCAGGAATGCCTCGGCGAACCCGGGCTGGGCTTGCATGCTGGGTACCAGCTCGGCCCACTGGCCGGCCACCGTCGGCGACACCAGGAACCCGTCGCGGCCGTACCGGATCGCCGGCTCGAAGAGCCGCCCAAACGGCAGTTTCCCGAATTCGGCGTGCAGTTCGGCCCAGGCCGACACCGCACCGGGAACGGTGACCGCGTTCCAGCCACGCTCGGGGACCGGACCCCCGCCGAAATACTCCGGCGTCCACGCCGCGGGCGAGCGGCCCGACGCGTTCAGCCCGTGCAGCGCCGTGCCGTCCCAAACGATCGCGAACGCATCGGACCCGATCCCGTTGGAGACGGGCTCGACGAGCGTCAAGGTGATCGCGGTGGCCAGCGCCGCGTCCACCGCGCTACCGCCGGCGGCCAACATCTGCAGAC
>JBEVHL010000366.1:0-12744 GCA_040511255.1 Mycobacterium sp. | reverse complement strand
CCTTTGAGGCACAAGGGCTGATCACCCGCGACCTCGACGGACGCCCTGTCGTTATCTGACCTACTCGACGTCGCTGCGACCGGCCAAGGTGGTGTAGTCCTCCTGCACGGTGTCGCCGTGCTGGTTGGTGATCCGACTCCTGATCGTCAGGACGTCGGCGCCGAAGGCCTGTCGCAGTGAGTCGAGGCGGATTTCGCAGTACAACTTGTCGCCGGCCTGGATGGGTCGAAGCATCCGCAGGCCTTGCTCCACCTGGATGACCTTCACATCCGTCGTGGCGATCTCCGCGTATTCGAAGAAGGCCATCTGCGCCTGGAATCCGAAGATCGAAATCAGGGTCAGCGGCGCGAGAATGGCGTCATAGCCCAGAGCTCGTGCGGCATCGTCGTCGAAGTACGCGGCGTCGTGGTTCTTCACCGCCAACGCGTACTGACGGATGGTCTCGCGGCCGACCTCGTAGTGGTCCGGATACACGTACGTCATACCGACGATGTCCGGGGACAGTGCCATCTCTTCCGCCAATCTTTAGGAGACGCTGGGTAAGTCAGGTTGGTGGGTAGGGAAGGCCGAATTCCTCCGCGAGCAGGCTCTGGACCACGATCATGGCCGCGTTCGACCCGGCAGCCACCGCACCGGCGACATGCGGCTGCTCGGTGCAGGCGTCCCCCGCCGCGAAGACGGCTGGATTGTCGGTGCGGAACAGTGCGTCGACCTTGATCGACTCTGGCGCGACGCCCGAAGCGCAACTGGCGCCGAGCTTTTCGGGCAGCGATGATCGTTGCCGCAGGGGTGCCTCGACCAAGAGTCCGTCACACCGCATCGGCGAGCCGTCGGCGAACGCGACCTGATGGAGGCGGCCGTCGCGACCGACGAGTTCAGCGATGCGGCGCTCGTCGACAGGCACGCCGGCGGTCTGCAGCAGCTGACGTTCTGCGCTGTCGAGGTGAGCAGGCCCGTCGGTCAGCAACACCACGTCGTCGCTCCACCCGCGCAACATCAACGCGGCGTGCACGCCGACGGCACCAGATGCCAGGGCGGCGAGCCGACCGTCGCGCATCTCCCAGCCGTGACAGAACGGGCACTGAAATACCGAGGTGCCCCACAATGCCTGCAGGCCAGGCACTTCCGGCGGGCAGTACTGCATACCGGTTGCCAACAACACGCGGCGTGCCCGGACCCGCTGCCCGTCGTCGAGGTCCAGGTCCAGCCCGCCGTCGACCTGCGTACCGCCGAGCACCTCGCCGGTGCGGTACTCGACGCTGGGATAGGACGACAGTTCCCGCCGCCCCGCCGCATAGAACTCGGCAGGGGGGCGTCGATCAAATCCGAGCAGGCCGCCGATGACCGGCGCCGCGCGGTTGCTCTGCCTGTCGGCATCGACCACCAGCGTGCGCCGACGAGCCCGGCCCAACACCAGAGCGGCACTCAATCCCGCCGCACCGCCGCCTATGACGACGCATTCCCACTCATCACCCACCACGGCGCGTGTTCTCCTGTGCTCGACAGTCAAATCCGGTGCATGACAATGCCACTGGTTTGAGCGAAGTCAAGTAACGCAAATCCGGGGGGCTCTGGATCGCAGAGGCCGAATACCCCGGTCTGTTCGATGCAAACCCCTGCGACGGCAAAGACAGCAGAACACCCCCGCAGCTTGTCGCCGCGGGGGTGTTCGGGGTGGGTCACGTCACCGCGAGTGACGCGGCCTTGGCTCAGCTGATGCCGACGACCTCTTGCGCGATGGCCGCGACGCGGGTCTGCGCGGCGGAGACCACGCGTGCCCGGTTCTTATGCGCCTCTTCGTAGGCCACGATGGACCGGATGTCGTTCGGCGCGGTCAGATCCTTGACGGCGGCGACGGCTTCGGTCACGTTGAGCTCGTCGAAGTCGGCGATGGGCAGTTCCTCGGCGTCGAGGACACCTGTCGCGCTGCGTGCCGAGTGCAACGCATCGGCAGCGTCATCGGCGCCTTCCTGACGGGTGACCTTTTCGGCGGCCGACAGTGCGGCGTCGCGCGAGGCGGCCAGCGCCTTGACGGCAACGTCACCGGAGTGGGCTGCGCGGCTGACGACGTCGTCGATGGCCGGTCGCACCCCGCGCAGGGTCTCGAGCGCACGCTCGATGCTGCGGGTCGACCAGGTGACCGGCAGATTGGCGATCTTGACAGCGGTGCCTGCGGCGGCCTGTAGCGGCGTCCGTCGCAGCGCCGCCGGGCCGCCGAGGGCGTCCTCGGCCAGCACGGTGGTCAGCCAGTCGACCGTCGCGGAATGCGCGGTGATCAAGCGGGTGGCCAGAGCCTCGACGTCAGAATTCTGCGCCGCGACGGCCAGGGCCTTGATGTAGCGGGCCCGGTCCAGCAGTTGGTCTTCGAGCGCGAGATCGCCCAGCAGTGCTTCCTGGAACGGCTCGGCCTGCTCGGTGAGTGCCTTCACCGCCGCTGCGGCGCGGCCCAGGATCGGACCCAGGACATCGGGGAAGCCCCCGAGGTCGCGGATTGCCTTCTCGATGGCTTCGGCGCGTAAGCGGCCGTTTTCGGCGTTCTGCGTCAGTTCCTTGCGAACCGCGTCGGTTCGCGCCTGTGCGATCCTGGTCTCGGCGACCTGGATCTCCGTGTTCGTCAGGTCGAGCACGGTACGTAACTGGGTGAGAAGCGTGGATGTATCAGTCATGGTGTTTCGCCCTTCAGCGTTGACAGTAAAACGTCGGCGCCGTGTGCACCTTCACTAATTGGCTACCCAGGCTGCCCCCGGGAGTACGCACTCACAGAAGTCTTGTGATGATCCCCGCATCGATGAGTAGCTGACGGGCTGAACGGGTACTCACCGCTGCCGGCACCTCGACCAGCGGGTTAGGTACGGCGGCGAAGGTTAAGACGAAGCCAACGCGGGCACCAAAGATTGCTACCTGCGACGACAGAGGCTGTTGTGACAACTGTTTTTCCTGACTCCGCCATTCCGGTCGCCGCCGGGGACGGCGTGTACCCCCCGCAGCATGACTCGCTGTTACTTATTGACGCACTACGCAATTCAGGTCTGGCGCACGGCCGCCGAGTGGCCGATCTGTGCACCGGCAGCGGCGTCGTGGCCATTGCAGCCGCGAAGATGGGTGCCCGCGATGTGACCGCATTCGAGATCTGTCCGATAGCGGTGGCGTGTGCCCAGACCAATGCCGATGTGGCCGGCGTGCGGCTCAACATGAGGCTCGGGTCGTGGACCCAGGTCCAGGACTGCAGGCCTTTTGACGTCGTGGTGGCCAATCCGCCCTACGTGCCCGCCATGCCCGGCGCCGATACCGAGGCCATTCCGGCGTCCGCGGGACCGTCCCGTGCCTGGGACGCCGGGCACGACGGCCGGATGATTCTCGACCCACTGTGCGATTCGGCGGCCGATCTACTCACCGATGACGGGACACTGTTACTGGTGCACTCCGGGTTGGCGAACGCCGACGAGTCCATGCGCCGACTGCGCAAGACCGGCCTGCGCGCCGAAGTCTTTGCCACCCAGTTCATTCCGTTCGGCCCGGTGCTTCGCGCCAGGGCGACGTGGCTGGAGCGAACCGGTCAGATTCCGGTGGGCCGACGCGTCGAGGAACTGGTCGTCATCCGAGCCGACAAGTCATGACCGAGGACTCCGCGCAGGTCATCAGGGTCGTCCAGGACGGGCCGATCCTGATGCGCGGACCTGTCCGCATCGAAATGCCCGACGACACGGTGGTGGAGTCAGACCGCTTCGTCGTTGCGCTGTGCGCATGCCGGCGGAGCAAGATCTATCCGCTGTGCGACACCAGCCATCGGCGTCGCCAGCGGCAAGATCCCTCAGAGCGCCCGTCGTAACGAGGTCTGCCCACTGCCCCAGCAGCTGGCCAGATGGGCAGCCAACCGGTCTTCCACCACGTCGCGAGCCCGGATACCGAACACCACGTCCCGATCCAGGTGTGGTTCCCGAGTAACCAAGTCCCCCACCACATCTGTGCGCACCACCTGCTCGTGCACGGCGTCTGCCTCGATGTGCTCGCGGTAGAAGAACACGCATTCCTGCGGTGCCCCAACACGTTCCAGTGCCTGAGCCATCCGACGCGATCCGGGTGGGGACGTGATCTCCGTCGAAGCGAAGTGACCGATGGCGGCGCCGCGGTAGGCGCGGTGCAGACCGAACAGCGACATCAGGTTCACCACGGCCAGTGCTTCGGCCGGCACCTGGTCGAGGTAGCCGAGGTAGGTCCAGTCCAAGCCGGCAGCGGCCATCAGATCGGCGAATAGTTGCGCGTGCAGATGCGCAGCACGGCCGGCACCGAATTCGTCGTACTCGATCGCCACGAACGAGGCTTTGGCCTGCCCGACCAGCCGCGGGATCACCCACGCGTGCGGATCGCCCTCTTTGAGGTGGTACAGCGAGTAGTGCACGAAGTATTCGCGCATCTGCTCCCAGGTGCCCTCGTCACGTAGGTAGTACGACGTGCCGGTGCCGTTGACCGGTTCGACCGAGAGCGCATCCATCTCCGCTGCCGCAGTTTCGTCGTCGGCAATGTCGCCGACCGCGGCGGTGACGGCAGACAGGAACGACTGCTCCAGGCGACCCCGCAGCTGCAGCACCGCCGGGTTCCATTCCCAGCCACTGTCCACGCCGGCGAAGCCGCGATAGTGCAGTTCGTAGCAGACGTAGAGGGCCAGTTGCACGTCGAGACCGAACGGGTCGCTGTCCTCCACCGGAACGTCGATCGGGTTCAGGGTGGGGCGCGGTTGCTGTCGGAGGAGGTCGAGCAAGGTGGTCGAGATGGGGCCCCTGGCCATGGGCAGTGCGGGCTCAAGGGTGGGAATCGCAGTGGTCACACCGTCTGGCTACCCATGGTTGCGGCAGTCAAACACCGGCGACTCGTAGCCTGGCCAGCAGTCCGCTCACATCGCCCGCACTGCGCAGCAAATCGTTGAGGTGTGTGCAGGTCGAGGTGCCGGAAAGTTCGTCACGCACCCGAAAATGGAGCTGGGCCAACGTCATATCGGCGATCCGTGCCGCGCTTTCGGCGGCGCCGGGGCACTCCTGCCACGGCAACACCCTCGGGGTGGCGTGAGCCTCCAGAATCATCTCGGAATCAGCATCGACGACAGCGAGCAGCGTGTACTCGTGGATGATCGTCTCGGCGCCGTCGGCGCGGACGTAGGTATCCCGGAACATCGCGTCGACGCCGACCGTGCCCGGCCCGGCGTCATAGACGTCGATGCGCCGCCGCCGGCGCATTCCGTGTACCGGTAGCGGCAGGACCCCGTGCCAGCCCAGTACGTCGGTGCCCCGGTCGAGATCCGGGGCCACCGGCCCCGTCGCTATCGCCGGATCACCCGCTTCGAACGAGTTCATCAACAACCCACCGGTGGCGAACCCGGCGCACTGGTCCGCCAACGGCAGGTATCCGGACCGGCTCACCTCCCCGAGTGCCCGCGAGGCGCCGAGCGCGTGCCCAGAGATCAGCGCACACACCGGAACGTCGTCCAGCAGCGTGTAGAGCAGTGCGCGGTGCCGACGCAGTTCCGGGGCGGCGCGGTCCGCTGCGCCGCGGAATCCGCTCATCGCGGGTGCGCCGACCAGTGCGGCCACCGCCGCATTCGGCGGTTCGGATTCGATGGACTCGATCGCCCGGGCCTGCATCCGCACGGTCACGGTCAGACCGGCGGTGTCCAGTTCGCTGGCGGTGCCGTCATCCGCGGTGACGAGATCGCGCCCGCGACCCGTGAGCCGGACGGGATCGATGGCACCGGGCTCGCGGGTGATGTCCATCGAGGTGGTGCGGCGGATCGACCGAGGCCGCCTGGCCGGCGTGACCGAGGTCGGCTCGTGCATCCCGTGCAGCGGATGCAGACCCACACCGGGCGCGCCCAGATCCGTGACCGCCATGGCCTGACGATACTGCGGCCGTCGCCGGGCTGCGATGCAGGTCAGTCGGCGGTGACGTCGAAGTTCATCAGCAAGCCGTCGACCTTGGTGACCGTGACGGTGTCGTGCATGGTCTCGCCGCCCGAAACCACCTGACACTGCGCCTTATTGCCCTCTTTGCCGGCAAGTCCGGAGCGACACGTCACCGAGTCGACTTTCCGGCCGACGTGCTTGCCGACGATGCTGCCGACCGACTTCTCCAGCTGGGCCTGCGACAGCGCGGGAGTCATCTCGTAGCTGACGGTGCTGCCGTCGACCTTGGTGACCTTGACTATCGGTTCGATGGCGTTGGTAGGGCTCAGGACGACCTCGCACTTGGTGGTCTTGCCGACCACACCTTCCAGGTCCGCGCTGCACGTCACCGACTCGGGTTTCTGGCCCGCCTTCTGCAGACGGCCGGCGATATCGCTCTGCAAATCGGTTTTGGCCACAGTCGGCGTGCTACAACCAGACAGTGTCGTGCAGACCAGCGCCGTGGTCCCGACGGCCAAGGCCGCCCTGGCGAAAGCCCTCATGCTGTCCTCCGAAAATTTGCCAGATCGGCGTGCGTCATCGTTTTGCAGAGAAGATAGCAGGCTCGTGTTAACACTGGAGGTTAACTGAAAAGTGAACAGAGACCCTTCGCTGGCTCGCCGGCTCTTCGACCGATTCGAGCCCGTGCACGCCGTGGTGTACTTCTCCCCCGAGATCAGGCAGGCGTTGGACGCCCTGGGCTACCGCGGCTTCTGGATGGGTTACTTCGCTGCCCGGTCGGCGCCGCTGGGCCAGGTGCCGCCCGAGGTGGTGACCGCGATGTTCTACAACTTCTCCCCCGCCCGGGTGGCCAAGGCGTTGCCATCGGCGTGGGAGGTCGCGTCCCCGGCTGACGCGTTGGCGGCGCGCTTGAACGCGTCAGTCAGCGCGTTGCGCCGGTACGGGGTCGCCGACACCGGCGCCGTCGCAACGGCGGCCGAGCTCCTCGCCAAAGCGGCGCGCGGCGCCCCGATGGCCGGAAGGCCGCTGTTCGCCGCCAACGCCGCGCTGCAGTGGCCGTCGTCGCCGCTGGAAATCCTCTGGCACGCAGCCACTTTGCTGCGTGAGCACCGCGGAGACGGGCACATTGCCGCGCTCCTCGCAGCCGGGGTGTCCGGACGGGAGTCCAACGTCCTGCACAGCGCAGCAGGTGGTGTCCCGGCGGCGTTCATCCGGCGCAGCCGAGATTACGACGACGAAGAGTGGCAGGGATGCTGCGACAGCCTGGCGCAGCGCGGGCTGCTCGAAGCCGACATGTCACTGACAGCCGCCGGCCACGATCTCAAAGAGCACATCGAGGCGGTGACGAACACCGTCGCGCTGTCGGCGCTGGACGCCCTCGACGACCGGGAGGTCGAGACGCTGTTCAACACCCTCGGGCCGATCACCCGGCTGGTGGTCAGCGGCGGCGACCTGCCGGCCGAGACGCCGATGGGCCTGCTGCGCGACGAACTTCACGATGACAGTTCACATTTGACGTGAGCCGCTCAGGATTGCAGGAACTTCAGCAGGTCGGCGTTGATGGTGTCTGCCTGCGTGGTGGGCATTCCGTGCGGGAAGTCCCGATAGGTGATGAGCGTGCTGTTGGGTAGCAGCTCTGCGGACTTGGGGCCGGCCGCGACGTACGGCACGATCTGATCGTCCTCGCTGTGCATCACCAGTACCGGGATGGTGATCTGCTTGAGGTCCTCGGTGAAATCGGTCTGCGAGAACGCGACGATTCCGTCGTAATGCGCCTTGGCGCCGCCCATCATGCCCTGGCGCCACCAGTTGGCGATGACGGCTTCCGAGGACTCCACCCCGGGCCGGTTGAACCCATAGAACGGTCCCGACGGGAGCGCGCGGTAGAACTCGGACCGGTTGGCGGCCAACTGGGCCTGCAGATCGTCGAAGACCGACTTGGGCAGGCCCTCCGGATTGGCGTCGGTCCTGACCATCAGCGGCGGCACCGCACTGATCAGTGCGGCCTTGACCGCACGGCTTTGACCGTGCCGGGCCAGATAGTGCGCCACTTCGCCGCCGCCGGTGGAATGCCCGACGTGGATGGCGTCGTGCAGATCGAGGTGCTCGACGACCGCAGCCAGGTCATCGGCGTAGTGGTCCATATCGTGGCCGTCACCGGTCTGTGTGCTGCGCCCGTGACCGCGCCGGTCAGCGGCCACCACCCGGTAGCCCTGGGCCAGAAAGAACAGCATCTGATTGTCCCAGTCGTCGGCCGACAACGGCCAGCCGTGACTGAAGACGATCGGCTGACCGGAACCCCAATCCTTGTAGAAGATCTCGACGCCGTCTGTGGTGGTGATCGTAGGCATGCGACCAACTTACTGGTTATTGGTTGCGGTTCCATTCCAGCCAGCCGACACCGCTTCTGCCGTCAGCGGTGCTGACCGTCGCCCAGGCCCTGGGGAACAGACTGATCCGGCCGTCGGGAGAAGTCAGGCGCACGGGCGCATGCCCGACGATCTCCGCGGTCGCCACGATATCGCCCGGCGTCAAGGTCAGCTCGGTGCTGACGGGTAACTCGTTGGGCGCGAATACCTCTCGCGCAGTGACGCCCTGCAGCTCGGTCAGCGGCGCCCCGTCGCGTTGGACGTACCCGATGCCGAACGGCGGTATGCCCGGGATGCGCATGTCCACGCCGTGCAGGTGGGTGCCGTCATCGAGGTGCAGCGCACTCCACACCCACTCCATGCTCCACCAATCACGCACCCCCCACGAGTGATCGCGCTGGCCGGGGACCGCGTCGAAGGTATAGCTCCGGCCGTCTGCTGTCACCACACCCGTTACTGTGCAGGGGATTTCGTATCGAGGGGTGATTCGGTACTGATAGGGCGTACCGTCGGACGTCCACTGCAGGTCCATCGTCAGCTCGACCGGTCGCCCGGCCTCGCCACGCAGCAGCGCCGCCGGATCGTCGAACGATTCGCCGCGCCCCTTGACCGTGACCGTGTACCGCTGCAGCGGAGTCGTTGCGGCGTGGGCGAATTCGAACGAGTCGCCGGTGAGCACACCCGCGTCCTCGGGTGGGGTCACCTCGAACTCGTTGATCGCAATGGTGGGCATATCGGGACCACAGAGCAGGGCCTGCACCCAGGCGGTGTTCTGGTTCGGGATCAGCCCCAGGCGGATCCAGCCGCCGACGCCTTGTGTGGGGTCGACGAAATCCCAGTACCAGCTCTCACTCCACAACGGCTCGTCAGTGGGCGCGTGCGACGTCTCGTCCGCCTCTTCGGGCTGGAGTGGGGTACTGGCGCTGGGTGCCGGCAGCGTGGCCAGCGCGTCGGTGTCCAGCACCTGGCTGCAGTGCCGATCCAGCATCGTCATGAACATCTCGTCACCGCGAGGAGTTTGGACCACCAGCATCGAGGAGACGATTGCCATCATCACCCCGAAAAAGCTTTGCCTGCGCACACTTTCGTGCACGTCGTCGAGAGTGAGCTCGGTGTCCGGCCCGAGCGCGTCGTGGTAGGTACGCAACAGCGCGTCATGGTGCTCACGGCGGACGGACACCGGCAGCGCGCAACCCAGGAAGTACGCCAGGTCGGTCAGCGCCGGGCCCCACGTCGCGGTCTGCCAATCCACCACCGTCAGCGGCCGGTCGGCCCCGGCTTGGCCGAACAGCATGTTGTCCAGGCGGTAGTCGCCGTGGACCAGGCCCCGTAACCGGTCGTCGGCGCCCTCTGCCGCCAGATAGCCGTCGAACGCGGCCACCAAGCTCTCGCACACGGTGCGTTGTTCTGGCGTCAGCGATTCGGCATAGCGGTCGGAAAAGCCGGCGTAGAGCATGGCGATCAGATCCGCGGTGATGGGCGCTTCGCGGTTGAGCCATTCGGAGTCGGCCAACGACTCGTCACCGAGCAGTTGCGCGTGCAGGACGCCGAGTTCATGGACCGCGAGGGTGGCCTGTTCGATTGTCGCGCCGCGAATTTCGTCGCCTACCACGGCAGGGGCAGCGTCGCCGAGGACCAGGTCGAAGACGCCCGTGGCCGGATCGAACGCGGCGTGGTGGCAGGCGGCAACCGGCCCGGTGGCGTCGGCGGCCAACCGAGGGGCGATATCGGTATAGAACCTGACTTCGCGTTCGTAGAGACCCAGCGCCAGCCCCGTTTGACGGCTGGTCTGGTCACCGGCGGCCACTTTCAACACCACCGAGGCGGGCGCGTTCTGCGGAGCTTCGGGCGCGTAGGTCAGAGTCAGGCGATAGCACTCACTCATCTGTCCGGTGCCGATCCGTTCGACGGCGAAGTCGCTGACGGTCGCGCCGAGCACGGCGGTCAGCCACTCCGCTGTCACGTCGGCAGGCTTTTCGATGATCGAGTTGGTGGAGGTCTGCACGTGACCAACGTAGGTCACCATCCGCAGGGGCGGCGGCGTTTCGGGCCGATCACTTGACGGGTGTCAACTAGAGCCGCAGGTCGTCAGTGGTGAGCGTCGGCACTGTGACACTGCGACGGCGGTGACGGCGCCACATCCAGAGCCGGGTTGCGGTCGAAGAAGCCGTACGGTTTGAGCCAGAACGACACCGTATCGGCAGGCATGATCGGCCAGTCTTCCGGCCGGGTGATGTGATGCAGCCCGAACACGTACCACAGCACCACGTCGGTGTTGTCGATCGACCGGTTGGCCCTGGTCCAGGCGCCGATCCCCTTGTCGGTTGTGGACTGGTTGACGAATTCACCTGCGGGCCAACGCTCGTCGGGATGGTTGGGCGTCACCCACAGGGTGTGGCCGATCACCGTTGCACGCTGGAACACCGGCGAGTCCGGGTCGAACATCGCCGGGAGGGCACCACCGGGCACCAACTTGTACGACGGGTGGGTGCCGAGTCCGTTCACGACGTTGGGGTTGACCACCTTCCACGCCCGCTGGGTGGCGAAGTTCATGTCCTGCTTGCCTTCGCCTTCCGTCCGCAACGGAATGGTGCGCTGGACCACCGAGAGCCCGTAGGGGTTGTCCGGCCCCATCGGCTCCGCGTAGGACTCCGTCATACAGACGGTGTTGTCGCTGCCGTCGATATCCATATCGAGGCGGGCCACCAGGAAGTGCTGGTGGAACGGCGCGTACGTGCGCTCGTCGACCAGCGTGCCATTGGGGTGCGGTTGCCCGGCGGCCAACGGCGTGGTCACCATGATCCCGGTGGCACGGACCTCGCACTCGATGTTGCCGTCTTCGTAGAAGCGCCAATAAACCAGGTACTCGTAATTGGCGACGGTGACGTGGCTGGAAATGGTGAGCCGCCGGGTCCGTCGCACTTCGGCGCCCGCATCGTGGTCGACGTGCTTCCACAGCACGGCGTTGTCCTCTTCGTGGATGCAGATCGCGTTGGCGATGGTGTGCGGTTCACCCTTGCTGTTGTGCAGGGTCGCGTCGAGATAGCGGATCTCGCCGAGGCAATCGCAGCCGAGCTCCAGGGAAACCGTCATGAAGCCCAGGCCCCATTCGCCGATATCGAATGCGGTGCGGCGGTAGTGGTCCACGGACGGATCGCGGTACGGCACCATCATCTCGGCGAACGACATCCGGTGCGCGACAGGCCTTTTCCGGTCACCGTCCTGATACGCGATGGTGTGCAGCGTCATGCCTTCGCGGTGGTTGAACCCCACCCGCAGCGACCAGTTCTGCCACTGCAGCAGGTTGCCGTCCAGGGTGAACGACGGCCCCTCGGGTTGGGTGATCTCCAGGGGCTTGAGCGGCTCGCGCCGCCACGACGCCTTGATCTGCTCTGGAATGTGTTTGGGCACATACTCACCCATCACATCGGGCGCGTCGACTCCCCCGTTGTCCTCGATCCGCAGCAGTTCCATCGAGTTCAGATCGACCACGCAGTGCAGCCCGCTGATGGGGTTGGCATAGGGGTTCGAGCCGGCGGTGTTCTTGCGCCAGGTGTCTGACCAGCCGATGCGGCGGTCGCGGTATTCCGGCGGCGCGACGGCCCCGCCGTAGGTCCAGGTGTCCATGAAGACGTTGTCGATATCGGTGATGCCGCGCTTGGCGAGCGCAGCGATGACGTCGGGGTGCGCCCGCAACATCTGATCGCATTCGACGAACTCGTCGACAGTGAAATTGGCCTGCACGCCCGGCACGTGCTCGAAAGACTCCACCCTGCCGTCGGTCAGCGAGACCACACCCTTGTAGGTCGCGTTCTTCGCTCGTTCCAGGCACAGCACGACGGCCTTCCGCGCGGGCCGCTGGCCGCCGTTTTCGAATGCGACCAGGTCCGCCTTCGCCGGCTCCACCATTTCGATCGCGGTGATCCGCCAGCCTTCCCCAACACCACGCTCACGGCCCAGGATTGCGGTAACCGCGGTGAATTCATCGGCGGCAAGCGGATCCAACGGATGAGCAGGCGGGTGGCTGACGGTTTCGGTCATCGCTACATCTTCATACGGCGGTTTCCGGCGCGCGCCTCAATTGGGCAACGACTGCCGTGGAGCTTGCGACAGAAATGTCGGGGGGTGGATTTACCATCGCACACATGTTCGAATCGTTGATCGGGATCGATACCGGTGCTGATCAGCCCAGGTTGAAGGAGCAGATCGAGGCGCTGGAGACGCTCAAAGCGGCTGCCGCGGCCGGGCAGGCCCGGCTGACCGCCGCGTTCGCCGCGTCCCGGCGGGCGCAGGAGGCCGCCGCCGGCATGCCGGCGGCCAAACGGGGTCGTGGGGTGGCCAGTGAGATTGCCCTGGCCCGGCGCGATGCCCCCGTGCTCGGCAACCGGCACCTGGGCTTCGCCACCGCGTTGGTACACGAGATGCCCCACACCCTGGCGGCGTTGGAGTCCGGGGTGCTCTCAGAGTGGCGGGCCACCCTG
>JBEVHL010000365.1:0-18250 GCA_040511255.1 Mycobacterium sp. | reverse complement strand
TGGCGTATCTGGAGACATTCCTCGAAGAACGCAAACGCGCGGCACCCGTGGTCAGCGGGTGCCGCGCGTGGCGTGTGTTGGAGCCCTGGTTGTTATTCCACGATGGCCGGTTTCTCCGTAGGTCCCTCGGGATGCGGATGTACATGCGCCAGATCATCTTTGGCCAGCGCATCCTCTCCGGTGTGGCCGTGATCGGAGAGAGCCCTGAGCGCCTCGGGCTTCTTGACCAATAGATAGGCCATGATCACGAAGGCGAGGACATAGACCCCCAGCGCGATCGGCGCGGCCAGGCTGATCGGCCAGCTCAACGGCGAAACGAAACTGAACACCGTGATGCCTGCGCCCACGAAAAGCCCCGGGATCAGGAAGATCACGCCCAGCACCGGGATGATCAGGTGGACAATGACTTTGAACTCACTGCGACGGAACCGCCAGTAGTACACCGGGCAGGACAGTGCCGCCAGCATGTGTACCGGCAGCGCAACGACCGCGATGATCGTCCCGTAGAGCCCCAGGGACGGGATGGGGCCCCACAGCAGGCCACCGACCAACGCAGCGACGGCCCCGATACCGAACATGAAGTAGATGGCCACCACCGGCGACCTCCACCTCTGGTGGGTCTTGGCGAAGATCTTAGGGATGGTACCGGCGCGGGCCATCGCCCAGATGTGTCGGGTGCCACCCATCGAGGCGCCGTTGGCGCAGGCAACCGAGCTGTTGAGCAGAGCCAGGAGCAAGACGATCCAGCCTGCGCCCCAAAGGTTCTTGGCCATCCCGATCCAGCCGTCGCCTTGGTTGAAGCTCATGAACTCGGGCAGCTTGTCGGGTCCGAAGTAGACGGTCGCGGCGTAGCTGCCGATGATGTAGAAGACACCGACGATGATCGCCGACCAGACGATGGCCCTGGGCACGTTGCGCTTGGGATCCTTCGTCTCGGCGGCCAGCGGCGCGCCGGCCTCGAAGCCGATGAAGGCCAAGAACCCATACACCGAACCGGCTATCACACCGGACATGCCACCGAAACCTTCGACGTTCGCGTGCTCCGTGGTGAAGACCGACACGGTGTTGTGGTCACCGGAAGCGATGATCATGTGAATGCTCATGACCAGGAGCACCAGGATTTCCAGGGCGCCGAGAATCACGCCGGCCTTGGTGCTGAAGGCGGCACCGAAGTAGTTGAGTCCACCGGAGAGCAGTAGACAGAACAGTCCCGCGATGATCCACGTCGCCTTGAATGCCGTTCCGCCGCCGGGGAATAGCGCGGCGGCGATCAGGTTGCCGAAGACCAGCATCAGATACGGCAGGGCTGCCAGATAGAACACCGGTGCGCAGAAGGCAACGACAAAGCCCAGACCGGGATGGAAGGCACGGCCGACGAACGAGCCGAGACCGCCTGCGGTGGATATGTGTTTGGCCATCTGAGCGATTCCCACCGCCACCAGGATACAGCCGATCGTCGCACCGACCACCGCCAGCGGCAGTGCGCCGCCGGCGAACAACGAGCCGGTCATGATCGAGTAGGCCAGACCAGCGCCGGGGGCCATCGTCGCGATCGATACGAACAGGACGCCGGACAGCGTGATGCTGCCCTTCGCCAGCCCCTCCCCACCTTCTCCCACGTCGATCGGGGCGTCGGTTTCCAATGAACTTGTCATAAGCAACTCCTGGGGTGTCCAGACACGCTGGGATTGGGCACTGGCAAGGGGGCGGTCCAAGCAGCACGCCGCAGTGCGCACATTGACCTAGGGCAGATCCGGGGCTGATCAACAGGATTCGTGCGAGAGACAACTTATGGAGCGATGAATCTAGCCAAAGTGAATCGGTTTCATATTGCTGGCACGGATCTGCCGGGTAAACAGCTGATTTCGCCGGTAGTGCCGTTCACACGGTGCGTACCCCAGGCTCGTCGGGTACGGCGGCTGCTGACCTCGCGTGCGTGGGCACGCCCCGCCCAAGATGGTCAGACGCGGGACGCCCTTTCCCAAAACCGTTCTGTCCCGCTCGATATCGCCTGCCCAAGGGTGAGGGCCCGGCGCGGCCGGGTCAGAACCCGAAGTAGACCGCGGCCATATCGTCTCCGCCGTGACCGGCCTCGCTGGCCGCGTCGAAGGCGGCGCGGACGCCGTCGACGAGTGCTGTCGACAGTCCGGCGGCCGCGATTGCGTCGCGGATCAGGCCGGTGTCCTTGCGGACCCCGTCGACGCTGAACTGCGGGGCGAACGATTCGTCGATGATCGCCTTGCCCTTCATCTGCAGGTACGGCGAATCCGCCGCAGCTCCGCCCAGCGCGTCGAGCATGAGTTGCTGGTCCAGACCGAGTCCGTGCGCAAGGGCGAACGACTGACCGACAGCCGCGGCCAGAGCGCCGATCCATGCGTTGCAGACCAATTTGAGCTTCGACCCCAGACCAAGCTCAGTTCCCACCCAGATCGTCTTGGCGCTCATCGCGTCAAAGGCTGGCTGTACTCGCTCGCGCAGAGCCGGGTCGCCTGACGCCAACATCACCAGCTTGCCCTGCTCCGCGGGCGCCTTGGTACCGAGCACCGGACAATCCAGGAACGCGACACCGTGCTCGGCGGCCACCGAAGCGGTCTGCGCGGCACCGTCGACACCGACCGTCGCGCATTGCACGAAGACCGCGCCCTGCTTCATGGCAGGCAGCACCACCGCCATGACGTCGAGAGTTGCCGCCGTGTCGAACAGCATCGCCACCACCACGTCGGCGTCGGAGACCGATGCGGCCACATCGACGGCCACCGTGGCCCCAGCCTCAGACAACGGCTCCGATCGCTCGGCCGTCCGGTTCCAGACCGTGACCTCGATCCCCTCGCGCAGCAGTGACCGTGCCATACCCGCGCCCATCGCGCCCATACCCAGAACTGTGACTCGCATGTACACCATTCTGCGCTGCAATGAATCGGGCGGTCAGCGAAGGCCGGTAGCGAGACTGTCCGCGGCCGGCGTCGTCAGAGTTTCTTCTGCGACGGTGGGTGTTTCATCGCGTATCGGTAGAACTCGGAATTGTCGAGCTGAGACGCCGCCGCCTCATCAAGTACCACCGTCACGTGGGGGTGCAGTTGGAGGATGGAGGCCGGGCAGCTCGCGGTGACCGCCCCCTCGATGGCCGCCGCAACGGCGACCGCTTTGTGGGTTCCCGTCGCGATGAGCACCAGGTGCCGGGCTGCGCCGATCGTGCCGAGGCCCTGGGTGATGACATGGCGAGGAACGTCGTCGACACTGTCGAAGAACCGCGCGTTGTCTTGTCGCGTCTGCTCCGTCAGCGTCGCGACCCGGGTGCGCGACCCCAGCGACGAACCCGGTTCGTTGAACCCGATGTGGCCGTTGACACCGATACCGAGCAGCTGGACGTCGACTGGACCCAACTCGGTGATCAGAGTGTCGTATTGTGCTGCCGCCGCGAAGATATCGTCGGCTACCCCGTCGGGACCGTGTACCCGGTCGCCGTCGATGTCGACGTGGTCGGTGAACTCGTCTCGGATGACGTGCGCATACGACTGCGGATGACTCGGCGGCAGACCGACGTACTCGTCCAACAGAAACGCCTGCGCAGCCTTGAATGTCAGCCCTTCGTCGCGGTGCCGTCGAATGAGCTCGCGATAGACCGACAACGGCGAGGAACCGGTGGCCAAACCGAGCGTGCTGGCACCCGCTCGAACGGCACGATCGACGATGTCGGCGACAGTGACGCCACATTCGCTTTCCTGCTGTCTGATGAGTACTTCCATATTCCGCTTTCTGTTGTGCGGTGCTTAGACCACGGTCGCGGCGCGCCCCAGCACGCGACGGTCGAAGACAAGATCCCAGGCAGTCTCCATGGCGGTAGCGATCGCACCTACCAGGACCGCGTCGTCGCCGAGGTGTCCCCCAACGATGTCGGGTACCAACGGAATTGTCTTGGTAAGTTCTTGGCGGATCGGTCCGGCGAGCAGGTCGGCGTTGCGGCCGATGCCACCTGCCAGCACGATCAGACTGGGGTCGAGCACCGCGGTCACCACCGAGACGACTCTGGCCAGCTTCGCCGCCTCGCCGGAAACCACGCGCACCGCACGGTCGTCACCCTGGCGGGCTTTGTCGAAGACTGCCTTCGCTGTCGATACGCTCAACCCCACGGCACGGGCAGCTGTCACGACCGCGTCGCCCGCCGCCACGACTTCCACCGGGCCTGGGCGATGGGCCGCGACCCCCGCGGGAACCTGGCCGTAGGGAAGGTCGGCAATCTCCCCCGCCGCGCCGCGCGCACCGCGAAAGAGTCTGCCGTTTATCAGGATTCCCATGCCGATTCCGGTGCCGACGGTCAGACAGGCGACCACGTCGACACCCTGTGCCGCACCCCGGGCATGCTCGCCGATCGCGCACAGGTTCGCGTCGTTCTCCACGATCACCTTCGAACCGTTCGATCCCAACAGCAGCGTCAGCTCGCGCAACAGCCCCCGCCGTTCCCATCCGGGCAGGTTCGGCGCCCGGTGCACGGTGCCAGTCGCCGCGTCGGGAACGCCCGGTGTCCCGAGGGCGGTGACCACAATGTCGTCCGGGGTCAGTCCGGCCTCGATGACAGCGCGGTCGACAGAGTCCACGACGGTGCGCACCAACGTGGCGCCCGAGCGGCTGCGGTTGGGCTGCTCGACTCGCGCCACAACTGCGCCGTCCAGATCTGCGACCGCGACGTGCAGAACGCGCCTTCCGATGT
Organism: Mycobacterium sp.; assembly: GCA_040511255.1. Classification (GTDB taxonomy): domain Bacteria; phylum Actinomycetota; class Actinomycetes; order Mycobacteriales; family Mycobacteriaceae; genus Mycobacterium. The sequence continues at coordinate 13,542 of JBEVHL010000365.1, read as the reverse complement.
CGATCCCGACGATGTGACCGGCGTCCGGGGCGGTCCGGTAAACCATCGCGGCTCGGCCAGGTCGGTCGGCTCGCCGACCGATCGCACGTACCAGGCCGCGCTGCTCCAGATCCAGAAGTGCTTGTCCCACTGTTGGTTTGGACAGACCAGCTGCGCCGGCGATCTCTGGACGTGTCGCCTCGCCATGCTCGCGAAGTCGATTCAGCACCAGCCGCTGGTTGAGCGCGCGCATACTGGCCGGCGTTCCCGCTTGCGTTGTCGCGTGACCTTCCACCACCACCTCCCGTCTTCGTCGGGTTCAGAAGTTTACAAACGAACTCTTCCACACCGACCGAACTGTATGTTAAGAAACTTTCCTAACGAATAAACGAAGGAGGTACCTCGTGAGCACACCCGCCACCCCGGCCGGCTCCGCAGCGTCCCCGCAACCTGCGCTCGAACGACAGATCGGCCCTCTTCAGGCGACGGCCATCAACATGACTCAGATGTGCGGCATTGGTCCGTTCGTCACGATTCCCGCCATGGTGGCCACGATCGGCGGCCCCGAGGCCATGTTCGGCTGGATCATCGGCGCCATCCTTGCATTGGCCGACGGTCTGATCTGGGCCGAACTGGGCGCGGCCATGCCAGGCTCCGGCGGCACGTACATCTACCTCCGGGAAGCCTTCCAATACCGCACCGGGCGCCTCATGCCGTTCCTCTTCGTGTGGAGCGCGGTACTCTTCATTCCGCTCATCATGTCAACCGGGATCATCGGCCTGATCCAGTATCTCGGTTATCTGATTCCCGGCGTCACGTCGGACTCCGGAAATACCTTGCTGGGCAAGGTGATCGGTATCGGCATCACTCTGGTGATCATGGTGGCGCTGTTTCGCAAAATCGGCCAGATCGGCAAGCTCACAACGGTCCTGTTTATCGTGATGCTGGTCGCGGTGCTAGCCACCATCATCGCGGCGTTCACTCACTTCAACGGCGCACAGGCGTTCGCCTTCACCCCGGGTGCCTTCGGTGGTCACGGCACGTTCTGGGCGGGCCTCGGCGCGGGGCTGATCATCGCGATCTACGACTACCTCGGCTACAACACGACGGCCTACCTCGGTGCCGAGATCCGCGACCCGGGTCGGACTATTCCGCGGTCGATCGTGCTTTCGATCATCGGCATCATGAGCCTGTACTTCCTGCTGCAGGTCGGCGTTCTCGGCGCCATCCCACTCGACGAGATCAAGACCGCGACGTCGGTTGCCTCGACGGTTCTCGAGCAGGCGTGGGGATCCGGAATCGCAAGTGTGATAACGGTTCTCATAGTCGTCGCGGCGATAGGATCGGTATTCGCCGGGCTTCTCGGTGGGTCCCGCGTTCCGTTCGAGGCGGCCCGCGACAAGGTGTTCCTTCCGGTGTTCGGCAGACTGCACCCCAAATTGCATCTGCCGACGGCGGGCGTGCTCACCATGGGGGTCATCACGATGATCGGCTCGTTGTTCACCCTGACCACCATCATCAACGCCGCGGTGGCGACGCTGGTCATCATCCAGTCCCTGGCTCAGGTCGCCGCGATTGTCGTCCTGCGCCGCCGCCAACCGGATCTGAAGCGCCCGTACCGCCAGTGGCTCTACCCGGTGCCGACGGTCATAGCGCTCGTAGGCTGGGTCTACATCTACGTCTCCGCCACCTGGCTCTCGATCGGGTTGTCTCTGGGCTGGATTGCCATCGGGTCCATCGCGTACCTGGTCTACGCCAAAGCCGAGCACACCTGGCCGTTCGGGCCGCTGGAGATCCGCGAGGCCTTCGTCGCCGATGTGAAGGTGAGCGGTTGAGTACGGTTCCGCTATGAGGTTGTATGCCGCAGCGATCTTGTTCGACATCGACGGAACGCTGGTTGACTCCACTCCGGTTGTCGAACGGTCGTGGCGAACCTGGGCCACGGAGTACGACGTCGACGCGGATGACGTGCTCCGCGTGTGTCACGGCCGGCGGACCGAGGACACCGTCGCCGACTTCATTGGTCCGCAACAGCGGTCGGCTGCGGCGGCCCGGCTGCAGGCGCTCGAGCTGGCGGATCTCGTCGGCGTGACGGCGTTGCCCGGCGCGGAGCATCTCCTCGACGGCTTACCGCGTGATCGATGGGCCGCGGTGACCTCGGGCGAACGCGCGCTGATGTCCGCCCGACTGACGGCGGCGCATCTACCAATTCCCGGCACCATGGTCTGCGCCGAAGATGTCGCGGTCGGCAAACCCAGCCCGGAAGGCTACCTAAAAGCCGCAGCCGCACTGGGATTCGATGCCACTCGATGCGTGGTGATCGAAGACGCGCCCGCGGGTATCGCCGCAGGCTTGGCTGCCGGTGCGCAAGTCCTGGCGGTGACGACGACGCACGACGCCCAGCAAGTATCCAGCGCCTCGGCGGTCGTCTCCGATCTGTCAGCTGTGCGTGCGACATTCACCGAAGGTGATCTGGTGCTGACGGTCAGCTGACGGACTCTCGCTCAAACCGAGGGCCACGCCCCCGGTTCACCGGAGGTTTCGCCACCAAATGTGGGGTGTGGTGCCGTTGCGATTTGTCAGCCTCCGTAGAGGTTCCACGGCAACGGGGTGAATGCCCGATCACGGGGTAGACCGTCGGAAACCAGGTACTCGCCGGTGGTCAGATCGACGATGCTTGAGGTGACAGTCTGCCACTGTTTGACGGGCGGTAACTTCGGATCTGGCAGCGCGCAAACGGAATTGGGTGCGAAATCGTCATTACTCAACGCGTCGCCGATGGCGGCGCGGGTCGCATTCGAGTCTGCGGCACCGTGGACCTTTCGGAGAGCCTTCCGGACTAGCGGCACCCGGTAGAGGGAGTCGACTGCCATGGGTACATAGGGTCCGTCCTGCCCGTGGGGTATGTACGCCTCGTGGTGATTGCCGTGCACGAGGATCCCGTCCGTGGGGTAGACCCAAGCGGTGCGCTCGCCCGGTGTGGTCTCCAAGGATATGGCGAACCCTTCTCGAGTGGCCAGAAGATAGTTAGCGGCGATTTGCTGGGGAGCTGCAAAAACACGCTCCATGGCGTCATGGAGATTGTCGCTCTGCAGCACCCTGCGGCGGACAAACGGCTGCGGAACCCCAGTACCTCTGAATCCGTAGCGGCCACCGAGTCCATTGGCCTGCATCGCGATACCGGCCGAGTTGGCACCGTGCCGCCCTACCTGGCCGGCCTCGATCTGCATGACGATGTCCGGATCATTTTCGCCGCGAATCCTGAGCATGATGATGGAATCAATCGCGCCGCAGAGGTAATCCCAGTTCTGCCCAGCATACGAATGCCCGTCCCCGGCTGCTTCGGGCGCAATCGCGTACGTGGTGCATTCGCCGCCGGCAAGATCGGCGAATCTGCGGTCGTAGATGATTTCGCCGCGGGCGTTGATCGCCATCAGCTCAAGAAAGTCTCGCTCGGCTCCCCGGGCGATGCCACGAACCTCCTCCACGAGGTCAGGTGCGTATGCGGTCGCAGGTGCCACCCACGCCTGGGCGTGTCCGACAATCTCGTCCCACGACAGGCCCGAGGAAGTCATGAACGCCTCGCGGTAATAGTTGATCGATGCGTCGATCTGTTGTCCTGCAAGCCGGCCGTACTGCTCACCACGCTCCGCGGGGCCACCCGCGATTTCGATGACGGGGATGCTGAACTCACCGAGTTCGTCCACAGGATCCTCCTCTGCTTCCGCCCTGGTGACTGCACGCAATTCAACGGTGCAGTCTTGTCTTGCGTTACCTTGCCCTGCCGCGGGGTGATTCACCGGGCGAAGTCTTGGTCCTCCGTTAACCACCGGCGCTCCGTTCCTGTCGGACTCCGCTGTCAGCACACTGGGGTCGATCCCGGATTCGCGCCAGCCTGGTTCCGTGGTCGAATCAAATGGGACGACGGCACTGACAGCCATGCCCCGACGCTGCGCAAGAACCAGGGAGACGCATGACAGCCGCGCCCGACCCAATTACCTTGGATCGCTTTGTCTACTCACAGCAGCCGGGCTATGACGAAGCTGCCACTCGCGCCGCCTTCGCCGGTGCGGTCCCATTGAAAACTATTGTCATCTATTGCTATGACCCTCGCGCAGCCGCCATCCCGGCGGAGCTCGCAAAACTGTGGCCGGACGAGAACTACCCCGGAGACCTCATCCTCGACGACCACGGCAAGAAAGTCGGCAGCACCGCGACAATTTTCCCCGTTGTGGTCGCGGGCGGCCGAGCCACCGACGCGTTACGGTCCATCACCATCGGTCACCACCTTTTCGGTCTGCAGAACGTGGTCGTCGTGCATCACACGAACTGCGGTACGAGCAGCTTCACACCGCACGGCCTGCTCGACGCCTATCGCAACGAGCAAGGTAGCGACCTCGCCCACACGTACGACGCCGACAGCCTCGCAATCGGTCATCTCGAGGCCTCGCTGAGCTATGACGTCGGCCTGCTGCGAAGATCACCGGCGGTTCCCAAACCGGTGAAAGTCGTTGGCCTGGTGTTCGACATCGACAGCAACGAGTTCACGGTTGTAATCCCCGATGACCGAACAGCACTCGGCTAGTGCAGCTCGTAACGCCGTTCGGATTCGAGTCGACGGCCGACGAGGTGACTCGAGGTGTCGACCTCACCGGCAAGCGGGCGCTGGTTACCGGTGCAACTAGCGGATTGGGTGTCGAGACTGCTCGTGCATTGGCGGCGGCCGGCGCAACGGTCGTGCTTGGGGTGCGCCGACTCGACGCGGGCCAGAGAGTCGCCGAAACGCTTCGACTAACGACAGGAAATGACGCTATCGAGGCGGCTCCGCTCGACCTGTCCGATCTCGCTTCGGTCTCCGCGTTCGCTACGGCCTGGAACGGTCCGCTGCACATCCTGGTCAACAATGCCGGAGTCATGGCCCTACCTGAGCTGCGACGCAGCGCGCAGGGGTGTGAGATGCAATTCGCGACCAACTTTCTTGGCCATTTCGCGCTCGTCATCGAACTGCGGGAGGCGCTCGCCTCGGCCGGTGGCGCGCGCGTGGTCTCGGTCAGTTCGACTGGGCACCTGTTCTCGCCCATCGTGTTTGACGACCTCCATTACCGGTTTCGACCCTACGATCCGATGACCGCGTACGGTCAGTCGAAGACGGCGACCGTTCTGCTGGCCGTCGGAGTGACTGCACGGTGGGCCGATGACGGAATCGTCTCCAACGCACTGAATCCGGGCGCGATTGCCACCGGCCTCCAAAAGCACACCGGCGGGTTGCGCACTCCTGAGGAGTTTCAGAAGAGTGTTGAACAGGGCGCGTCCACATCAGTGTTGTTGGCAGCGTCGCCGCTCGTCGACGGAATCGGGGGACGCTATTTCGAGAACAACAACGAAGCCGACGTGGTCACCGAACGCCCCGAGAATCTGGGCCGCGCCGGCGGGGTCGCGAGTTATGCGCTCGACGGTGACAACGCGAGGCGCCTATGGCACGAGGCGACGTCTCTGATTGCGGGCGAATAGCCGTGTGCTGAGACTGCGGCATCACCGGCCTCACCCACTACGGCCTACGCGCCTCGCGGCTATCCGTCCCAGCTTGGTCAGCCCCACGGCGGTGACCACCCACGGACCGGCGACGATGAGCGGATCGATCCAGGTGTGCGACTTGTCGACCCGCGTTGTGCCGACCCGGGCCCTCCATCCGTGGTGGGTGAACTCGCTTTTGATGCCGGTCTCGGTGATGGGGTTGTCGGGGCGCAGCGTCGCGAAAGACAGTAGATGGCTCTCGACCGCATCCACCCGGTCAGCTCCCAGGAGAAGCAACCAATGGGCGGCACGGGCCTCGCTGTAGCGGTAGGCGTAGCGCCGGATGACCCCCGAGAGCCCGCGAGGCGGTGTGGATGTGCCGAAGACCGGGGTCAGGAACTCGTGTTCGACCGACCGCTCGCGCGGCCTCTTCTCCAGCTGCCGTTCCGGAAAGTCCCAGTGGGCGCCGGTGGCCGCCGGGTCGAACTTCAACCGCGGCACCGATGGGCGGTCGGCGGGGTCCAGGTCGACGCCCCAACCCGGGATGCGCTGACGCAGCTCGTCGCTGTCGGGCGTCGGGGGATGGTCGGCTGTGTAGACCATGATGCTCTCCTGTCAGCTCACGCTGGGTAGGACGATGGGTTTGATGCAGTCGTCGAGCTTCGCCGAGAAGATGTGGTAGGCCTCGGCAATATGTTCCAGCGGAATCCGATGCGTGACAATGTCGTTGGGCTTGAGGAAACCGTTTTGGATATGCGAGAACAGTCGCGGCCACTGCCGTTTCACCGGGCACTGGTTCATTCTCAGGGTCAGGCCCTTGTTCATCGCGTCCCCGAACTTGACTGCGCTGAACATCGGTCCGTAGGCGCCCATCACCGATACCGTCCCACCTTTACGCACTGAATCGATGGCCCAATTCAGCGCGACCGGGGAACCACCTTGAAGCTTGAGCTTCGCGGCGCTGACATGTTGTAGGAAGTTGCCGTCGGCCTCGGCGCCGACGCACTCGATCACGGAGTCGGCCCCGAGGTAGCCGGTCGCCTTTTTCATCTGCACCACGATGTCGTCGTACTCGGCGAAGTTAAAGGTCTCCGCGTGGGCGAAGGTACGTGCCTTATCCAGTCGGTTTTCTAGGTGGTCGATGACGATCACGCGGCCGGCGCCCATCAACCAAGCTGACTTTGCCGCAAATAACCCGACCGGCCCCGCGCCGAATACCGCCACCGTGTCCCCTTCGGCGATATCGGCGAGTTGGGCCCCGAAGTACCCGGTCGCCAAGGCATCGGTACACAGCAACGCGTCCTCGTCGTCCATCCAGTCGGGAATGATGGCTGGGCCTACATCGGCGAACGGCACCCGCACAAACTCCGCCTGCCCACCGTCATAGCCGCCGCAGGTATGGGAGTACCCGTAGATTCCGCCGACGGCCGTAGCGTTCGGATTGACGTTGTGACAGTTGGAGTACAACCCACGGGCACAGAAGTAGCACGAGCCGCAATAAACGTTGAATGGCACCATCACCCGGTCACCGCGTGTGAGGTTCTGCACCGACGGCCCAACCTCTTCCACCACCCCGATGAACTCGTGACCGAAGGTCATTCCCACCCGCGTATCGGGCATCATCCCGTGGTACAGGTGGAGATCCGATCCGCAGATGGCAGCCATCCCAACCCGAATGATCGCATCGTTGGGATGCTCAATCGATGGAATGTCTTTTTCTTCAACCCGTACCTTGTATGGCCCCCGGTAGCTCATCGCACGCATCTGGTTCTCCTATCGGTGTTGGGCCCTAACCGTGTTCAGCTGGGAGGCTGGTTTCCCTTGCTGCTGTGTTTCCCGGGAGGCTGGCCTGTGGCGGGTACCGCCAATCGCGGCACACGAACGAATGGCGTGGAGCGGGGGTCGCCTGACGCAGGTCTCATGACGCCGGCTCGGCGGGTATCAGCGCAGAGAGAACACAAGGGCCCCCGGGAGTGCTGGTGGAGCGGGAGAGCAATCCGGGGGCTGCAGATCGCAAGTTTCGGCCGAGTACCCGCATGTGGCGGGCGCAAACAGGTACCAGCCGGATTGCCGCCGACAATCTTGACCTCTCTACTGTCAGCACTGCGGGAGCCATCACCCAGAAAACCTTGAAGCGGCTCGGAAGCGACCTGTCCAACTCGGCGCGGTTGGCGTACAACAGTTTTCGCGGCGGGCGTCCGTCGATCCGCATCGGGTTTGCTGCGAGTAGTCCATCTACCTGGTAGACCGCAGTTTGCATCTGCGTTGGATGGGTAGACCCCGGCTTGAAGCGTTTGCCGACGGCGAGCTGTTGCGCGCCACGCCCCAGGGAGCGGGAGGTGATTCGATGAGTGTGTCCGAGCCGGACGGTCGCGTTGGAGCGCCACCTGTCGTGGCTGCGGTCGCGCGAGCCGCCGAACAGGTTTTCCCGAACCAATGCAGCGGACGGACGCGGTGACTTCGCAGGACGAGACGCACCGGCTCCGGCTCCTGCTCGATCGCCTTCCGGCTTTGGTGGGCTATTGGGATCGCGACCTGCGCAACGTGATCGCCAACGCCGCCTACGTCGAATACTTCGGCTTCACTCCCCAGGAGGCCCGCGGATGCCACATCCGGGAGATCCTCGGGGAGGACGTGTATGCGCTGAATCTGCCCTTCATCGAAGGCGCGTTGGCCGGGGAGGAACAGCTCTTCGAACGCACACTCATCGACCAACACGGCGTGACGCGCTACACGCAGGCCTCCTACCTGCCGGATCTCGTCGACGGCCACGTACAAGGGTTCTACGTTCAGGTCACCGACGTGACTGCGCGGGTCGAGGCCGAGCATGCCCGCGACGAAGCGCTGCGGCTGTTCCAGATCGGTATGGCCAACGCCCCCTTCGGCGAAGCGGTCCTGACGCCCGCAGCGCAGACGCTGCACATCAACCCCTCGCTGTGCGCCCTGCTCGGCTACAGCGCTGCCGATCTCATCGGCCGTGACTTTCGCGATCTGGTCCATCCGGACGACCGGGTCAGCGCCGACTCCGAGCTGAACCGGTTGCAGGACCGGTCGGCAGCTCAGGTCGCCTCCGAACGCCGCTACTGTCGGCGTGACGGAACCACGATCTGGATGCAACGCGCCGCGGTGCTTGTCCCGGGAGCCCACGGCGGGGCTGACGTCATCGTCGCTCAGTTCCAAGACGTGACCGCCCGCAGACACGCCGAGGCCGAACTCGCGCGGCTCGCGCTCACCGATTCATTGACCGGACTACACAATCGCCGGGCCTTGACCAAGCACATCGAGCAGCGCCGCACCGCCGATCCTGACGTCGCGGTGGGCATCGTGTTCGTAGATCTCGACGGCTTCAAATACGTCAACGACACCCACGGCCACAGCACGGGCGACGCGGTTCTCGTGGAAGCCGCACGGCGCCTCTCGGAGGTGGTCCAGACGCCAGATACGGCATACCGCCTTGGCGGCGACGAGTTCGTCGGCTTGGTACTCGGTGGCTCGGCGAACGAGGTCGAGGTGCTGGCCAACACTGTGCGCACCGCGCTTACCGGCGGCTACCCGACAACGACGACGGGCGTCACGCTCACTGCCTCGGTCGGCTGGACATGGGGTACCACAGACGACGTCGAAGGACTGCTCCGCCAAGCCGACGCAGATATGTACCGACAGAAGCCGAAGTATCCCGGGCCGTTTGCGACCGGGATGGCCGGGTTGGTGGGTGGGGTTGAATCCGCTGCGGCACAACGACCCAACCGTGGTCTTGCTGATGACATCGAGGTGTGCGGCAGCTCGTCGGCAAGCGAGTGACGCCACTGGCGCCTCATCACGACTGGCACTTCCGATGGCACGTCCGTCGGAGCGGCGGACCTGACCCGGCCCGCCGCTCCAACCGACATCCGCAGGTCTAGCCGCCGTTGGCGGCGATCTCCTGTTCTGCGGTCGCCTGGATCAGCGCCAGCAGATCCTTATCCAGGCCCGGGGCGAATTCCTCGCGGCGCTCCGGCGCGATCGTCATCGGGAACCCCTCAGGCATCGTCGCCGTGCTCAGCTCGGTACCGTCGTTGGACGGGGACGCACCGCGATACAACTTGTCCGCCTGGCTCATGTTGTCGGCGCTGAAGGTGTACTGGATGCTCTGCAACCCCAGGTCGGTGAGTTTTTTGACCTCGGGGAACTGCTCGGCGTTGGTTTTCGGGATCGGCAAGACCGAACCCCAGTTCACCCCCAGGCTTTCGAGGGCCTTGGCGAATGCGTTCTCGTGCGCCTGATCGCGAACAATCAGATAGGCGATGGTCGACCGTGCTGTCTTGCTGTCAGTCATCTGGTAGATGCGGCACTTCTGGAGCCGGCCTGTTGATTCCAGCATCAGGTTGTACAGCAGGTCCAACACCAGATTTCCACTGTTGTAGACATACGAACCACTCCACGGATTGCCTGCGGCATCCACCGGCAGAGCGCCCTGGGCGCCCACCAGATAGTGGTGAATGTTGCTGGTGTCCAACGCAATTGACAGGGGCGTGGCCCCCTTGGCGCCGGGCTCATCGACCGGGTCGGTCTTCTTCCCGTTGTACTTGGGTGACCCGTCGAGCAGCCGGGAAATGGTGGTCCCGATCAGTTCGACGTGACTGATCTCTTCAGTGCCGACGCCCTGGATCAGATCCTTGTAGGGCTTGGATGCAGCGTCACCGCGGAAGTTGATGCTCTGGAACAGGTACTGCATCATGGTGCGCATCTCGCCGAACTGTCCGCCCAGCCCTTCCTGCAGCGCATTGGCAGCAGCAGGATCGGGCTCGTCGACGGCGATCTCGTTGATGAATTGTTCAGTGTGCAGATACATGACACTCCTCTAGTGAGAAGTGGCTTTCCCTACTGAACCACCTAACCAGTACAGCACAGCCCACCCCACGGGGGCGTCGGCGGGGTCACCGTGCTGGTTTGGTCCGATTGTTGAAGGGCGCAGCGTCTTTGGCGGGGCCTGCATCCGGCAGTGTGGCCAGGACCTCGCGGGCGGCGTCCCGAAGCTTGACGTTGTAGTTCTGCGACACCGTGCGCAACGACTGAAAGGCCGTCTCGGGGTCGGAATGCGTTCGCTCCATCAACACCCCGAGCGCCAGATCGATGGTGCGCCGCGTGTTCATCGCCGCCTCACGGTCATCAAGCAGGCGTGCCTGCCGGGCGAGATGGCAGGCAAGGCCGATTCCGCCGGCCACTTCGACGGCGGCCGTCTGGGCGAGGCTGCGCTGTTCGTCGCTGAGCCCATCCACGCGATCGGCATAGACCTTCAGCGCCGCACCCGGCCGATCACCGCCGGAGGTGAACACCGGAACCGACACACACGACGCCGCCCCCAACGCGGCGGCCCGCGGACCGTATTCACCCCAGCGGTCGTCGTGACCGAGGTCGGGCACATAGAGACCGACGCCGTCGCGCAGCGCGGTGAGACACGGACCGGTTCCGATCGAGTACTGCACGGAATCCACCTCTGCGGCCAGCGCGGTGCTGGCTCCCACCGTCCAGGGTTCGCCGTCCAGGCTCAGGGTGATGCTCACGCCGGCCACATCTCCCAGCTGCTTGTGCGCACGCCGGGCGACGTCATCAAGGTAGTCGCTCAGCAGCGGGACCAGCTCGGATGCGGCGGTCCCGTCTCGGCCGTCGACCGGACGAGAAGTCAGCAATGCCTCGCCTTGACGTAGATCCTGACTGCTCACAATCCCACCTCCTCTGCGGCACGCCTTCGGCGCCGCGCGGTACCCGCTCGGCTGGCGCTCTTTGTCGGTCCCGAAGCAGTACCCCGAAACGCGGTGCTAAACACCGCGGAGGCTGCCAAAGCCCGGCTGTCTGTGTACTCGATGGGTTACCTTGTCTTCACGCGTGCCCCAGCCCTTGGTAGCGATCGATTCACCGTACCGAGGGGCTGTCCTTGTTCGAGCAGGTGGTAAACGACGCCGACGTCAGGACGACTGGTCGACCCAGCAACTGCGAAGTCGAGGAACGCTGGCTCGACGGCACCGTGGTGCTCTCCGTGCGCGGCGAACTCGACATGCTCAGCGCCTCACCTCTGCTGGAGATGATGGACCGCGCCTTCGACAAGTCGCCGTCGGCGTTGGTCATCGATCTGACCAATCTGAGTTCCCTCGACGCAACAGGCATGACAGTCCTTACTACAGCGCACGAAAAGTCCGGTGCGACAACGCGGTTCGGCATGGTCGCCAATGGACCTGCCACCCGCACACCGATCACGCTCACCGCAATGGAGAGCTTCCTGACGCTTTATCTGTCCCTGGACGACGCGTTGACCAATCTCGCCTAGCAGTGCATGGCAGTCATTGTATGAGCCTGCTCCCCTTGGTATTTCAGCTCTGAACTGCGTGGAACCCGGTGTTGATGCTCAGTGCTGCTCACTGACGGCGTGCATGGCCGGCGAAGCCGAGGCTGCCGCCGGTACCTGCGCCGCCGACGCAGCGTCGAGGAGGGTGTCGATCGTGGCGGCGGGAGCGGGCCGGGCGAAGTAGAACCCCTGCGCAAGGCCGCAGCCGAGCTCCACAAGACGGCTCGCCGAGCCCGCAGTTTCCACACCTTCGGCGACGGTGCCGAGGTTGAGGGCTGAGGCGAGGCTGATGACGGCTTTGATGATGGCGTCGTCGTTGGAGTCGCTGAGGTCAGCCACAAACGATTGGTCGATCTTCAACGTATCGACCGGAAACCGCTTCAAGTAGCTGAGCGACGAGTAGCCGGTCCCGAAATCGTCGATGCTCAGACCGACGCCGAGACCTTTCAGAGACTCCAGGATCTTCACGGCGGAGGCGGCGTCCTCCATGAGCGCGGTCTCGGTGATCTCCAGCTCGAGACAGTCCGGCGGCAGGCCCGACTCGGCGATCACCTCGGCGACCAAGCGCACCAGACCGGCGTCGGCGACCTGGAGCGGAGACAGGTTGACGGCCATCTTGAACGACGCGAGGCCGGAGCGGGCCCGCCAGGCGGCGGCTTGGATCGCTGCCTCTCGGAGCACCCATGCACCGAGTGGGACGATGAGGCCGGTCTCCTCGGCGATCGGAATGAACTGGCCCGGGGGGACCTGGCCTCGAGAGGGGTGGCGCCACCGCACGAGCGCCTCGGAGCCGACGATGCGGCGGGTCCCGAGCTCGATGATGGGTTGGTATTCGATTTCGAGTTCGCCCCCGGCGATGCCTCGCCGGAGCGCGACCTCCGTGTCGAGGCGGTCGACAGCCTTGGCCCTCATCGAATGCGCAAACACTGCGCTCCGCGCCCGACCGTCCTGCTTGGCGCGGTACATCGCGGCGTCGGCGTCGCGAAGGAGCGATTCCGCCGAGACCATCGCTGAGCTCGCCATCGCGATGCCGATGCTCAGGGTCACGATGAGCTCGCCCTTGCCCCAGCTCAGAGGCTGCTGCATGGCGTCCCTGATCCTCGCCGCGATCCCGATGGCCTCTTCCTCGCCGGTGAGGCCTTCGCAGAGAATGACGAATTCGTCGCCGCCGAAGCGGGCGAGGGTGTCGCTGGTCCGCAGCGTCGTTCGGAGCCGGCTCGCCATGGCCAGCAGCATGTGGTCGCCGGCGGGGTGGCCGAGGCTGTCGTTGATGACCTTGAACCGATCGATGTCGATGAACAGCAGCCCAACCGATTCGTCGGAGCGATCCAAGCGCCCGAGCATGTGGGTGAGTCGATCGAGCAGAAGCGTCCGGTTCGGGAGGCCGGTCAGGGGGTCGTGCAACGCCTGGTGTGCCAGGGCGTCCTCGGCCGACCGCTGCTCGGTGATGTCCTGCACGGTGCCGCGCATGTGGAATGCGACGCTTGCGCCATCGAGCTCGACGCGGCCCTGTGATCGCAGCCATCGCGTCACCCCATCGGGCAGAACGATGCGGTAGTCGATGTCGAACGCGCTGCGGGCGCCGAGCGCGGCGTGCAGCAGCCCCTGGACCGACTCGGCGTCGTCGGGGTGGAGCTGGCCGAGGAGGTCGTGAATGCCCCGCGGCGTGTCCGAGGCGTAGCCGTAGAGACGGCGTAGCTCCTCGGACCACACCATCTCGTCGGTGG
>JBEVHL010000364.1:0-15666 GCA_040511255.1 Mycobacterium sp. | reverse complement strand
CGTCACCTGGGGAATCGCCGCGCTTGCATCAGCGTATGCTTACGCCCGTTTACTAACGGGGAGGGCCCAGCCATGCCACCACGGCAGCGCAACGCTCGGGGAGAGGGCGCCAAGCTGCGCGACGACTTGCTCGCCGGCGCCCAACGCATTCTCGAGCACACCGGCAGTGAAGATGCAGTGAGCTTGCGGGCAGTGGCGCGCGAAGCCGGAGTCTCCGCGCCGTCGATTTACGCCCACTTTCCCGACGGGCCGGCCATCATCGAATCACTCGTTCAGCAGACCTTCGTGCAGCTTTCCGTGGTCCTAGCGGACGCTCGCGAACACGCGTCGCCGAACGAGCGCCTCAACGCAGTCTGCGCGGCATACATCAGGTTCGGCATTGACCAGCCGGTGAGATACCAGACTCTCTTCGAGCGCCGTCGCAGCCTTGAGCGAACACAACAGCTCGCCGCCGAAGATCCCAGGTTTGCTTATTCGAAGGGCGGCGAAGCATTCGCCATTCTTGTCGAAGCGTTCGCCGAAAACGTTGGGATCTCAACGGAAGCGGCGGAACAGGATGCGGCCCTACTCTGGGCGGGTCTGCACGGATATGTAACCCTGCGCGCCAGCATGCCGAGATTCCCCTGGTTCACCGATGAGGACAACGTGAGTGCCGCGCTCGTGGACCGAGCCGTCTCTTTCGCGCGACGCTCAGGCGGGTAATGCCGCAAAGCGCGCCGCGCGCGTTCGCAACTCCGGGGCACTTTTATATCGACACATGTGTGTTTACATGTGTTTACTTAGGACGGCCAGACGTAGCGGTGTGACCCGGGCGGACCGTTCCGTCACCAGCGCTCTGCGCGCCATCAGTTCTGCGGGAGGACCGTGTGATGACCACCGAAGGGTCGGCGCCTGGCTCTAACCCAAACGCCAGGCTCAGTACCGTTTCGTGGCTGGCGGTCGTACTGACCTCGCTCGCGGTTGCCGTGTATTTTCCCGGCCAGTACCTGACCGGCACTCTGGAATCCTTGGCGCACAACGGCACTGGACTGGCATCGACCTACGTCGTGCGACCGGTGGCAGTCCGGATTGCCTTCTATGTGCATATCGTGTTCTCGGGACTGGCGCTGGCGGCGGGAGGCTTGCAGTTCTCCCGCAAGCTGCGCCGGCGGTCGCCGCGCGCGCACCGCTGGATAGGCCGGACGTACGTTGTCTCCGTCGGTGTTGGTGGTGTGGCGGCTTTTGTGATGTCGGTGTTCAGTACAGTGGCTTTTCTTGGTTTCTTCGGGTTCGGCACGCTGGCGCTGCTGTGGATGTGGACTACCTACCGCGGCTACCGCAGCGCACGAGACCGAGACTTCGCTGCCCACCAGGCGTGGATGATCCGCAGCTTTGCCTTGACCTATGCCGCACCCACCCTGCGCATGTGGCTGCTCATCTTGCTTGCCGTCCAGGTGCCGTTTGGCACGGATGGGGCTACGGCGATCGTCAATGCCTATGCGCCAGTGCCGTTCCTGTGCTGGATACCGAACTTGATCATCGCCGAATACCTCGTCTGTCGACGCGGACTGCCTTCGATCGTCAACCCGACGAATCTCACTCGTCGCGCTACTGCGGGGTTACCGCGCACTGCGCCCCGGGCGGGCTGAATCCCAGGATCGGCTACGCCGGCCCGCCTGATGCCGCGTCCGCCTCGGCGTGCAGGACCACGTGATAGGCGGCGGGGTTTGCCGTCAGGTCTGCGTCGCCGTCGCGGCTGCCCTGGTCTGCACACGGAACTCGTGCCCCGTCGTTCTGGGAGAACGTGAAACGGGAAGCTCGTGGCTAGATCCATCCGCCCGCGGCGTCCAGGGTGGAGCCGGTGATGTAGGACGCGTCATCGGACAGCAGAAATGCGACGGCAGCGGCGATTTCGTCGGGTCCGGCCCATCGACCGAGTGAATTCATGCTTGCGCCAACCACATTGGGATCCACATCCGCCAGGGCGGGGTGCGTGTAATGCTTGGCGTTCTCGGCCGCCATGTCGGTCGCGGTGCCGCCGGGCGCGATGGCGTTGATCGCAATCCCCACCTCAGCGAGTTCTGGTGCGAGGTTGAGCACCATCGCATTGATCGCCGCTTTGCTGGCGCCGTAGAGCGCATGGTGGTGCACGGCGATCCGCGCGCTGACCGACGACGTCAGCACGATGCGCCCGCCCTTGGCCATGGTCGCGACGGCCGCCTGGGTGACGAACAGCTGCCCGGCGACGTTGGTGTGAAAAACCCGGTCGAAGTCGTCCATGCCGATTGACGCCAACGGGCCGAAGTGCTCGATGCCGGCGTTACTGGCCAACAGGTGTAGCGCGCCGAACTCCTTGACGACGTCTTCGACGAGCGCCTGGGACTGGGCGGGGTCACTGACGTCGGCTTGAAACGCGACGGCGCGTCCTCCGTTGCCCACGATCTCCTTGACCAACGCGTTGGCTGCGGCGGCGTCGGAGCGGTAGTTGACGGCCACGCCCGCGCCCTCGGCTGCCAGCCGACGGGTGACGGCGGCTCCGATCCCTCGGCTGCCGCCGGTGATGAGGGCAACCTTGCCGGTCAGTCGCGCCTGGGAGTTGTGCGTGGCCATGGCTTCATTCCTTTGCATTGGGGGACCGGTCGGGGGATTGCCCGCCACGTCGTCCCTGGGGTACCCCTTCACGATGGTCCCGCCGCGACGAGGCGTCCAACGAATGTTTTCGCTAGCCCCATCGGCATACGCGATACTGCGGACGTGGAATTGCGCCAGCTCGCCTACTTCGTCGCGGTGGCCGAGGAGGGCGGCTTCACCCGAGGCGCGCAACGCGAACACGTCGTCCTGGTCGATCTCGCGGCGATGCCGTTCGTCGACTTCCCGCCTGGCTGGCCGAACCGGATGAGTACCGACGAACTCTTCGAGCGAGGCGGTGTCGAACGCGACGTCGCCATCGAGGTCGCTGACACGGTGACGGCCCTTGACCTGGTTCGGGGCGGCCTCGGGGTGGCCTTTCTGCCCCGCCGGCTGGTCGAGGGACGAACCGACGTCCGGACCGTCGCCGTCGACGCGCCCGGGCTGTCCCGGGCGCTGGTGCTCGCCCGGCCGACGACGCCGCAACGCCCGGCAGTCGAAGCCGTTCACCGTGCGTTACTCGGATTCGACGACCGTGGATAGCAGCTCGCGTCGCGGGTAGGGCTACGGCGGCTGCGGCCGGCCGCGACGTCGGGCGACAACGGCGATCGCCAAGCCCGCCGCGACGAGTTGAATGACGACCACAGTGACGATCAGGCCGGTGATCGAGGTGTCGTAGTACGCCGTTGCGCGACGCGGTGATGGCGCCAGATCAGCGACGACAGCCCGCAGGGTGGACTCCTGGATGCCGACGGCCGCACCCCACAGCAGTGCTCCGACGACCACCAACCCGACGTGGTCACTGAAGGCAACGAACGGCACCAGTGCCGAGAGGACCGGAAGCGCGGCGGGGGTTTTCGCACCGCTCCGGTCGTAGGCCCAACCAGACGCCAGTGCCGCCACGGCGTTGGCTCCCATCGCCGCGGCGTAGATCAACGGGACGGCGGCGGCAGTAGCCTTGCGACGGCCCACGTCCGATGGCCGCACCCGCGAGCGCCATCACAACGCACACGATCACCAGCGTCGGACCGAGCACTACGGGGCCACCAACCAAGTGTCCCTTCATCCTGGGTCGCGCACGTTGATGAATTTCGCGACTCCCGTCGTTACTGATGTTGGCTGATCAATCAATTGCGGAAGGGCAGTGTGCCAGCATGACAGAGCTTCAGGACGAGGTCGTCACGGAATTTCGGGCAAACGACGGGGTGGTGACCGAGGCGCTGGGTGGGCATTTCAAGAACGTGCACTTGTTGCTGCTCCACCACACCGGACGCCGTACCGGGAACCGGTACGTGACTCCGCTGCTCTACGTCGAGGATGGTGGTCGCTACGTTCTACTCGGGTCACACGGTGGAAATCAGAAAGAGCCCTTGTGGGTAGCGAACGCGAGCGAGATGTCGGAGGTCGTCATTGAGGTTGGCAAGCGCACCATGAGCGCAACGCCCACGGTTCTGCGGGTGGGCCACGAGTGGGATCGGCTGTACGCGGCGTGTATTGCCTACTGGCCTGACGTTCTCGAGTATCAGAGAAAAACGGACCGCAAGTTTCCGCTGGTCATTCTGAGCCCCTTGACGTGAATCCCTTGAGGCGTGACGGTTTCGCGATACAGCCATTGCGGACCTAACTGAGGTGGTGAGCACTCCTTCTGGTTCACCCCGCCCTACGGCTGGTGATTGTCAGGCAACAGCCGGAGATGTGATCCCAGTCGCGGACAGCACCGTTGCCAGATCCAAAATTGGCTCTCTACCAAGGAATTTCAATGACGAAGACTGCACCTCCCCTCGCGGATACTCGCGATATGTATCGAATCCATACGATGCTCCGTCGAGAGTTTGGAATGCTTGCGAGCTTGGTTCACGGAGTTGCGAAGGGCGAGGTGGCACGAGCACGAATCGTCGCGGATCACATCAAGCTACTGAATGTAGTTCTACACCAGCATCACTCCGGGGAGGATGCAGTGTTGTGGCCGAGGCTTCGCATCCGGGCGCCTGAGGAGATTGCCCCCGTCGTAGCCTTGCTGGAAGAACAGCACCAGGAAATCGATGCGCTCACACTCCGTGTCGACACGCTGTTGAGTTCGTGGATTGCTGATGCTGCGCTAGCGGATCGCGAAGCACTGGTCGACGCTATAGGTCGCCTCACAGTGGCGCTTGACAATCACACGCACCTGGAAGAGAAGCTAATTCTTCCCGTGGTCGAGCGGCATATCTTCGCCTCCGAGTGGCAGCTCATGGTCGAGGAAGGTGCGGAAAAGATTCCCCCAGAGATCATTCCGGTAATGATTGGCATGATGATGTACGGTGGCGGCTCGGAGGAGCACCCGGAAGTGTCGAAATCTGTTGCTGCGCAGGCACCAATGGCGTACGCGACCTATTGCGAGCGGATCCACGGCCGAAGCGCACCACCTGCGCGGTGACACCGTCGCCAAGGCAGATACCGCCATCGCAGCTGCGCGTCTGCTGCTGTTCGATGCGGCTGCAGCGCTACAGCCCTCCGCCGAACGCGGCGATGACGTGACGATGGGGCAGCGTGCTTCGTTTCGGGCGGCGATGAGCCGCGCCGCCGAAGTCAGCCGAGAAGCGTTGACGGCGATCTACGGGGTTGCATGCTCATCGGCGACCGGGGCAGTCCGATCGAGCGAATGTTTGCGACGGGATGGCGGCGTTGTAGCACGCCAACCAATCGCGCCACTTCCTTGAGGCCGCAGGTTGAGTAATCCTCAGCTAGGAGCCGGGGCTAACGGCGCAGCTACACGGCGATGCCTGCGGCGTGTCGGGTCGAGCCTCGTGAATGCACCGAAAGGGTCTTTGGTGTTCCGGTTAGGTCTTGACTCTGCCACAGCAGGCGCCCGAGTCCACGCTCTCGTGAGGGGACGTTTCGGTGTGGTGCTGCTTGCCGCCGGATTGGTGTCAAGCAATTGCGCCAGAGCATCTTCGGTCCTGGATGACGGACGACAAACCGTCATCGCGGACGCTCTGACCCTCGCCTAGCATTGCAGGAGAACCGCGTTGCTGGTATTCGTGATCTGCGCCAACCGACTGAACGGGCAGGGGCTCAGAGAGCGGCCAGCGCCACACGCAGACAATCATTGAGATCGCCGCTCCTGCATGCATATAACGGACCGCAGCCATCGGAGAGCGTTCGCTGGAGAAGGGCCATTCCGCAGGCGTTCACACGGCGTGGCGAGTGCAACCGAAGCGTGATCGCATCGATCGTGTCCTCGGCTTCAACAACGTTGCGACGGTGGATAGGCACGGTGACAGCCGCCGGTGGACGACCCTCGCGCGCCTCGACGACGGCGCGGCGCAGTGCTCGTGCAATCCGCTGACGCTGGTCGTCGGACTCCAGGTGCGCGGCCCGGAGATCGATGGCGCTCCCGGGCGGTCCAACAATTCCCACCGCAAGTTGCCGGTCGAGACGATTCGCAAGGAGTTGCGCCAGAAGTCGGGTTCCTAGCGAGCCACGTCGGACGGCCCTACCGCGGGCGCCTACATCGATGGAAGGGTCCATAAACGCCGGATAGTCGTTCACAAAGGTTTCCTCCGGAATGTCGGGTGAATGGGCGTTACCTATGTTGAGACGTATCGCAGCGGCGTTGTCTTCACGCGGACTTGCACACAGCAGCGCTCCGCCACCCGTACAGCGTTGACGGCACCTGTCGTGCGGGTCGCCGGTCATTACGGAATCGAGATCGGCTGAGGATTGACGATGGCATGGCAGGCCGCAGGCATCTTGGTGGTCGCCGTGTTGATCGGCCATCCGCCGTCTTTCCCGTCACCCAAGTGATGCGCCGGCTGGAGGTGACTCAGCAGCTACGCTCCGCTGCTCGAGCCATGTCGGGGACCAATAGTGAATCAATGTTCCTCTGCGTACGTGTTATACGGTGTGTCGTCAGCATCCGATATCACCCCACCTGCAGAGTTCCTGCGTAGCCACCGAGAGCGGTTCGCCCCAAACGTGGTTGGTATCTCCACCCGGGGAATTCGCCGGGTGTCCGGACTGCGGCGCGAGGAGGTGGCCACTCGCGCCGGAATCAGTATCGAGTACTACGTCCGACTCGAACAGGGCCGTGAGCGCAACCCCTCCAGAGCCGTATGTGACGCTCTGGCAGCGGCACTCACGCTGGATGGGTACGAAACAGGGCACCTTCATGAGCTTGCCGGTCCGCGCAAATCCGGGTGCGGAATTGACCCTCCCCCAGGAGGAAGTCGCACCGTGTAGCCCACGGGACCACCGACGCGCTCGAGAAGGCCGACAACGGTGAGCATCTGCAGTGACCGTCTCGGACCTGTCGGGTTCTGGCCCCTTGACAAAACCACATCGCAATATGCAATATATTACAGACAGGAAGGCGATGGTCTTCGTCCAGGACCCGTGAGATCGCAGGGGGGAAGTCGAACCCTCCGAGCGGCTTGATTCTGGGCGGGCATTGCCCGGCGTCAACAAGCTCGGAGGTCGGGCTGCTGATCTCAGGCCCACTTCACCATGAGCACGTCGAGTTCCATACGTCTACATCTGAAAATGACTGTGCAGCAATGTGGCAGCGCCGATACGTGACCTTTCGGCGGCGTTGCCTCCAGAAGGGGAGAGATATGCAGACGATCACCGAGCAGAACATCACCAATCTTGCTGCGGCTCGGTGGGCGACCGCCCACAGTCCGCGATTGGCACAGCTCATGCAGGAGATGGTGCGATACCTGCATGACTTTGCCCGCACCGTAGGGCTATCCGAGTCGGAGTTGGCAGCTGCCGTGCAGTGGCTCCGCCGCGCGGGCCAAATCAGCGACGGTAAGCGTCAGGAATTCATCCTCGCGTCGGATGTCTTAGGGCTGTCGACACTGCTCGTCGAGATGAATCATCGTCTGGACGTGGGCGCCACGCCGGCAACGGTTCTCGGCCCGTTTCATGTCGACGGATCACCGAAGTTGGAATTCGGCGCGGACATGTCTGCAGGCGTGCGGGGCACACCCCTCTTCATCGTGGGTGACGTCCGCGATGTGGACGGGACGGCCATCGGGGGAGCGGTCCTCGATGTGTGGCAGGCCGACGCGGACGGGGCGTATGAGGCCCAACTACAGGTCGACGAGGCACGGTTACGCGGAAAGTACACGTCGACTCCGACGGGGGCCTACTGCGTGCGGACAATCGCACCGCTCGGCTACAGCATTCCTATGGATGGTCCAGTCGGCGAGCTCATCGCCCAAACCGACATCAGCCACTACCGGCCGGCGCACATCCATTTCCTGATAGAGGTACCGGGATACGAGCCACTCGTCACGCACTTGTTCGAGAGGGGCGCGCAACACCTCGACAGCGATGTTGTATTCGGCGTAAAAGCCGAGCTGGTGGTCGAGTTCGAGCGTCGTGAAGCGAGTCCGACGCCCGACGGTCGGACGTCCGAGGTGCCCTGGCTCTTGGCGCGGTACGACTTCGTACTGCAACCGAAAAACTGATCGCGCAAGCGATCAGGAGTCATACCGTCTCCTGAACGATTAGAAAAGGATTTGCAGGACGCTACCGCGGTAGCGGCACACAACATCAGAAGCCAAGTGAGGCATCCGAGCTGAGACCAGAGATCACTCGGAGCACCACGATGACGACTTAGTGGTGGGCACCGGATCTACCGGTCGTATGGTGGCTGCTCGGTTGTCGACGCTAGCACGTACTACCGACCCGGTCGGTAGCTGCACGTCACCATCGGCGAGACGACTTCTGACCACCGAAACCTGCTGTTAGGCAACGCCTGCCCCACCCGCATCCGTGATGACGGAACAAACCACAGCTCACTGCCTGACCTGAAGTGCGACCGAGTTGGTTCGTGCTTCCGAAAGGCGCCAGAAAAGGAAATCGCGTTGAGACACCCACACCTGACGGAATGCGCCATCAGGGATACCTCAAACACCACAGTCACCGCATCAAGCCCGGGCGCAACCCAGGACCTAGATGGTGTGACCCGCGCCCGTGTAGAACGTCGTTTCGCCAGCGAGGCCTTTCCGTTGCGGGGCGAGCTCATGCGCATCGCCCGCCGATACACATCGAGCATCCACGATGCCGAAGATCTTGTGCAGGACACCCTTGTCAAGGCCTGGCTCAACTTCGATTCCTGTGTTCCCGGTTCCAACCTGAGAGCCTGGATGGTGAGAATCATGGTCAACACGTGGATCGACAATCACCGCAAGACCCAACGCCGCCCGAGGGAGGTGCTCGCCGGCTCCGTTGGCGATGCCCAAGTATCGATTGATAGACAGCAACGCACCCTCGTGCCCTCGGCCGAAGAGACCGCACTCACGCTTCTGCCCAATGATCATTTGCGGCAATGTATCCAAGCACTACCGGTCAGCTTGCAGGCAGCGCTCTTCTACGCCGACGTGTGTCAGTTCCCCGTCAAGCAGATCGCTGAAATCGAAAGCATTCCCATGGGCACCGTGGTGTCCCGACTACATCGGGCGCGTCGTGGACTGCGCTCGGCTCTGTCGGAAGGAAGGGGCCCGAGCCTGGAACGTTAGGGCGATCGGCGTTGCGTGAAGAACCACAATGTCCTTCTTGCAGTCTACGTAACTCGATCGCGTAGCCGACCGGTCACAATCAGGACGCACCTGCTGGCCTGATGACGGTCTCAGGGGTTCGCGTGAGGTGTTCGACGTAGCAATGATTCCGGCGAGTTGGGTAACCCCCAGAGCCTTGTGCCTGACGATCCGTACCTGCCTGTCCGACCGGCTCCTAGGTGTCGGGTAGCCGGCCATCGAGAGGAATGGTGGCCACCAGAGTCGTCCCATGCCCCTCTGGACTGGCAAAGTCGAACTAACCACCAAGCACCTCGACGCGTTCCCTGAGCCCGATCAAGCCCGAGCCGCCCCCGACGGCGGCGCCGCCGATTCCGTCATCGCGAATGGTCACCTGAAGACATCCGCCTACGAAGTCTGCTCCCACGTAGACCTCGGATGCGTTCGAGTGCTTGACCGCATTGGTCAGCGCTTCCACGACGACAAAGTAGACCGCGACTTCCGGCGATTGCCGGGCGAGAGCCCTGATCGCCAGGGCCAGAACACTTCTCGACAGTATCGTCGGATTCAATCCGTGGGACAGCTCACGCAGTTCGCCGCAGAGGGCGCCCAGTCGGTGACGACTTGCGACGATTCTCGCTGTAGCTCTCGCACGCCGACACCTCAGGTGACGGCAGAATCACCCGGACCGTGCCGCCACACGATGTGGTGATGCTGCGGATTGCGCCTCCACTGCAGGTGAGATGCTCACCGCCGGTGACCGCCCTCGCGACGGATTCCTGAACTCAGCTCGCGGCCCCTGGCGTGGCAGCAGGGGGCATCGTGCGTCAAAGAGCGGTGTAGCCGCCGTCGATGACGATCGACTGGCCGACCATGTACGCCGACGAGTCGCTTAGCAGGTAGACCGCGAGCGGGCCCAGCTCGTGCGGTTCGCCCATCCGGCCGACGGGGGTGTGGGCCATCCACTCGGCGAACTGCTCCGGTGAGTCCCGTGGTACGGCGAGCGTCTGCTCCGAGGCGAAATACCCCGGGGAGATGGCATTGAGGCGGATTCCCAGCGGCAGCCACTCGACCGCCAGGCTCTTGGTCAGCATCGCAACGCCTGCCTTCGACGCGTTGTACGCGGCCTGGTCCTGCGGTCGGTTGACGCGGAGGCCCGACATGGATGCGATGGTGACGGCCGAGCCGGTCCGCCCGGCCTCGATCAGGCGCCGCGCGAAGGCCCGGCAGACGACGAATGTCCCCGTCAGGTTGATGTCGACGACTTGGCGGAACCGTTCGAGCGTGATGTCGAGCGCGCTTGTGGTGTCCGCGACTCCGGCGGCATTGACCAGGGCGTCGACCACGCCCATGCGGTTTGCGACCTGGTCCATGGCCACCTCGAGGGACGCCTCATCAGTGACATCGCCGGTGACCCCAATTACCTGTGTCCCGGTGGCGGCACCGAGTCGCTCCGCTGCGTCGTGCACCTCGTCTCGCACGTCGAGGAGCGCGATCTTCGCCCCCGCCCGGGCCACGGCCTCGGCCATCGCCAGCCCGAGCCCCCGCCCGCCTCCGGTCACCAGCGCCACACGTCCCACCAAGGTCGAGTCCATTCGGCCATCCTGCTCGACGGGCGCGGCGCGCCCCCGTGGGGCTCGGTGTCCGTCGGCACCGCCGCGCGGACGTGCCGGGTCATCCGCCCAAGTGCTCGCGCCATCCGCCCTGGGCGACGATCTCACGGGCGTCGCTCTCGGTGGGGGTTTGGCGGCAGATCATGCTCAACGAGCCCGACCCGTCTTCGAGCTGAATCACGGACAGCTCCAACTCGGCTGGTTCACGCGGCAACAGTTTGTCGCGGAGTTCGTCATAGCTGATCTCGTATATCTCGCCGGGCACCGACCATCCGCCTTCCTCGACAGGAAGCAGCCCGGGAAAGACATCGCCGAACGAGAAGAACTTGTAGCGGGGCGCGGTGCGGACGCGGCCGACGAAGCGCGCTGAGGTCAGCGCATCGTTGAGCGGGCCTCCACTCATGGCCTGTCCGTTGACGAACATGGTGACAGTGGTGGCAGACATGGTGGGCTCCGTCGCGATATTTTGGTGTCGCGTCAGGTGGAGTGATCCGTCTGCCGCGCTCACGCGTCGGCGACGTCCACCAGCGCGGCGTCGAGGGTTTGGTACAAGGTGAGCAGGGTATCGAGCCCCAGCAGTCTCAGTGGCCGGCTGGTGGCCGGTCCGTCGGCGACAACCCCGAAGCGCGCTGAACCACTGATCTCCTGGTGTGCGCCGACCAACGCGCTCATTCCGGCCGAGCCCAGGAAGCCGACCTTGGACAGATCCACGATCAAGGCGGTGGGTCCCTGTGCTGCCGCGGCGCGAATGGCGTCGGCAAGGTCGGGCGCGGTGATCATGTCCAGGTCTCCCGCGACCGCGATGACTGCGGTGCGCGCAACCCAGTTTTCGGCGGTGGCGAAGACGACGTGGTCAGTCGGAGCGCCGTCGTTGGTAGATCCGTTCACAGTGATCCCTCATAGCCGTCGCAAAAGAGGAGGTCTGCCTGCGGCGGAACTCCAACATGATTGGTGACGGCTGTGATTTCAACCGGATCCATCGACGCCAAACCATATCAACGGGGTACGACAGATCAGGCGCGGCGTTATGACAAAAGCCTACTCCGGGCCTGACGACGTCCGATCCGACTCGGCGGGCAGGGCTAATCTTCGAGAAAACTGGCCACAACCGTAGTCAACATTGTTGCAACGCAATAAATATGGCCGAAAACTTGAAAGATTCCAGGAAGCGCGGCAGGATTGCCCCTGATGTCCGAAGCGCTAGATTTCACCAGCATGCTGCGTGCGGCAGCGCTTCGAGTGACGCGCCCGCGATTGGCGGTGCTGGCCGCCGTTCGGGATCACCCGCATGCCGATACCGACTCGATCATCGCGGCGGCACGGCAGCGCCACGCGGAGATCTCTCATCAGACCGTCTATGACGCGCTGAACGCACTGACCGCGGCCGGGCTGGTGCGTCGCATTCAGCCCGCGGGATCGGTGGCCCGATACGAATGCCGGGTCGGCGACAACCACCACCACGTCGTGTGCCGCATGTGCGGTGTCGTCGCCGACATTGACTGCGCCGTGGGCGAAGCCCCGTGCCTGGCGGTATCCGACGACCTCGGCTTCGCGATCGATGAGGCGGAGGTCATTTACTGGGGCCTGTGCCCCGCCTGCGCGTCAGCTACCAAATCTGTTTCATCACAATAGTTTTCAGCCCACTGCACACTGAAGGAAGGGAATCCCATGTCCACCGATACCTCAGACAGCCGCCCGCCCAATCCCGCTGAACCGACTCACAGCAGCGGAAGCGAGAGCGAAAACCCCGCCATCCCGTCGCCGGAGCTCAAGCCGGGCGGGCCGCGCAGGAACACGGACTGGTGGCCCAACCAGATCGACGTCTCAGTCCTGCATGCGCATTCGAACAAGGGCAATCCGCTCGGCGACGACTTCAGCTACCCCGCGGAGTTCGCTCAGCTCGACGTCGAGGCCCTCAAGGCCGATGTGCTCTCGGTGATTACCACGTCCCAGGACTGGTGGCCCGCCGACTACGGCAGCTATGCCGGCCTGTTCATCCGGATGAGCTGGCACGCGGCGGGCACGTACCGCACCTATGACGGCCGTGGTGGCGCCGGCCAGGGCATGCAGCGTTTTGCTCCGCTGAACAGCTGGCCCGACAACGCCAACCTCGACAAGGCCCGCCGCCTGCTGTGGCCGGTCAAGCAGAAGCACGGCAACAAGATCTCCTGGTCCGACCTGCTGGTGTTCGCAGGCAACGTCGCCCTGGAGTCCTCGGGATTCGAGACCTTCGGCTTCGCGTTCGGCCGCCCCGACTTCTGGGAGCCCGAAGAGGTCATCTTCGGTGAAGAAGAAGAGTGGATGGGTACCGACAAGCGCTACGCCGGCGGTGGCGGCGCGCGGGAGCTCGAAGAGCGCTACGGCGCCACCACGATGGGTCTGATCTACGTCAACCCCGAAGGCCCCGAAGGCGAACCGGATCCGTTGAAGGCCGCGCACGACATCCGCGAGACGTTCGGCCGGATGGCGATGAACGATGTGGAGACCGCGGCGTTGATCGTGGGCGGACACACCCTGGGCAAGACCCACGGCGCCAGCGCCGACGCGGTCGGACCCGAGCCCGAGGGCGCCCCGATCGAGCAGCAGGGCCTGGGCTGGAAATGCCCGTTCGGCAGCGGCAATGCCGGCGACACCATCACCAGTGGGCTCGAGGTGGTGTGGACCACCACCCCGACGACGTGGAGCAACAACTACCTGGAGAACCTTTACGGGTTCGAGTGGGAGCTGACCAAGAGCCCGGGTGGCGCGTGGCAGTTCGAGGCCAAGGACGCCGACCCGATCATCCCTGATCCGTTCGGCGGACCGGGCCGCAAGCCCACCATGCTGGTCACCGACGTCTCGATGCGCGTCGATCCCATCTACGGCGAGATCACCCGGCGCTGGCTGGATCATCCCGAAGAGCTCGACGATGCTTTCCGCAAGGCTTGGTACAAGCTGCTGCACCGTGACATGGGTCCGGTCAGCCGCTTCCTGGGCCCGTGGGTGGCCGAGCCGCAGTTGTGGCAGGACCCGGTGCCTGCGGTCACCGGCCCGCTGATCGACGACGCCGATATCGCCTCGCTCAAGGCCACGGTGCTCGATTCCGGTCTGGGCATCCCGCAGCTGATCAAGGTCGCCTGGGCGGCGGCGGGCAGTTTCCGCAGCACCGACAAGCGCGGCGGCGCCAACGGTGCCCGGCTGCGGTTGGAGCCGCAGAAGAGCTGGGAAGTCAACGAGCCTTCTGAGCTGTCCCGTGTGCTGCCGGTGCTGGAGAACATTCAGCAGGGCTTCAACAGCGCCGGCGGCAAGCAGGTGTCCCTGGCCGATCTGATCGTGCTGGCCGGATCCGCCGCGGTGGAGAAGGCCGCCCTCGACGGCGGGTACGAGATCACGGTGCCGTTCGCACCGGGACGCACCGACGCGACGCAGGAGACCACCGACGTCGAGGCGTTCGCTGTGCTGGAGCCCCGTGCTGACGGCTTCCGCAACTACGTCCGGCCGGGCGAGAAGCTCGACCTGGAGAAGCTGCTGCTGGAGCAGGCGTACTTCTTGGACGTGACCGCTCCTGAGCTGACGGTGCTCATCGGCGGCCTGCGGGCCTTGGGCGCCAACCACGGCGGCACCAAGCACGGGGTGTTCACCGACAAGCCCGGTGTGCTCAGCACCGACTTCTTCGTCAACCTCCTCGACATCAACACCGAGTGGAAGTCGTCGGAGACCGCGGAGAACGTCTACACCGGCGTGGACCGCGTGTCGGGCGCCACCAAGTGGACCGCGACGGTCAACGACCTGGTGTTCGGTTCACACTCGGTGCTGCGTGCCGTCGCCGAGGTGTACGCACAGAGCGACGCGGGCCAGCGTTTCGTCGAGGACTTCGTCGCAGCCTGGACCAAGGTGATGAACAACGATCGGTTCGACCTCGCCTGACGCGGGCGCCTGGTGCGGGTTTTGCGATCCGCACCAGGCCTCAGCGGCGCATTCGATGTCACCTTTTGGCGCTGATGCCCTTGTCCGGTCCTACCGCGATGCGTCTGCGACCGCCGGATTATCTGGCGGCCGTAGCCACTAGTTAGTCCCGGGGGTGATCGCCTCTTCGGAACCCGAGGACTGGCGCATCACGGCCAGGATCGGCGGGCAGCGACGAAACCCATTCCCCGCGAACAGCTTACGTACGCTGAGGGTCGGCCAATGCGGCACCGTGCGTACGATGAAGCTTCAGCACTCTGTCGATACCGTTTTCAAGCCCTTAGGGGATTTGGGAACTTCGCAGACGTGTGAGTCGCGATATCAGAAGTGATACTGAGAGATCGTGTTGGCGTCCGCTTCAAGCGCAGCATTTCCGAGAAAGACGTTGTCGTAGCCGTCTAGTCTGGTCAGTGACTCGTAGCCGGGGACGTTCAGGTTGGTGCCCATCTGGATCTTGTCGCCTTGCGTGAGCATCAGCGCGGTCTGCAGCTGCGCTTCCCCGGCCATCGCCGGATCCCAGAAGAGGATCTTGTCGATCGAGCCGTCGGTGAAGTACGGCGACGCCACGGAGGGAACCGCCGTTCCCACCACGCATATCCGGTCCTGCAAGCCCGCGTCTCGCACGGCACGGGCGATCCCCGGTACATCGGTACTGGCCGCGCCCTGAAATCCCTTGAGGTTGGGGTACTTTGCCAGTAACTCGTTGGCCTTGGCGTAGGCGGTCTGCTCGTCGTTGGCGGTTTCGACGGGACCTTCGACGCGGTTCATACCGGGAAACTCGGCCAGCTGCATGTCATGTGCAGCATCCACCCACTGCATGTGCGTCGTCATGGTCACGCTACCGATGAACTGGACGTAGTCACCCTGCCCGCCCATGCACTGCGCGAGGCTCTGGATGGTCTGCCTGCCGAAGGCGGCGTTGTCGAATGCCTCAATGTCGATGTCGGCGTTCTGAATTCCGGTGGCTTCGTGCGAGACGACGGTGATGCCTTGGGCCC
>JBEVHL010000363.1:0-7253 GCA_040511255.1 Mycobacterium sp. | reverse complement strand
TTGGACACCGCAGCGGCAGGCATCACCTCGGTGGTGTGGTGCGTCGGGTTCGCCGCCGACTACTCCTGGCTGCGGGCCTCGGTGTTCGACGGTGAGGGCCACGTCTGCCACCGGCGCGGAGTCACCGCCGTCGACGGCCTCTACTTCCTGGGGTTGCCGTGGCTGCACACCTGGGGTTCGGGCCGGTTCGCCTCCGTCGGGCGCGATGCCGAACACCTGCACACCCACGTGCTGACCGCGGCCACGGGGAAAGCCCACGCCGCATGAAAATCGCCGCAATGGCAGCTCATTTCGGCCGTGACATCGAACGGTCGATGGAAAAGCTGGGCGGCATCATCGAACGACTGCGCCGGGAGCAGATCGACCTGCTGGTGCTACCCGACGCCACGCTGGGCGGGTACATCGGCAGCCTGTCCAACCCCTCACCGGGGGAACGCCCCCCGGCGCTGGACCCTGACGGGCCCGAACTACAGGCGCTGTGCCGGATGTCGGGCCCGATGACGATCTGCGTCGGGTACGCCGAGCGGGCAGGTGCGCAGATCTACAATGCCGCCGCCTGCTTGACCGGCGACGGCATCCTCGGCAGGCACCGCAAGGTGCACCAACCGGCGCAGGAGAACCTGATCTACGCCGCGGGTGAGAAGTTCGAACCTTTCGACACCCCGGTGGGTCGCATCGGGATGTTGATCGACTACGACAAGACCTTCCCCGAATCGGCCCGCACCCTGGCGCTCGGCGGCGCGGAGGTGATCGCTGCTCTGTCCGCGTGGCCCGCCTCCATCACCGACCGGGCCGCCCGGATGCCCAACGATCGGCAGGCCCGATTGTTCGATCTCTACGATATGGCCCGCGCGGCCGAGAATCAGGTGGTGCTGGCGTCGTCGAACCTGACCGGAATCACCGGCACACTGCGCTTTCTGGGCCAGGCCAAGATCGTCGACCCCGGCGGAAACATCGTCGCCAAGACCTGGTCGAAGGGCGGCCTGGCCGTCGCCGATATCGACGTCGCCGCCGAAGTGGCCCGTGCCCGAATGACTCTCAACCACCTCAAGGAGCGCCACACCGCGTCGTATCACCCGAGCCTGGCCGATTGACGTGCGGATCGCGCTGCTGACGTATTCCACGAAACCGCGCGGCGGCGTGGTGCACACGCTGGCGTTGGCCGAGGCGCTGGCGCGGGCCGGGCAGGACGTCACGGTCTGGACGCTGGGCCGCGGCGGCGACACCACCTTCTACCGTCGGGTGGATCCGGCGGTGACCGTCGCGGCCGTACCGTTCCCACCCATCGACGACGAAGCTGTGGGTCCGCGCATCCTGCGGTCAATCCAGGTGCTGGGCACGGCATTCGCTGATTCCCGGGTGAATTACGACGTCGTGCACGCCCAGGACTGCATCAGCGCGAACGCGGTGTCGCGCTGCATCCGCACCATCCATCACCTTGACACGTTCACCACGCCGGAACTCGCCGACTGTCACGAGCGGGCGATCACCAGGCCCTACGCCCGGATCTGTGTCTCGGCGGCCGTAGCCCGGGAGGTCACCGACGGCTGGGGATACCGGCCGACGGTGATCCCCAACGGCGTGGACTGGCAACGGTTCGCCTGCGCCGACGGCGCCTCCTGGCGGGCCCGGTTCGGACGCTACGTGCTGGCCGTCGGTGGGATCGAGCCCCGCAAGGGCAGCATCGATCTGCTGGAGGCCTACGCGGCGTTGGGTCGTGACGATGTGCCACTGGTATTCGCCGGTGGGGAAACACTTTTCGACTATCGCGCCTACCGGGCCGAGTTCGACGCCAGGGCCGCTGAACTCGGTGTGCAACCGGTGCTGCTCGGCACCGTCGATGACGACGACATGCCGGGCCTGGTGGCCGGGGCCGCGGTGCTGCCGTTCGTTTCCACCAAGGAGGGCTTCGGGCTGGCCGCGATGGAAGCCCTCGCCGCGGGGGTTCCCGTGGTGGCGCGTGACCTGCCGGTGCTGCGTGAGGTCTTCCGCGATCAGGTCGCCTACGCGGCCGACGTGCCTGCGATCACCACTGCATTGCGCTCCGCCCTGGACGGCGACCTCGCATTCCGCCGCGACACCGGTGCTGAGTTGGCCCGGTCGTACAGCTGGGATACCGCCGCCGCGGCGCATGTAGCGTTCTATTCAGAAGTCGGCAGCTGACCGGCGGCCGAAGACGGAGAGATGTGGCGCTGGACAAGTCGCTCGCGCGAACCGGGTTCGAAGAGAAGTACTTCCACACCGGTGACGTGATCTTGAACTACGTCGTCGGTCCCGCCAACGGTCCACCGTTGGTCTTCATCCACGGCCAATCGGTGACGTGGGAGGAATACACCCGCATCATGCCGTTGCTGGCTGATCGGTTCCAGGTGTACGCGGTTACGCTGCGCGGCCACGGTCGGTCGAGCTGGACGCCCGGGTCATACACGATCGACGGGTGCGGCCAGGACGTCGCGACGTTCCTGCGCGAGGCGATCGGGCGGCCTGCGGTCGTCGTCGGCAACTCCTCCGGCGGCGTCCTCACCGCGTGGTTGGCCGCGAACGCACCCGAGCACGTGCGGGCGATCGTCCTCGAAGACCCGCCGCTGTTCCGGTGCGACTGGCCAAACATCAAGGGCACCAAGGTCTACGACACGTGGTTGGCCTTCAGCCGGGCAGCCGCCGCCGGCGGCGGTGGGTTCGCCTACTTCTTCCGGGAGCACCTGGCGCCCAGCCTCGGCCAGGCTGCGGGCGTGATGGGTGGCAAGCCGCCTCCAGCAGCGGCGTTGGCCGTCGTCGCCAGGGTGATCGCCGTGAAACAGGCGCTCTCCCCCGGCCAGCCGATCGACCTGCCGTTCCTACCGCAGGCGATGCGCATCATGCTGCGCGGCACCTCGCAGTTCGACGGCACGTTTTCTCAAGCGTTCGTCGACGGTAGCTTCGGCGCCGGCTTCGACCACGCCGAAACCCTGTCCCGCATCGAACAGCCAATCCTGTTCCTGCACGCCAACTTTTTCTTTTCCGATGGCGTGCTGGTGGGCGCACTCGACGACGACGATGTCGCGCGGGCGCGGTCACTGGTGCAGGGGTCGTGGACCTACGTCCGGATGGACTGCGGACACGTCATCGCCCTGGACGCCCCGGCGGCCGAGGCGCGGGAGATCTCGGCCTGGTACCGCCGGGTCGTCGCAGCCTGACGGCCTGCCTCAGCCCTTCAGCGTGGAGGTGTAGTAGATCACGCCGCTCATGGTCGGCTGGTCGCCGTCAGACGCGGGGATTCCCTCGAAGCCGTTGGCAGTCAACAGTTCTCCCATCGGGGTGCCCACCGAGGTCCAGCCGCGCCCGTCGAGGTAGTCGCCCACGTCGTGGCGCTCGCCGTCGAATCCGAGTTCACTGAAGTCGAGATCGAACCCGTGCTCGCGCCATTTTTCCGTCGCCTCACGCATCTTCGCCCGAGCGGCATCGAGGTCGAGGCCCGGACTATTGGGCACCGCCTCGGTGGCAATCCGGCTGCCGGGCGCGCCCAGCTCGGTCACGGCGTCGAGCAGCCGGTCCTGCGCTTCCGGCGGCAGGTATCCGAAGAGCCCCTCGGCGATCCACGCCGAGGGTTTCGACGGGTCGAACCCGGCATCGGTCAAGGCAGTCGGCCAGTCATTGCGAAGATCGATCGCGACAGCGCGCACATCGGCTGTCGGCTCAGCGCCGAGGCCGGCCAACGTGGTCTGCTTGAACGCGATGACCTCGGGCTGGTCGATCTCGAAGACCACCATGCCGGCAGGCCACTCGAGACGGTAGGAGCGCGCGTCCAGCCCGGATGCCAATATCACCGCCTGCCGGATGCCCGCGGCAGCGGCATCGGCGAAGAACTGATCGAAATAGCGCGTCCGCGCCGCCATCGCTGCGGGCATCTGTGCCAGCCCGAACGGCGAACCCTCGACGTCGAGATCGACACCGGCAAGCTCACCGTTCGCCCACCGCGTCAGAAAATCCACCCCGACCGCGCGAACCAGCGGTTCGGCGAACGGATCGTCGATGGTGTCGTCCTTGGTTGCGATCGCCCGGGCGGCGGCGACCATGGTCGCGGTGGCACCCACACTGGACGCAAGGTCCCAGCTGTCGTCGTCAGTCCGTGGCACGTCGGTCTCCTCTGGTCGTCTGCTATTTAGCCTGTATAACTAGTTTCGACGGACGCAGAGTTCCCCGGTCGACAGAT
This sequence comes from Mycobacterium sp., assembly GCA_040511255.1. Classification (GTDB taxonomy): domain Bacteria; phylum Actinomycetota; class Actinomycetes; order Mycobacteriales; family Mycobacteriaceae; genus Mycobacterium. Next base: position 3,061 of record JBEVHL010000363.1, on the reverse strand, counting down.
CCCGAGCCGTGACCTTGGCCACACCGTCAGTCGGCCATCCGCCGCAGGTAGCGTCGTAGCCATGCCCGAAGGCGATACCGTGTTCCGCACTGCGGAGGCGTTGCGCAGCGCGCTGGTCGGTAAATCGTTGACGCGCTGCGATGTCCGGGTCCCCCGCTATGCCGCTGTCGATCTGACCGGCGACGTGGTCGACGAGGTGATCGCCCGCGGCAAGCATCTGTTCATCCGGGTCGGCGCGGCCAGCATCCATTCGCATTTGAAGATGGACGGCAGTTGGCTGACCGGCACGGTCCGCGTCCCGGACTACACCATCAGGATCATCCTGGAAACCGCCGATTCGCGCGCGGTCGGTGTGGATCTCGGTGTGCTGGAGATCCTCGACCGCAGGATCGACGGCGAGGCCGTCGAGCACCTCGGACCCGATCTGCTCGGCGAGGACTGGTCCGCGTCGGTCGCCGCGGAGAATCTGACCGCCGACCCGGACCGTCCGCTGGCGGAGACCCTGCTGGACCAACGGGTGATGGCCGGCGTCGGCAACGTCTACGCCAACGAGTTGTGCTTCATCGTCGGGTTACGACCCACCACCCCGGTCGCCGAGGTGGCCAACCCGCTGCGACTGGTCACGCGCGCCCAGCAGATGTTGTGGGCCAACCGCTTTCGGATGATGCGCACCACCACCGGCGATACCCACCGCGGTAAGGAACTGTGGGTGTACGGCCGGGCGGGGAAACCGTGCCGGCGCTGCGGCACGTTGATCCAGACCGACAAGGGCGGTGTCCGGGTGACGTACTGGTGCCCGGCCTGTCAGCGCTGATTCCTGGCCCCGCCAGCGTCCACCCTTGTGCAGAATGTCAGTGCACAACACGGTTATGTCAAAAATGACAAAACTTTAGCCGCGCCGTCGCATACTGCGAATCATGACTTCGTTGATCGTCCACGCCGTCCTCGGCGTCCTCACCGCCGTCTGGATCGTCCGCGCGAACCCGCAGATCTTCGCCAAACCGGCCACGGGTCCCATGTTCTCGAAGCTGGAGATCGTCTACCTGCTGACCGGACTGCTGGTCATCCCGATCTGCTGGTACTTCAACTACCAGTTCGTCCTGCAATACAAGACCGGCGCCGACAACCCGATCTGGGGCCCCGGCAGCTGGCAGCAGTTCATTGTGCTCGGGTACGACAATCCGGCCGCCGCGTCCGCCAGCGTCGACTACACCGTCATCAGCCTCATCCTGCTACCGGTATTCACCATCGTCGACGGAATGCGGCGCGGTATCCGGCGGCCGTGGCTGTTCTTCGGTTTCATCCTGTTCGCCACCAGCGCAACAGCTTTCGCGTTCTACTTCGCGGTCGCCGAACGCCAGCACCGCCACCAGAAGCTCACGTCGGAGTCAATGCTCGCGCACTGACAAACTGTCGGCGTTGCCCAGAGACGGGGTCGTCGAACTCCAAGGTGTGCGCGAGCAGTTGCAGGGGCGCGCTGAAGTCATCTGCGGCAACGTCTTTCACCACCGGATACCACGGGTCGTTGACAATCGGCGCACCCAGAGAGTTCATGTGCACCCGCAGTTGATGCGTGCGCCCGGTGTGGGGCGTGAGCCGGAATTGGTTACCGCCGAGATGGCACACGCCGGTTTCCGCATTCGGTTCGCCCGGTTCTTCCAGCGCCTGCAGCACATCGCGATGTTTGACGATCCGGCTGCGCACCACCTCCGGGATCACCTCCGGAACATGTTGCACCGCCGCCAGATATGTCTTGTCCACCTCGCGACGGGCAAACATCGTCTGATAGCGGCCGCGCAGCTCACGTCGGGTGGTGAACAGCAACACCCCGGCGGTCAGCCGGTCCAGCCGGTGGGCCGGGCTGAGCTCCGGCAGCTCCAGCTCCCGCCGCAACCGCACCACTGCCGTCTGCACGATGTGCCTGCCGCGGGGCATGGTGGCCAGGAAATGCGGCTTGTCCACCACCACGATGTCGTCGTCGCGAAACAGGATCGGGATGTCGAAAGGCACGGCAACCTCCACCGGCAGATCGCGGTAGAGATAGACGTCCGAATTCGGCGCCAGCACCGTCGCGGCCGTCACGACGCTGCCGTCGGCCGCGACCACTTCGCCGGCGAACACCTTTTCGGCGGCGGCCTCACCGAAGCGGTCCGCCAACTCCACCAGCACCGAGCCGCCGCGCAGCCGAACCCGCGTCGGGCCCAGCCCGTCCCGGTCGGGCAGGACCGGCTTAGTTGAGCGGGACCGGTTCAAGGATCTCCGCCCGCGCCTCCGGAGCCGCAGCCCGGAGCGCGTCGGCTGACTCGTCGTCGGGTTGGGTCTGCGACAGCACTTCGGCTTCCACCCTGGCGGTGTAGGTCACCACCTCGCGGTCGATGTCCTCGTCGCTCCACCCGAGCACCGGCGCGACGATCTGGGCCACCTCGCGGGCGCAGTCGACGCCGCGATGCGGATATTCGATGGCGACCCGCATCCGTCGGGCCAAGATGTCCTCCAGGTGCAGCGCCCCTTCGGCAGCGGCGGCGTACCAGGCTTCGACCTTCAGATACACCGGCGCATCGGTGATGGGGGTCAACAGATCCGGCCGGTCCACCGCCATCGCCAAAACCTCGTCGATCAACGAGCCGTACCGGTCCAACAGGTGTCGCACCCGGTACGGATGCAGGCCGTAACGGGCGCCGACGTGTTCGGTCTGATTGACCAGCGCGAAATAGCCGTCGGCGCCGGCCAGCGGCACCTTCTCGGTGATCGACGGCGCCACCCTGGCCGGGACGAACTCGGCGGCCGCGTCGATGGCGTCGGCCGCCATCACCCGGTAGGTGGTGTACTTGCCGCCGGCGATTGCCACCAGGCCCGGCGCGGGTACCGCCACGGCGTGCTCCCGGGACAGCTTGGAGGTTTCTTCGCTCTCCCCGGCCAGCAGCGGTCGCAGCCCGGCGTACACCCCGTCGATGTCGTTGTGGTTCAACGGTGTGGCCAGCACGGTGTTGACGGTGGCCAGGATGTAGTCGATATCGGCCTTGGTCGCGGCGGGATGCGCCAGGTCGAGATTCCAGTCGGT